>CADCUK010000093.1 GCA_902805865.1 uncultured Nocardioidaceae bacterium | reverse complement strand
GGCGGGGCCGGCTCGGCCCGGGCCGCGTCCACCACTGCATGCGGCTCATCGGGCTCGCCGAGATGGCACTCGAGCTCGCCTGCCAGCGCGGACAGGAGCGGACTGCGTTCGGCAAGCCGCTGGCCAACCTCGGCGGCAACCGCGAGCGCATCGCCAAGGCCCGGATCGCCATCGAGTCCACGCGGCTGCTGGTGCTGCACGCCGCCTGGAAGCTCGACACGGAGGGCTCCTTTGGCGCGATCAGCGAGGTCAGCCAGATCAAGGTGGCGGCGCCCACGATGGCGCAGGAGGTCATCGACTTCGCGATGCAGCTCCACGGCGGGGGCGGGATGAGCGACGACTACCCGCTCGCCGGTGCCTGGACGACCGCCCGTGCGCTGCGGCTCGCCGACGGCCCGGACGAGGTGCACCTCGGCCTCATCGCGAGGCTCGAGCTGGGCAAGTACAAGTCGTCCCGGTGACCCACTCGTGACCGACGTTCAGGGTTCCCGGGCGGTCCGCTCCGAGGACGCCTTCGACGTGCCCGCGGTGGCCGCCTGGCTGCGGGAGCACGCCGAGGACCGGCGCGGGCTGGACGGCACCCCCGAGGTCCGACAGTTCTCGGGCGGCGCCTCCAACCTCACCTACCTGCTGCGGTACGCCGCTGCTGACGGTGACTCGGTCCGCGACCTCATCCTGCGGCGCCCACCGGCCGGGCAGAAGGCCAAGGGCGCGCACGACATGGGCAGGGAGTTCCGGATCCAGTCGGCGCTGGCGCCGGTGTTCCCGCAGGTGCCGACGATGGTCGCGTTCTGCGACGACGACTCGGTGATCGGCTCGGAGTTCTACGTGATGGAGCGGGTGGCCGGCCACATCCCGCGCAAGGAGCTCGGTCTCGACCTGCCGCCGGACCAGGTGCGTCAGCTGTGCACCAACGTCCTGGACCTGCTGGTCGACCTGCACTCGGTCGACCCGTCCGCGGCCGGGCTCGAGTCGCTGGGCCGGGGGGAGGGGTACGTCGCCCGCCAAGTGGGCGGCTGGTCGAACCGCTACCGCAAGGCACGCACCCGGAACGTCGGGTCGTTCGAGTCCGTCATGCAGTGGCTGGACGCCAACCAGCCCGCCGACCGGCGTACCTGCCTGATCCACAACGACTTCCGCCTCGACAACGTGGTGCTCGACCCCGACGACCCGACGCGGCCGATCGCGTTGCTGGACTGGGAGATGGCCACACTGGGGGACCCGCTGATGGACCTCGGCGGCGCCCTCGCCTACTGGGTCCAGGCCGACGACGGGCCGGCTTTCCGCGCGTTCCGTCGCCAGCCCACGCACGCCCCGGGGATGCTGAGCCGCCGCGAGGTCGTCGACTACTACTGCGACCGCACCGGGATGTCGCTCACCGACCGCGAGTGGGCGTTCTACGAGGTCTTCGGGCTGTTCCGGCTCGCGGTGATCGTGCAGCAGATCTACTACCGGTACTTCCACAAGCAGACGACGAACCCGGCGTTCCGGCACTTCTGGCTCGCCTCGATCATGCTCGAGCTCCGGTGCCGCCGGATCATCCGGCGCGTCGAGCGGAGCGGCCGGTGAGCCGGCTGCTCCTCGTCAGGCACGGGCAAGCCTCGTTCGGGGCACGCAACTACGACGCGCTCTCCGACCGCGGGAAGCAGCAGTCCTCGGTGCTCGGAGCCGAGCTGGCCGCACGAGGGGCGTCGCCGGACCTCGTCCTGCGGGGCAACATGCGCCGGCACGCCGAGACCGCGGAGGCGCTGCTGCAGGGCGCCGGCGTGGAGGTTGAGGTCCGGCTCGACGAGGGCTGGGACGAGTTCGACTTCCAGCACGTCGTCGAGGCGCACAAGCCGATGTACCGCAACCGCACGCTGATGAAGGCAGACCTGGCACGCACCCTGCGACCCGTGCAGGCGTTCCAGCAGGTCTTCGAGGAGGCCACCCTCCGCTGGTCCTCCGGGGAGCACGACGACGACTACGCCGAGTCGTTCCCGGCCTTCCGCGAACGGGTCGCCGCCGCCCTGGTGCGTGCCGAGGAGGTCGTCCGCGAGCACCGGGTCGTCGCCGTCGCCAGCTCGGGCGGGCCGATCGCGATGGCTGCCGCGCTGCTCACCGCCGGCGCCGCCGTCGAGCCCGGTCAGCTGGCCGTGCTGTGGTCAGCGCTCAACCGGGTGTCGGTGAACACCGGCGTCACCAAGGTGATCGCCGGCAAACGAGGGTTGTCGTTGTCGACGTACAACGAGCACACCCACCTGGAGACCGACAGCGACCTGCTGACCTACCGCTGACCAGGTCGTGCATCCCACAGTGCGTCATGGCGCACTCTGAGGTGCACGACCCTCTCGGTCGTCACGCTCGAGGCGGGTTGCCCGAGACCATCGCCACCGTCAGCAGCACCACGGAGTCCTCGTGCGCGGTCAGGTCATGACGCTCCGTAGGGATCTCCGCGAGCTCGTGCGCAGCCACCTGCTGCTCGCCCGTGGAGGTGCCGAGGGAGACCCGGCCGCGGAGCACCAGCAGCGTCGCCTCGCCGGGCGCCTCGTGCTCGGCGAGCCGCTCGCCCGCCTCGAGGGCGATGAGGGTCTGCCGGAGCGCCCGGTCGTGACCGCCGACCAGCGTGTGCGAGCTGCGGCCCTGCGGCGACTCCTTCGCCTTGGCGAGGTGCTCCTCGATGGCCTGGTGCACGGAGACAGGGTTCATGAGCCCTTCCTAGCATTGACCCCATGACCGTTCGCCCTCGCTGGTTCACCGACACCAAGCCCGGCCACTCGCAGTGGTACGTCGAGCGCTTCCGCGCGCTCGCCAGCGAAGGAGCCGACCTCGAGGGCGAGGCCCGGCTCGTCGACGCGATGGTCGACCGCGGCTCCCGGATCCTCGACGCCGGCTGCGGCACCGGTCGTCTCTCCGGAGCCCTGCACCAAAGGGGCCACGACGTCGTGGGTGTCGACGCGGATCCGGAGCTGGTCGCCGCTGCCCGGGCCGACCATCCCGGTCCGACGTACGTCGTCGCAGACCTGAGCGAGCTGGAGCTGGACGGCGAACCGTTCGACCTCGTCGTCAGCGCGGGCAACGTGATGGTCTTCCTGGCCCCCGGCACCGAAGGCACGGTCATCGAGCGGCTGCGTGACCACACCCGCCCCGGAGGTCGGCTCGTCATCGGCTTCCGGCGCGAGCAGCACTACCCGTACGCGCAGTTCAACGTCGACCTGAGGAGCGCCGGGCTCTCGCTGGAGCACCGGTTCGCCACCTGGGGCCTCGACCCGTTCACCCCGGAGTCGGACTTCGCGGTCAACGTGCTCAGGGTGCCGCGCTGACGCGGAACGGATCGCGGCCCGTCGTTGTTGAGCCGACGTGAAGAACATCGGATTCCTGTCGTTCGGCCACTGGTCGCCCTCGCCGCACTCCAGCACACGCACCGCCTCGGACGCCCTCCTGCAGGGCATCGACCTGGCCGTGGCCGCGGAGGAGATCGGTGTCGACGGGGCGTACTTCCGGGTGCACCACTTCGCGCGGCAGCTCGCCTCGCCGTTCCCGCTGCTCGCCGCGATCGGCGCCCGGACGAGCCGCATCGAGATCGGCACCGGGGTGATCGACATGCGGTACGAGAACCCGTTGTACATGGCCGAGGACGCGGGTGCTGCCGACCTGATCTCCGGCGGTCGTCTCCAGCTCGGCATCAGCCGGGGATCACCGGAGCAGGTCATCGATGGGTACCGCTACTTCGGTCACGTCCCCGCCGACGGTTCCGACCACGCCGCGATGGCCCGCCAGCACACCGAGGTGCTCCTCGAGGTGCTCAAGGGTGAGGGGTTCGCCCAGCCGAACCCGCGGCCGATGTTCCCCAACCCGCCCGGCCTGCTGAGGCTCGAGCCGCACGCGCCGGGACTGCGGGACCGGATCTGGTGGGGTGCCGGCTCGCGGGGGACCGCCGAGTGGGCCGGCGAGCAGGGCATGAACCTGATGAGCTCGACGCTGCTCACCGAGGACACCGGGGTGCCGTTCCACCAGCTCCAGGCCGAGCAGATCCAGCGGTTCCGCGACGCCTGGAAGGCAGCCGGTCACGAGCGGGAGCCGCGGGTGTCGGTGAGCCGCAGCATCTTCCCGATCGTCAGCGACATGGACCGTGCGTACTTCGGCCACGAGTCAGGGAGCCAGGACCAGGTCGGCCACCTCGAGGGCGGCCGCGCCCGCTTCGGCAAGACGTACGCCGGTGAGCCCGACCAGCTCGTCAAGGAGCTCGCCGACGACGAGGCCGTCGCAGCTGCCGACACGTTGCTGCTGACGATCCCCAACCAGCTGGGGGTCGACTACAACGTGCACGTGCTCGACAGCCTGCTGCGCCACGTCGCGCCGGAGCTCGGCTGGCGCTGAGCCGGCCGCGGCCGGGGCTCGGCCGGCCTCGGCTGATGCTGGGCCCCGGCACGACGTACCAGTGGGTCAGTCGACCACCGGGCGGGCGAGCTCGATCTCCTCGAGCGTGCCGTCGTCCTCGAGGTCGACCTCGACCACGATCGCGCCCGGCGTGAGGTCGTCGGTGTCGCCGTCCCAGCCGGAGCCGGAGCCCGAGCTGTCGTACTCGATCTCGGTGTCGTCGGTGACGACGAAGGTGATCAGCCCGGCGGCCACGGTGTCGACGACGAGGTCACCGGTCTCCTCGTCGAACGACACGATCGGCCCGAGGAGGTCGTCCGCGTCCTCGTCGCTGTCGTCGCAGCTGTCGTCGTCGGAGTCGTCGTCGTCCTCGTTGCTCTGGCCGTCGTCGTCGGAGTCCTCCTCGCCGTCGGGCAGCCCGTCGTCGTCGGAGTCGTCGTCGCCGGCGCGGAAGCCGAAGTCGTTCTCGTCCTCGTCCGAGACGTCGTCGGAGTCGCTGTCGTCGTCGTCGCTGTCGTCCGAGTCGTCGTCACAGCTCTCGTCGGAGTCGTCCTCGTCCTCGTTGTCGATGCCGTCGTCGTCGGAGTCCTCGTCACCGTCGCGGGTGCCGTCGTCGTCGGAGTCGCGGTCGTCGACCTTGGTGGAGCCGAACCCGTCCCGGACCTCGTCGCCGTCGTCGTGGCCGTCGTTGTCGGTGTCCTCGTCGTCGGGGTGGCCACCGCGGCGGTACTCCGCGAGGTTGCTCAGCCGGTCATCGTCCTTGTCCGCACGGCTGTCCGCCCGGTCGGGGTTCAGCCCGTGGCTGCTCTCCCAACGGTTGGGCATCCCGTCGCCGTCGCGGTCCGCGCGAGCGGCGTGGGCGGGAGAGGCGAGGACGGCAGAGCTGAGGGCGAGAGCGCCTGCGGTCAGCAGGAGGGCGGGGCGGTGGCGGGTGCAGAACACGGACATGGCATTGCCTTCGGGTCTGTGCGCCTCGCGGGTCGAGGCGGACGTTGCCAGCGTGCCGTCCGTGCGGCCCGCGTGTTGGGCGTTTCGCGTTGATTTACCCTGCCCGATGGTCCTAGTACCAGCAGCGCCGCCGCTACCGTGGCGCCATGGAGAGGCTGGAGGACGCGCCGTTCCCCGTCGGGGCGGACGACGAGGTCGAGCTGTTCCTGCAGTGGCTGCGCTACCTGCGCGGCGCCGTGGTGCGCAAGGTCGCCGGCCTCGGCGAGGACGAGGCGCGCTGGACGCCGGAGGGGCGGCTGATCCCGCTCATCGGCATCGTGCACCACCTCACCCGGGTCGAGTGGCGGTGGATCGACGGTTCGATGGGTGGCCAGGACGTCAGCCGCACCGAGTCCGAGTTCCGACCGGGGCCGGAGCTGACGGTCGAGCAGGCGTTGGCGGCGTACCAGGACAGGGCGGCCGCGACCGAGGCCGCGGTCCGCTCGATGCCGCTGTCCCAGCGCTCGGAGGGTGACCCGGACAAGGACCTTCGCTGGGTGCTCATCCACCTCGTCAACGAGACAGCCCGGCACGCGGGCCACGCCGATGCGGTGCGCGAGCTGCTCGACGGCACGACGGGGGAGTAGCCGGCGGGCCAAGGTTCACCAGGCGTAGGACTCCGGCGCCGGTCCCGGCCCGGGGAAGATCTCGTCGAGCCGGTCGAGGACCTGCTGGTCGAGCGTGATCGACAGCGCGTGCAGGTTGCCGTCGAGCTGCTCCATCGTGCGGGGGCCGATGATCGGCGCCGTGACGGCCTCCTGGTGGAGCAGCCACGCCAGCCCCACGTCGGCCGGCTGCTCGTCGAGCTCGTCGCAGAGGTCCTCCCACTGCTGGATCGCCTCCCGGTTCTCCTCGAGCCCGTCCTTTGCGCGACCGGTCAACCGGCGCTTCCCCTCCTCGGTCTTGCGGATGATCCCTCCGAGAAGGCCACCGTGCAGCGGCGACCACGGGATCACGCCGAGGCCGTAGTCCTGGCAGGCCGGAAGGACCTCGAGCTCGACCTCGCGCTTGAGCAGGTTGTAGATCGACTGCTCGCTGACCAACCCCGGCCGCCCGCGCCTCCGAGCGGTCTCCATCGACTTCGCGATGTGCCAGCCGGCGTGGTTGGACGAGCCGAAGTACAGCACCTTCCCCTGGTCGCGCAGGACTTCGAAGGCTTCCCAGATCTCGTCCAGCGGCGTCGCCCGGTCGACGTGGTGCATCTGGTAGAGGTCGATGTGGTCGGTCTGCAGCCGGCGCAGGGAGGCGTCGCAGGCGTGCCGGATGTTCCGCGCGGACAGGAAGGTGTCGTTGGGCCAGTCGCTCATCGAGCCGTAGAGCTTGGTCGCGATCACGGTCTTCTCGCGCCGGTCACCGCCCTGGGCGAACCAACGGCCGACGATCTGCTCGGTGATGCCCTCACCCTTGACCCAGCCGTAGACGTTGGCGGTGTCGAAGAAGTTGATGCCCGCCTCGAGGGCGCGGTCCATGATCG
>CADCUK010000092.1 GCA_902805865.1 uncultured Nocardioidaceae bacterium | reverse complement strand
GCTCCGCACGAAGCTCGTCGAGGAGGTGGAGCAGGCCCACGGCGTACGCCGTCTCGGCCCGACCGCTCGGCGGACGCTGGAGTTCAAGCGCATGAGCGGGATGACGTGGCGGGAGCTCGCGACCGACGGCCGGTCGATGAAGAAGGGCAGCGAACGCTCGTGGTCGCAAATGGTGCTCGCGGCCAACACCCCGACGATGCTGAAGGCCGGCCTCGTCGACGGGGACGTCGACGCCGGCGTGCTCGCGTCCGGCCAGGTGGTGGGCGTGCTCGACGACCTGCCGACCTGCGAGGAGCTGGTCGACCGGGTGGTCACCGAGGCAGCCGAGCGGCTGCGGCGGGGCCACGACCTGCTGGCCTGAGTTTCGGAGGCGGCCCTAGGGTCGGGTCATGGAGCTGGCCGTCCCGATCCTTCCGAGCCGCGACCTGCGCGAGACGCTGGTGTTCTACGAGGCACTCGGCTTCGAGAACCGCGGTGCTCCGCCCGAGGAGTGGGACTACCTGATCCTGGGGCGCGGTGACATCTGGCTGCACTTCTTCCTCGACCCGGACGTGGACCCGCTCAGCACGGCGAGCGGCTGCTACCTGTACGTCGACGACGCCGACGCGCTGCATGCCCAGTGGGCCTCGAGAGTCGTCGCCGACGCGTCGACGGGCAGCCGCGTCGTCGCGCCGGTGACCACCGACTACGGGATGCGGGAGTTCGCTGTCGTCGACCGCAGCGGGAACCTCGTCCGCGTCGGCACGGAGCACCGCGGCCGCTGAGGCTACTCCGACCGGCCGAGCTCCGCGAGGACCTCCTCGGCGACGACCCGGAGCTTGACGTTGCGGGTCGAGGACAGCCGGGCGAGGAACGCGAAGGCGCGTTGGTCGTTCAGCTGGTACCGCTCCATGACGATGCCGACGGCCTGACCGATGAGCTGACGGGTCGTCACCGCGTCCCGCAGCGTCTGCACCTCCTGGGCGTAGGCGAGTGCCATCGCCGACTGCTCGCGGAACAGGTCCGCGAGGGACCCCAGGTCCTCAAAGGCCCCGACCCGGTCGGAGTAGAGGTTGAGAGCACCCTGGGACTTGGCGCTGTCGAAGAGCCGGACGCCGACCTGGGCACGGATCCCTGCCTCGACCGCGACGGCCCGGTAGCGGGGGAAGCGGTCGTCGTTCGCCACGTCCGTCGACACGATGTTGCCGGCGTCCGCGGCAGCCTCGTAGCACGGGCCCTCGCGGAGCTCGTACTGCCTCGCGTCGACCTCGCAGAGCACGTCGTGGGTCGGTGCCACCGTATCGAGCTTCCCGTCGCTGTGCTGGATCGAGATGCTCGACATCGAGACGTCGGGCAGCACCTCGACCGCGGCGGCCGTGATCCGGCTCAGGGTCTGGTCCAGGTCGCCCGGGGGCAGGCTTGCGGCCAGCTTCTGGGCCAGCTCGACGAGGCGTTCCTCCATGACGTCGACTCTAGCCCGCCGGGATCTCGCTCACCGAGCGCACCAGCTCCGCCGCCCGGCGCCGGCGGGGGTCGTCCTCGTCACCGGACAGGTTCAGCTCCACCAGGGCCGCGGCGGAGCGGACGGCACCCTGGGCCATCAGGCACGCGGTGAGGGCGTCCCCCTTCAGGTTCGGGTTGCCCCGGCGTACGACGTCGGCGGCGATGTCGAGCACCGCCGCGCCGATCGTCGCGATCTCCAGCGGCACGTCGGTGGCGTCGGACAACGCGGCCCGCAGCGCATCCGCCCGGCGCGGGTCGTCCGACGGCAACCGCTGCGCGGCCAGCACGCCGGCATAGGCCTCCCCGTCGCGCTGACCGAGGGGCCGGGCCCGGTCCTGGAGCTCCACGGCCCGAGCAGCCATCGCCTCGGCGTCGGGCAGCTGCCGGCGCGACAGCCCGGCCGACATCGCTGTCAGCCCGGCAGCCAGCGCCACCACGGTCGCCGACACCGCGCCGGCTCCCGGCGCCGGCGTCGGCTCGGCGACCCGGGTGAGGAACGCGCCGAGCGTGAGGTCGAGGAGGTCTGGCTCAGCCATGCCTCCATCCTTCACGACAGGCCGACGATCTCGCCGTCCGCGTCGATGTCGATCGAGGTGGCGGCGGCGTTCCCGCTGAGCCCCGGCATCGTCCGCATGTCGCCGCAGATCGGGTAGACGAACCCGGCGCCGACGTTGGCGCGGACCTCGCGCACCGGCAGCTTCCACCCGGTGGGGGCACCCTTCAGCGTCGGGTCGCTCGAGATCGACAGGTGCGTCTTGGCGATGCAGACCGGCAGCTTGCCGAACCCGTTGCGCTCGTAGGTCTCCAGCTGCTTCTCGGCGGCCAGGTCGTAGGCGACCCCGTCCGCGCCGTACACCTTGGTGGCGATCGTCTCGATCTTGGTCCGCAGCGACGCGTCGTCGGGGTAGAGGAACCGGAACTCGACTTGCTCGTCGGCCGCCTCGGCGACAGCCTCGGCCAGCTCGGTCGCCCCGCGACCGCCGTCGGCGAAGTGGGTGCACACCGCGACCCGGGCACCGGCCTCCTCGGCGATCTGGCGGATCGCCTCGTGCTCGCTGGGGTGGTCACCGGGGAACGCGTTGATCGCCACCACCGGTGACACGCCGTGGAGCCGGACGTTCTCGATCTGCTTGCGCAGGTTGGCGCCGCCGATGTGCACCTCGTCGGGGTTCTCCTCGAGCAGCGCCGGCGGCAGCGGACGGCCCGCGATGATCTTGTGCCGACCGGAGTGCGCCTTCAGCGCCCGCACCGTGGCGACCACGACCGCGGCGTCCGGGCTGAGCCCCGAGGTGCGGCACTTGATGTTGAAGAACTTCTCCGCGCCGATGTCCGCGCCGAAACCGGCCTCGGTCACCAGGAAGTCCCCGCCGTGGATGCCGACGAGGTCGGCGACCACGCTGGAGTTGCCGTGGGCGATGTTGCCGAACGGTCCTGCGTGGACCAGCACCGGGGTGTTCTCCAGCGTCTGCAGGAGATTCGGCTTGATGGCCTCGCGCATGATGACGGTCATCGCGCCGGCGGCCTTGAGCTGCTCGGCGGTCACCGGGTCGCCGTCGCGGGTGTAGCCCACGACGATGCGGCCGAGTCGGCTCCTCAGGTCCTGCAGCGACGTGGCGAGGGCGAGGACCGCCATCACCTCGGACGCGGCGGTGATGTCGAAGCCGCTCTGGCGGGTGACCCCGTCCTCCCGCGAGCCGAGACCGACGACGATGTTGCGCAGCGCGCGGTCGTTGACGTCGAGGACCCGGCGCCAGGTGATGTTGTGCGGGTCGAGACCGAACGGGTTGCGCTGGTGCAGCGAGTTGTCGACCATCGCGGTCAGCAGGTTGTGGGCAGCCGTGACCGCGTGCATGTCGCCGGTCAGGTGCAGGTTCAGCAGCTCCATCGGGATGACCTGCGAGTAGCCGCCACCGGCGGCACCGCCCTTGATGCCGAAGGTGGGGCCCATCGACGGCTGCCGGATCGCGATCGTGGCGCGCTTGCCGATGTGCTTGAACGCCTGGCCCAGGCCGACGGTGGTCGTGGTCTTGCCCTCGCCGAGCGGCGTCGGCGTGATCGCGGTGACGACGACGTACTTGGCCTTGGGCCTGCTGGCCAGCTCCTCGATCGCCTGCAGCTTGATCTTGGCGACGTTCTCGCCGTAGGGCTCGAGGAACTGCGCCCCGATCCCCATCGACGCGGCGATCTCGTCGAGTGGCTTCAGCGGGGCGGAGCGGGCGATGGCGAGGTCGGACTGCATGCGGTTCATCCCTTCCTACGGCGGATCTCGGCGTTGATCGCCGGTACCACCTCGTGCATGTCGCCGATGACGGCGTAGTGGGCCTTGGTGACCATGGGTGCGTCGGCGTCCGTGTTGATGGCGAGGATCGCCTTCGCGCTGGAGCAACCGGCCCAGTGCTGGATGGCGCCGCTGATGCCGCACGGGATGTACACGTCGGGTGCGATCTTGGAGCCGGTCTGGCCGACCTGCTCGCGGTGCGGTCGCCACCCGAGGCTGGTCACCACCCGGGACACCCCGAGCGCGCCGTTGAGCAGCTCGGTGAGCTCGAGGACGTCGTTGAACCCGTCCGGTCCTCCGGCACCCCGCCCCGCGCCGATCACGACCTTCGCGGACTTGAGCGTGCCGCTGTCGGCCGACTCCCCCACCTCGGTGCGGACGACCCGGGCGGCGAGGTCGCGCTCGTCGACCGTGACTTCGAGGGCGCGGACCGAGCAGGCCGTCGCCTCGGCGGCCGGCTGCGCCTCCAGGGCGTGGCCCGCCACCGAGAGCACCGCCGGGCTGGTGTCCAGCGACATCTCCTCCATCGCGGCACCGCCGAGCACCTGGCGGCTGACCTGCAACGGCTGGCGGCTGTCGACCGCGACCACGTTGGCCGCCATGGCCACCCCAAGCCGGCAGGCGACGTGGGCGAGGATCTCGTTGCCGCGTGGGGTGCCGGTGGCCAGGACCGCTGAGGCCCCGGTCTGCTGCACCGCGGTCTGCACCGCCGCCGCCCACACGGCCGGGGCGTACGCCGAGAACGGGTCGCCGGTCACCTCGAGGACCTCGCGGACCCCGTAGCCGCCGAGCTGTTCGGCGAACGGAGCAGCCTGCCCGCCGATGACGATCGCGCCGAGGTCGTCGCCGAGCTCGCGGGCAAAGGTGAGTGCCTCACGGGAGACCTCGACGACCTCGTCGCCCAGAGTCTCGACCAGGACCAGGATCATCGGAGGACCCCCAGCCGCTCGAGCAGGTCCACGACGGCGGGCGCGGCGTCGGCGCCCTTGCCCAGCACCTCGACCTCGCTCGCCGGAGGAGGCGGCAGCTTGAGCCGCATCCGACCGGAGCCGGTCGGCGACGACGTCGGGGTGACCGTCTCGACCTGCACCCGCTTGGCCTTCATGCGCCCGGGAACCGACGGGTAGCGCGGTTCCACGCCGCCCTCGACGACCGTGACGACCGCCGGGAGCGGCGCCTCGGAGACCTCGGTGCCCTCGGGTCCCTCGGCACGCGTGACCACCCGGTCGCCCTCGAGCTCGAGGGTCGCGGCACCCGTGAGCACGGGCCGCCCGAGCGCGTAGGCGAGCCTGATGCCGACCTGGAAGTCACCGGTGTCCGCGGCGTCGTTGCCGAGCAGCACCAGCCCGTAGGAGCGTCCCTGCGACTCGTGCGCGGTCACGACCTCCGCCACCGCGGCCGCGACGTCAGCCGGCCCGTACCGGTCCGCGTCCGCCTCGACGAGGACCGCGGCGCTGCAGCCCACGGCGAGGGCGTCGCGGAGCTGCTGGATCGCGTCGTCGGTGCCGACCGACAGCACGGTGACCGAGCCGTCGGTCGCCTTGGCGACCTGCACGGCCAGCTCGACCGCGCACTCCTCGTGCGGGCTCACCGTGTAGCCGACGTGACGTGCGTCGACCGCCATCGAGTCGTCGGTCAGCGTCACGGCACCCGCGATCTCGGGCACCCGCTTGATGCAGACGAGGACGTCCATGCTGCCGCTCCTCAGCTCTTGAGCCGGTCGTTGCCCGGGTCGAACAGTGAGCCGGCGTCCACCGAGCCCACGGTCACCGGGTAGAGCTCCTCCATGTAGGACACCGCGAGCTCGTTGCCGACGGTCGCCTGGTCCGGAGGCAGGTAGGCCATCAGCACGTGCTTGCCCAGGGACGGTGCCGAGCCTGCGGTGGTGACGTACGGGCGGTGGCCGTGCCCGTCGACGAGCTCGCCGCCCGCACGGGTGAGGATCGGCTCTCCGCCGAGCATGTACCGCTTGGTGCCCGAGGCGGACGTGTGGTCGTCGACGGTGAGCGTGCACAGCACCGTGCGCGGCTCCTCCTCACGCTGCTTGACGTAGGCCTCGCGGCCGACGAAGTCAGCGGTCTTCACCTTGGGGCGCTGCATCCCGGCCTCGACGATCGTGCGCTCGGAGTCGAGCTCGTACCCGTAGGCGCGGTAGCCCTTCTCCAGCCGACCGGTGGTCGCGTAGACGCCGATGCCCACCGGCACCGCGCCGTGCGGCTCCCCCGCCTCGTGCAGCTCCGACCAGAGGCGGGCGCCGTGCTCGAACGGCACGTGCAGCTCCCAGCCGAGCTCGCCGACGTAGGAGATCCGGGAGGCGAGCACCGTCAGCGACCCGACCTCGATCTCCCGGCACGTCCCGAACTTGAAGCCCTCGTGGCTGATGTCGGCGCTTGTGAGCTGGCCGAGGATGTCGCGTGCCCGCGGTCCCCACAGCCCGATCGTGGTGTACGCCGAGGTCACGTCGACGACGTGCGCGGAGCCGTCCTTGGGCATCAGGTCGGAGAACCACTTCTTGTCGACCATGCCGTGGGCGCCGCCGGTGACGACGCGGAACCGGTCGTGGGCGAGCCGCATGACGGTGAGGTCCGAGCGGAACCCACCGCGGGCGTCGAGCACGGGCGTGTAGATCACCCTGCCCAGCGGCACGTCGGCCTGCGACACGATGATTCGCTGGACGGCGTCGAGGGCGCCGGGGCCGACGACGTCGAAGATCGCGAACGCCGACAGGTCGACGATCCCGGCGCGGTCGCGCATGGCCAGGTGCTCGGCGTTGATGATCGGCGACCACCAGCGGGAGTCCCACTCGTGCTCACGGGGCATCACCCGGTCGCCGTACTCCTCGAGGAGGTGGGCGTTGGACTCGTACCAGTGCGGCCGCTCCCAGCCGGCGGTCTCGAAGAACATCGCCCCGCGGGCTTCCTGGTCGGCGTACATCGGCGACAGCCGGCTGCGCCGGTCGCTCTCCCACTGCTCCCCGGGGTGCACGATCCCGTAGGTCTTGTTGAACGACTCGTCGGTGCGGGCCCGGATGTGCTCGCGGGTGCGCTGGTGGGGGTAGAACCGGGCGA
>CADCUK010000091.1 GCA_902805865.1 uncultured Nocardioidaceae bacterium | reverse complement strand
GGAGATCTTCGCCCTCAGTCAGAGCCGACCCAGGATGCCGCGTCCGCACCCATGTTGGCACCGTCCGCCCGCTCTGTCAGGGGGTCAGGGGTCAGGGGTCAGGCGCGTTGCTTGGCCTGCCGCTGCGCCTGCACCGACCCGACGACGTAGACGAGCCCGGTCCACACGGTGAGGGCGACCGCCGCCGCCATCGAGACCATCGCGATCCACCACACCACGGTGCCCACCGGCTCCCAGAAGCCCTCGAACATCCGCAGCGGGATGATCAGCAGTGCTAGCGCCAGGGTCTGCACCGTCGTCTTGAGCTTGCCGCCCTGGCTCGCCGGCAGGACGACGCCCTGCCGGATCAGCCAGAACCGCATCAGCGTGATGCCCCACTCGCGCACCAGGACGACGACCGTCACCCACCACCACAGCTCGCCGATGATCGAGAGGCCGATGAACGCCATCCCGGTCAGCGCCTTGTCGGCGATCGGGTCGGCGATCTTCCCGAAGTTCGTGACCAGGTTGTGCTTCCGGGCCAGGTCACCGTCGATCTTGTCGGTGATCATCGCGGCGACGAACAGCCCGAAGGCGACCCAGCGCCAGCCCGACGACTGACCGTCGTCGACGAGCAGCGCCCATGCGAAGAACGGCACCATGAGGATGCGCAGCGTGGTCAGCGCATTCGGCACGTTCCAGTTGCTGGGCGTGTGCGCCCCCGTCTCGGTGGCCACCGGCACCTCTTCAGACCGGTCGGTCATCGAGCCACCTCGGCGACCAGGTCGACCCCCTCGGAGTCGACGACGACAGCAGCGACGAGGTCGCCGGGCCTCAGGTCACGAGCGTCGCCGGCGTCGAGAAGGGTGGTGACACCGTCGACCTCCGGCCCCTGGTGCTCGGCGCGACCCTCGGCGTCCTTGCCGTCGACGCGCTCGACGAGCACGCTCACCTGCTCGCCGATGCGGTCCTCGGCCCGCTGGGCGGTCAGCTCCTCCACCAGCGACGTGACGTGCTCGGTCCGGGCCCGGATCTCCTCGACGTCGAGCTTGCCGTCGTACGACGCGGCCTCGGTGCCGTCCTCGTCGGAGTAGCCGAAGACCCCGACCACGTCGAGCCGGCCGGCGACGAGGAAGTCGCACAGCGTCTCGAGGTCGTCCTCGGTCTCGCCGGGGAACCCGACGATGACGTTGGAACGGACGCCCGCGAGGGGGGCCTGTCGGCGGATGTCGTCCAGGAGCGACAGGAAGCTGTCGGGGTCGCCGAAGCGGCGCATCCGGCGCAGCAGCCCACCCGCGGCGTGCTGGAACGACAGGTCGAAGTAGTCGGCCACCTTGTCGGTGCCGGTGATGGCCCGGATCAGCCCCGGTCGCGTCTCGGCGGGCTGCAGGTAGGAGACCCGGACCCGCTCGACACCGTCGACCGCAGCGAGCTCGGGCAGCAGCGTCTCGAGGAGCTGCAGGTCGCCGAGGTCCTTGCCGTAGGAAGTCGAGTTCTCACTGACCAGGAACAGCTCCTTGACCCCCTGCTCGGCGAGCCAGCGCGCCTCCCCCAGCACGTCGGAGGGGCGGCGGGAGACGAACGAGCCGCGGAAGCTCGGGATCGCGCAGAACGAGCACCGACGGTCGCACCCGCTCGCCAGCTTGAGCGGAGCCATCGGTCCGCCGTCGAGGCGGCGTCGTACGGCGCGGGGGCCGGCCTGGGGGGCGAGGCCGGCCGGCAGGTCGGGGGCCGCGATGGTGTGACCGGGCACCACGACCCCGGCGCTCTCGGCGTTCCTCGCCGCGGGCGAGATCGGCAGCAGCTTGCGCCGGTCCTGCGGGGTGTGGGCCTGGTGGGCCTCGCCCGCCAGGATGCCGCGGAGGCGGTCGGCGATGTCGGGGTAGTCGTCGAACCCGAGGACGGCGTCGGCCTCCGGCAGCGACGCGGCGAGCTCGTTGCCATAGCGCTCGGCGAGGCAGCCCACCGCGACGACCGCCTGGGTCGTCCCGGAGCCCTTCAGGTCGGCGGCCGCGAGCAGCGTGTCGACGGAGTCCTTCTTGGCGGCCTCGACGAACCCACAGGTGTTCACCACCACGGTCTCGGCGTCCGACGGGTCGTCGACCAGCTGGAATCCCCCGGCCTCGAGCCGACCGGCGAGCTCCTCGGAGTCCACCTCGTTGCGGGCGCAGCCGAGGGTGACCATGGCGACCGTCGTGAGGCGTGCGGCAGCAACCGACGCCGCATCCCGCTCACTGTCGAGCGTCGAGGGGCCGGAGGTGCTGGGAGGAGAAGCAGTACCGGTAGTCATAGCCGCTTCGAGTATGACGGCTGGACCCTCGGAGTGCCGCATCCAGCCGACCTGACGTCGGTGTGCTTTGCGGCACGCCGCCTTCACGGGCGGCACGCCGCCCGACGTCAGGCCGCGGGTCCTTCGTGCGCCGCGCCCTGCGGCCCGACCGAGTGCGCCATGCTGCCGCGCTGGTCCCAGCGGGTGAAGCCGGCCGCCTCGGCGTGCTCCTCGGACGCGAACCACACATCGGCCTGCGTGCGGCTGTAGAACCGCGACTGGCGCGAGTGGTACAGCTTCGTGCTCAGGTTCGCCTTGATCGAGTGGCCACGGGGGGCCGAGCCGTCGAAGGCGGCGTACGCCGAACCGGGACCGAACGGACCCTGCTTCCAGTCGTCGCTGTCGTCGGCCGGGGGAACCCACGAGTCGCTGGTGGGCGCCTCCTCGGCGGTGAGCGCCTCCTCGAGGCTCTTCGCCTGCTCGATCTGCAGCTGCTCGGCCTCCAGGCGCTGCGCCACCAGACGCTCGGCCTCCGCCCGCTCGGCTGCCTGCTGCTCGGCCCTGAGCCGGGCGGCCTCTGCCCGTTTGGCCCTGGCCCGCTCGCGCGCCGCCGCGGCGCGCTCCGCCTTCAGCCGCGCCTTCTCGGCGTCGGCCTCGGCACGCTCCTGCTCGGCACGCTCTGCCTCAGCGCGCTCTTGCTCGGCGCGCTCGGTCTCGGCGCGCTCTGTCTCAGCACGCTCTTGCTCGGCACGCTCTGCCTCGGCACGCTCCTGCTCGCCGCGCTCGGCCTGCCTGCGGGCCCGCGTCTCGGCGGCGCGCTTGGCCCGGGCGCTGGCCCGGGCTGCGCGCTCGGCCTCCAGCCGCTCTGCCTCCAGCTGCTCGGCTTCTGCCTGCTCGGGCGCCACCTCAGCCACGACCACGGGCTTGGGGGCCGACCGCTTGCGCGGCTTGCGCGCCGGCGGCTCCGGCTCGGTCACCACGGCCTCGACAGGCTCGTCCGTCCTCGACTGCTCCGCTCCGAGACGCTCCGCCTCGACGCGCTCTGCCTCGAGGAGCTCCCGCTTGCGCTCCTCCCGCTTCGCCATCTCGGCCTCGAGCCGCGCCAGCTCCAGGCGGATCTTCTCCGCGGCGGAGAGCTCCTCGACCGGGGCTACCTCCTCGGCCGCGGGCTCCTCGACGGTGGCCTTGACCGGGTCCTCGTCGACACCCGCGACACCCGCGGGCTCGCCGGCTTCAACCTCAACCGGAGCTTCAACCTCCTCGGGGCTGTTGACCTCGTCCTGGTGGACACCCTCAACCTCGGGTGCAACCTCGTGGACGGCCGGCTCAGCGTCGGCTGCCACCGGCAGTGCCGGGAACGGGTCCGAGGGAACGACGTCAGCCGCAACCTCGTCGGCCTGCGCAGGCACGTCGGCTTCTTCAGAGTCGCCCCAGGCGTCTGACGGAGCGACGTCCGCGTCCTCGACCGGCGCGGCGGTCGCCTCCGCGGCCCAGCCACGCCAGCTGTCCGCTGCATCGGTCCACTCGTCGGTCTCGTACGAACCGTCGTCCGCAGTGGTCGGGGCGGTGTCGGCAGCGACGGGAGCAGCAGCACCTCGTGCGGGCCGGGTCCACAGCTCCTCTTCTTCCCACGGACGCGGGCCGGAGGTGGCCTGGAACTCCGGGAACGGCGACGTGAAGACCTCGTCGTCCTCGACGGGTCCGGACGCCACCGCAGCAGATGCCGGTGCCTCCTCGACCTCGACGTCCTCGGGCACCGGCGTCGGCACCCAACGCTCCGACTTCACCTCCGTGGTGGAGAAGAAGCCGGTGAGCACCGCGCCCGCGAGGGCGGCCAGCACCATCCAGAGCCAGATTTCCTGCACAAGCCACGTCATGACGTCACCTCACTGGTGCTGGTCGTCTCGTTGTCGGTGGAGCGCAGGACGATGCGCAGGGCAAGGGCGGTGAGACCTGCCCCTGCGACGAAGGACAGCGTGATCAGGAAGAAGATCTCGACGAAGAGGAACCACATGTCACTGACTCCTGACGACGATGGAGCCGCGTTCGTTCTTGGCTCGGGCGGAGGCACCACGGGACTTGTCGATCGGGAACTGGTCGCCGTAGCCGCGAGGCTCCAGCCGGTCCTTGCCGACGCCCCAGTCCTTGAGCAGCCTGGTCATGACCTTGGCGCGGTCCAGCGAGAGGGTGGAGCCGAAGCGCGTCCCTGGGTCGGTGTGGCCACCGACGTACACGACCGAGCTCTCGCAGGCCTCGAGCAGCCTCGCGACCTCACGCAGCATCTGGGTGCCCTCCCGGCTCGGTTCGCTGGATCCGCCCGAGAACGGGATCCGCTGGTTCCCGGTGGCCTTGTCGAGCTTGGCCTGCAGGTCGGCACAGTCGCGCGCCTCGGCGTACGACGCGTAGACGAGCATCGCGGACACCGCGGAGACACCGTCGACCTCGCTGACGACCTTCTTGACCTCGTCGGCCTCGACGCCGGTCGGCACGTTCGCGGTGACCATCCGGCCGTCGACCGAGACGTTGACGTCGTCGAAGCCGGCGTCGGTGAGGGCGGCCTGCACGTCCTCCTTCAGCGCCTGCTCGATGCCGGGGCCGCGGGAGACCCCGACCCCCATCGTCAGCAGCAGCACGACGATCACGGCGCCCACCCAGTAGACCTTGCCTACCGGGCGGCGCACCGTCCGCGTCTCAACGACGACGGTGCCGGACGGGATCCCGTCGTCGGTCGTCGTGGTCGATGTATCCATCTGAGCTCCCGGTCAACCCTGTGGGCGAACCCGCCCAGGGAAACGTGCGAACGGCTCAGAATTTACTCAGGGCGTGGGGCAGATGTCGTGAAACAGCGAAATGTCCGAATCGCGTTCCATGGTGCGGACTCAGCTGCTGGGGCGCTGGTACACCTCGGTGGCGGGCTGGTCCGGCTGTCCGATGAAGCCCATGTCGCGGCCGTTCAGGGTCACGGCGAGCGCTCCCCCGTTGTCGCTGGAGACGGTGACCGGCGGGTCCACCTCGATGCGCTTGACCTCACCGATGACGAGGTCGCCCTCGAAGATGAGATTGCCCTCGCCGTCACGGACCTCGACGCTGGCACCCGCGTTGACCGCGGTCAACGTGGTGGCCACCGGCGGCGGAGCAGCGGGCGTGCGCGGCTCGCCGTAGCTGCTGCTCAGCCCGGCGGAGCCGTTGAGCACCGGCGGCGGGTTCTCGTAGACCTCCTGCGAGTCGCCGGCGAAGAGCCGCACGCCGCTCCAGATCAGGATCAGCGTCAGCACCGCACCGACCAGCAGCGTCCAGTTCGGGCCGCCGACCGTGCTGCGCATGCTGCCGGTCAGACCGGTCGCCAGCTCCGCCTCGAAGACGCGGCGCGCGTTGACCGGCGCGGTGGCGTAGCGGTCCTCGAACTGGGCGAGCATCGGGGCCGCGTCCTTGCCCAGGACCCGGGCCAGCGTGCGGATGTGTCCGCGGGCGTAGAAGTCACCGCCGCACGGGCTGAAGTCGTCGACCTCGATCGACTCGATGACGTGGGGCCGGATCCGGGTGCGGTCGGCGAGCTCGTCGACCGACAGGCCGACGCGGGTCCGGGCGGCGGCGAGCTCGGGCCCGACGACCGGGTCGTACGCCGGCTCGGGGCGGAAGTCGTCGATGACGAGCGGCGCGACGGGGTCCCCGAGCCGGGCGATCGCCCGGACGCGGGAGTCGGTGGCCTCCCGCTCGTGGACCGGGGCCACGGCCTTCGTCACCACGTCGGTGACCGCCCCGGTCACCGCGCTCGTCACCGCGGTCGTGACCTCGCCGATCCGGCGGAGCGCGACCGGCTCACCGGAGGTCGCCGTGCGCTGCTCGTCGACCTCCTCCGCGGGGAGGACGGCCTCGGCGGTGGGGCCGGCCTCGGCGGCCGCCCCCGGGGCCTCGTCGACGGCGCCGGGCACCTCGTCGACGTCCGGCTCGTCGGTGCCGTCCGCCTCGACCGGACGGCCCGGGCGGCGGAGCCAACGGACGCGCCGCAGCGACCCGACGACACCGTGGCCGGCCGCGGCCGCCGGCTCGGCGACCGGCTCGACCTCGACGTCGTCGTCGGTGGCCGCGGGTCCGTGGTCGGGCTCGGGCTCGGGCTCGGTGACCGGGGGTGAGGGAGCGGTCCGGCCGGTGGGCGCGACGAGCGTGACGACCTCCGCCCGGCCCTCCGACAGCGCCGCGACGCGGTCGGTGATCTCCTCGGCGCCCGCGCCGGTCAGCCGGGTCGTGAGTCCGAGCGGGACGGCGAGCGGCCCGCCGTACCGCCGACGGTTGAGCGCCGCCTGCCGCCGGGCGCGGCCGTCGAGGCCCTCGACGGCCCGCTCGGCGGTGTGGAGGTCGACGACGACCCGGCCGTCGCGCAACGGCCCCCGCGGCGCCGCGACGGTGACGGTCTCGACGGCGTCCCAGGGCAGGCCGCGCCAGTGGTTGGCCAGCCGCATCCGCACGCCGAGCTCGTCGATGACCAGCAGCGGGGTCCGGGCGTCGAAGAGGCTGCGCAGGAACACCAGCGCGAGCACCGCCATGACCGCGCAGACCGCCCAGTCGAGCAGGGCCCCGGAGCCGGCGGACC
>CADCUK010000090.1 GCA_902805865.1 uncultured Nocardioidaceae bacterium | reverse complement strand
ACTACCAGCTCTCCGGACGGTTCGAGGAGTGCCTCGACCGCTTGAAGGAGAGGTTGGCGGACCCGGTCGGCGACCGCGTGGTCGAGGGTCTGCGCGTCGCCCGGCAGGTCGGCGGGGGCGATCTCGGCCGACTGCTCCGCAACCTGTCCGCGCACCTCCGGGACGATGCAAGGACGCGGTCCGAGCTCGAGGCCAGGCAGAGCTGGGCGGTGAACGGTGCACGACTCGCTGTGGCCGCGCCCTGGTTGGTGCTGCTGACGATGTCGTTCCAGCGCGAGGTCATCTCGCGATACGCCTCCGCTGCCGGTGCGGTGGTGCTGGTCACCGGAGCGCTGCTGTGCCTGGTCGCCTACCGCCTGATGGTCCGCATCGGCCGGCTCCCAGTCGACAGGCGGCTGCTCGCATGAGCGGGGTCGTGCTGGGTGCCGTGCTGGGAGCCGCCGCCGGACTCGGCCTGTGGCTGGTCACGGCCCGGGTGACGGCGCTCTCGCGGGGCAACTTCGAGGCGCGGGTCCTCAGCTACCTGAGCGACATGCCTCAGCTGCGGCGCAGCGCGCAACCCGGACGGGCTGGTGCGGTGCTCCGGCCCATGCTGCAACGGGCTGCGACGGCACTCGACCGGGCCATCGGCGGCTCGACCTCGGTGCACCGCCGGCTCCAGCGGGCCGGACTCGACCTGACCCTCCAGGAGTTCCGTGCCCAGCAGGTCACGTCGGGCGTGGTGGCGTTCGGAGCGAGCGCTGTCCTGGCGATCACCGTCGCCTGGCAGAGCCCCGAACGTGCGATGCCGCTCGCGGTCCTCACCTGTCTGTCGGGACTGATGGGGGTCATCTGGCGCGACAACCGGCTCAGCGCCCAGGTGCGCACCCACGAGGAACGGGTTCTTGGGGAGCTCCCGGTCATCGCGGAGCTGCTGGCGCTGGCCGTCGCAGCGGGCGAGGGCCCGGTCGCCGCCCTCGAACGGGTGGTCAAGCGGAGCAACGGCGCGCTCTCGCAGGAGCTCGGCCGCGTCCTGGCCGACATCCGCACCGGGCAACCGGTCGCAGGTGCGTTCGACGACTACTCCGCCCGGACCGGACTTCCCGTCGTCGCCCGGTTCGCCGACGGCATCGCCGTGGCGGTGGAGCGGGGCACGCCTCTGGCGGAGGTGCTCCATGCCCAGGCGGGCGACGTCCGTGGGGCGCGGCGACGATCGCTCATCGAGAGCGGTGCTCGTCGGGAGGTCGCCATGATGGTGCCAGTCGTCTTTCTGGTGCTTCCGACAACAATTATCTTCGCGTTCTGGCCCGGCGTCATCGGGCTGCGGATGGTCACGCCATGAGGTCCCACCTGAAGGAGTCGACATGAACGTCCACATGCGCATGCTGGTGGCCACGCTGCTGCTGCTCGGCGCGATCCGCGGCAGGTACGACCGGGCGAGTGAGCGCGGCGACGTTCCGGGGTGGGTGATGGTGACGGTGATGACCGCCGGGCTCGTCGCCGCGATCTGGGCCCTCGCCGGGCCGGAGCTCGAACGCATGTTGCGTGACGCCCTGCGCTCGGTGGCCTGAGGCGTCCACAGGTGCGACGGCGTCCGGAGCGAGGCGCGGCTGTCGTCGACTTCGTGCTGGTCTTGGTGGTGCTCGTGCCGCTCTTCCTCGGTGTGCTCCAGGTGGGACTGGTGCTGCACGTGCGCAACACGCTGACTTCAGCGGCATCCGAGGGCGCTCGCTACGCCGCGACCGTCAACGGCTCGCCGGCTGCCGGCGCTGCACGGACCCGCAGCCAGATCCGGGGTGCGCTGGCCGATCGCTTCGCCGAGCGGGTGTCCGCGCGCGAGGTGCTGGTCGACGGCGTCCCCGGCGTACAGGTCACCGTCGCAGCGGAGGTGCCGCCCCTCGGACTGTGGGGGCCGGCCGTGCGGTTCGACGTCACGGGTCACGCCGTGAGCGAGGTGGCGCCGTGAGGCTCCGGCGCGTCGACGAGCGAGGCACTGCCCTCGTCGAGGCGGTGTGGCTCGTGCTCCTGCTGCTCGCGCCGCTGGTCTACGTCCTCGTGGCCGTCTTCGACGTGCAGCGGGCGTCGTACGCCGTGAGCGGTGCTGCTCGAGCCGCTGCCCGTGCGTACTCCTTGGCACCGGACGAGGCGTCCGCGCCGGAGCGGGCGCGCTCTGCGGCGGCGGTCGCCCTCCGGGACCACGACATCGACCTCGGTGACGTCGAGCTCCACGTCACGTGCACCCCGACGCCCGGCAACTGCCTGGCCCCCGGTGCCGTCGTCCGGGTCGAGCTCAGTCACCAGGTCCGGCTCCCGATGGCGCCGAGCGCGCTGGGCGGGGACGCACCGTCGTTCCGGGTGGAGAGCAGCCACACCGTCGCCTACGGCACCTACCGGGAGGACCGGTGAGAGGCCGTCAGGAGGCGGGGCAGACCAGCCTCCTCATCGTCGGCTTCTTCCTCGTGGCGGTGCTGCTCGTGGTCGTCGTGGTCGATGCGAGCGCGGCCTACCTGCGGCGGCAGGAGCTCGACGCGCTGGCCGACGGAGCGGCGCTGGCGGCGGCCGATGCAGTCCGCGAGGAGCAGGTCTACACCGAGGGGCTGGGAGAGCAGGCGAAGCTCGACCCGGTCGCAGCCCGACAGGAGGTGGCCGACTATCTCCGCCGGATCGGTGCCCACGGCCGCTACACCGGGCTGCGCTACGTCGTGACGGCGGGGGATGAGTCGGTGCAGGTGCGCGTGACGACTCCGCTGAAGCTGCCGTTCGCGCCACCGGGCTGGGCGGAGCGGACGGACGTCACGGGCACCGCGGTGGCCGTCGTCGACATCGGCGAGTGACGGCGCCGCGCGACGCTGTCCGGATCGGTGTCGTGTGGTGGCACCGATCCGGACAGTGATGGCTGAGTCCAGGCGCGAGGGGGCTGGTGCAGGCGCGAAAGGGCTGCGAGGAGGAGTCAGACGTGGCCGGCGAGCTGGGCCATCCGCGCCTCGAGGGCGGCGAGGTAGCGGTCGCGCTGCTTCGGTGAGATCGCGCCGCCCTTCTCGATGTGGCTGCACGCCGGCAGCACGTCGATCGACAGGTTGGCGGCACCCGCCAGTGCGCGGAGCTCGTCGAGCTTGTCGCCGAACGGCGTACCGCTGCCGGGGGAGTAGGACCGCACGACCTCCTCGATCGCGTCGGGGAAGAGGTCGACCTTGGTCACCACGATGATCAGCCAGATCGGGCGACCACGGCGGACGGCCATCGAGGCGATCCGGTGCGCGGTGAGGGTCCAGTCCTCGAGCTCGCGCTCGCGCTGCTCGTCGCGGTCCACGTCCGCCCACCCGGTGGTGCCCGCGGTGCGCCGTCCGGTGGCCAGCCCGTCGGCGACCACGTGCAACACACCGTCGACCGGGTCGTCGTAGAAGACCTCGTCCAGCGCTCCGAGCCGGGTCGCGGCGTTCGCCCCCGGCACCACGCGGAACCGGAATCCCTGCAGCCGACTGCCCCGTCGCACCCGCCGCTCCAGCACGGCCGAGCCCGCCTCGGGGGTGCCGTCCTTCGACGGGCGACCGCAGAGGTGGTCGACGAGCTCGGTCTTGCCCACTCCGGTCATCCCGGTCACGGCCACCGTCGGGAAGCGCCGCTGGAAGACACCGGTGACGCGCTCCCGCCCGCTCCGGACCGCACCCGGCAGGGCACGCACACCTCGGGACCGGCTCTCGGGCATGGGTTCTCTCCGCTCGGCACGCAGGCAAGGACGACCCGACCGTAGCCGACGGCCGACGCGGCGTGCCGCTGACTAGGGTTGCCGGATGAGCACACGGGGATCGGTCAGTGGTTTCGTCGGAGCGATTCCGGGAGCGGCGTACGGCGTCGCGGAGATGATGCGCGCCGGGACCGCGGACATCATCGGTGCCGTCGACCCCCGCCGGATCCTCAACGGGCACGAGGCGCCGAGCCCGCTCGACCTCCGCGACCCGGAGTACATCCGGCAGACGCTGCCCGCCCTGCGAGCGCTGTCCGACGTGTACTTCCGCGGCGAGGTCCGGGGGCTGGAGAACATCCCCGCCGAGGGCCCGGTCCTGCTCGTCGGGAACCACTCCGGCGGCACGCTGATCGCCGACACCTTCGTGTTCGGGCAGGCTTTCTACCACCACTTCGGCGCCGAGCGGGAGTTCCACCAGCTGGCGCACGACCTCGTCTTCAAGATCCCGGGCATCCGGGCGACCCTGCAGCCCTACGGCACCGTGCCGGCCTCGCCGGACAACATGCGCGAGGCGCTGGCCAAGGACGCCGCGCTGCTCGTCTACCCCGGCGGTGACCACGAGAGCTACCGCGCGTCCTGGCGCTCCTCGGAGATCGACTTCGCCGGGCGCAAGGGGTTCATCCGGCTCGCCCTCGAGCTCGGCGTCCCGATCGTCCCTGTCGTCGCGATCGGCGGCCAGGAGACTGCGTTGTTCCTCGGCCAGGGACATCGGGTCGCGCAGGCACTGCGGCTCGACAAGCGGCTGCGCCTCAAGGTGGCGCCGGTGCAGATCGGTCCGCCGTTCGGGGTCACGTTCCTCGACGCGCCGCTCCGGATGCCGATCCCAGCCAAGATCACCGTCGAGGTGCTGCCGCTCATCGACCTCGAGAAGGAGCTCGGTGCCGACCCGGATCCGGAGGTCGGCTACGACTTCGTCACCGGTGTGATGCAGGAGAAGCTCGACGAGCTGGCCGAGGAGCGGACGCTGCCGGTCATCGGCTGAGTTTGTTCAAGGTCTGTGCAAACTTCATTCGCGATGTGTTGTTTATTCCGAGAAGCGGGTAAAAGGCCAGCACACGGGCCGACGGCCCCTCGAAAGGACGAGTCATGCGCATCGGTCAAACGTTGAAGGACGGCATCGCCGAGATCGTCGCCTTCCTGCCCAACCTCATCGGGTTTCTCCTCCTGCTCCTCATCGGCTTCATCGTCGCGAAGGTCGTCTCGACCATCGTGACGAAGCTGCTGGGGAAGACGGGCGTGGACCAGAAGATCCAGGAAAGCAGCTCCAGCAGGTACGTCCCTGGCGGCCGGGTCTCCCCGGCTGTCGGCAAAGTGGTCTTCTGGCTGATCTTCGTCTTCTTCCTGTTCGCCGCCGTCGGCGCGCTGAAGATCGCCGCGCTGACCGCCTTCATGAACAGCGTGCTGACCTACCTCCCGAACGTGCTTGCTGCGGTCCTCATCTTCATCGTTGCTGTCCTCGTCGCGGGCGCAGTGGCTGCTGCGGTCACCAAGCTCATGGGCGACACCCCGACCGGCAAGATCGTTGCCACCGTCGTCCCGGCGCTGGTCATGGTCATCGCAATGTTCATGATCCTGGAGCAGCTGCAGATCGCTCCCGAGATCGTCCGGATCGCCTTTGCCGCCGTGATGTTCGCGCTGGCGCTGGGTCTTGCACTCGCCTTCGGTCTCGGTGGCCGCGACGTCGCCGCCCGCCTGCTCGAGGACGCCTACACCAAGGGTCAGCAGCAGAAGGACCAGGTCCGTGCCGACATGCAGCAGGCCCGCAGCCAGGCTCAGCAGGCGCACGACCAGTCCCAGACCAGCACCACCTACGTCGAGCAGCAGCCGGCCTACGTCGAGCAGCAGCCCGTGTACGACCAGCAGCAGTCGACGCAGCAGTTCCAGCAGCAGCAGCCCCCCCGTGGGACCACGGGCGGTTCGTCGACGTACTGATCGACCGTTCCACCCAGCTGGGCCCGTCTGCTCCAACGAGCAGGCGGGTCCAGTGCTTTTCCCGGCGCGGTCGCGCCCTGTGATCCCGGCTCGGGTGTGGTCGGCGAGCGTGGACCTGGGCGGTAACGTTGCATCTTGTGGCAGGACCAGACCTCGAGACGCGCATCAAGACCCTTCAGGCGACCATGCACACCATCGAGCAGGTCCTCGACCTGGACTCGATGCGTGCCGAGATCGCCGAGCTCGGCGAGCAGGTGGCCGTCCCCGACCTCTGGGACGACCAGGCCAACGCACAGCGGGTGACCGGCCGCCTCTCGGTCCTCCAAGGTGAGCTGGACCGGTTCACGAACCTCCAGCAGCGGCTCGACGACGTCGAGATGCTCATCGAGATGGCCCAAGAGGAGGGCGACGCCGACTCGCTCGCCGACTCCGAGAAAGAGCTCGCGCGCATCTCCAAGGCCGTCGAGCTGCTCGAGGTCCGCACGCTGCTCAGCGGGGAGTACGACGCCCGCGAGGCGCTCATCACGATCCGCTCCGGTGCCGGGGGAGTGGACGCCGCGGACTTCGCCGAGATGCTCATGCGGATGTACACGCGGTGGGCCGAGCGCAACAAGTACGGCGTCGAGGTCTTCGACACCTCCTTCGCCGAGGAGGCCGGCATCAAGTCGGCGACGTTCGCGGTGCACGCGCCGTACGCCTACGGCACCCTCTCGGTCGAGGCCGGCACCCACCGGCTGGTGCGGATCAGCCCCTTCGACAACCAGGGCCGCCGGCAGACGTCGTTCGCGGCGGTCGAGGTCGTCCCGGTGATCGAGCAGACCGACAACATCGACGTCCCCGACGACGAGGTGCGGGTCGACGTCTACCGGTCCAGCGGACCCGGTGGGCAGTCGGTCAACACGACCGACTCCGCCGTACGCCTCACCCACATCCCGTCCGGGATCGTCGTCTCCTGCCAGAACGAGAAGTCCCAGCTGCAGAACAAGGCCTCGGCGATGGTCATCCTCAAGGCGAAGCTGCTCGCGAAGAAGCGCGAGGAGGAGAAGGCGCACCTCGACGAGCTGCGCGGTGACGTGCAGGGATCGTGGGGCGACCAGATGCGCAGCTACGTGCTGCACCCCTATCAGATGGTCAAGGACCTGCGGACCGAGTACGAGGTCGGCAACCCCTCGTCGGTCTTCGACGGCGACATCGACGGCTTCCTCGAGGCGGGCAATCC
>CADCUK010000089.1 GCA_902805865.1 uncultured Nocardioidaceae bacterium | reverse complement strand
GTCGAGGAGGTCCTCCAGCGGGACGTTGGTGGTGTACCCGCCGTAGGAGTGCGCCATCGTGTACAGGGCATCGGCGTCCTCGACGTCCTCCAGGAGCGCATCCACCGGCACGCCGCGCCAGCGGGTGCCGAGCTTGGACCACCGGGTGACGCAGTGGAGGTCGACGACGACCTCCTCGGTCGACAGCCCGGTGAGGCCGGCGAAGTCCCAGTGGTGCTCCTGGCCGAACGTCGTCGTCACGGTGAGCTCCCACGCGCGCCGGGGCACGACCGGCGTCGGACCCGCGCTCAGCACCGGGAACCCCTGCGTGATGTGCTGACCTGGGGGCAGGTCGACTGCGTCGTTCGACGCGCGTCCGGCGAACCCTTCGGTGATGAACGACATCAGCAGCCCTTCCCGCTCACGTGGGTTCGCCGGGTCGGGGGAGGTAGTTCTCGACCTGCTCCACCGGCCGCACGTGCGCGCTCGTCGGGTCGAGGTGGACGGCGCGCAGCGCCCGCCGCTGGCGGAGCAGGTCCCAGCACTGGTCGAGCTCCTCCTCCAGCGAGCGAAGGGCGGCGCGGTCGCCGATCCGGTTCTGGTCGGTCGGATCACCCAGCTGCTGCCGCAGGGTGTGCTCGCGCTCGACGAGCTCGGCCACCTGCTGCAGAAGCGCCCGCTCGCGGTCGTCGTCGCTCATGCGCTCACCGCCTCCGTTTCCGATCGTCCTCCGAGCTGCATCGCGTTCTCCTCTCCGTGGCGCTGACGATCACCGGTAGCGCTGCTCCTGCCACGGGTCTCCGCGGTCGTGGTAGCCGCGGACCTCCCAGAACCCGGGCTGGTCCTGCTGGAGCAGCTCCAGGCGGTCGACCCACTTCGCGGACTTCCAGAAGTAGAGGTGCGGCACCAGGAGCCGGGCGGGGCCTCCGTGGTTCGGCGCCAGAGGACGTCCGTCGAACTCCCACACGACCCAGGCCTTGCCTCCGACGACGTCGGAGAGCGGCATGTTCGTGCTGTAGCCGGTGCTCGAGTGCGCCAGCAGGAACGCGGCCCCGGGGAGGGGGCCGGCGGCCTCGAGCAGGGTGTCGACGCTGACACCGGTGAAGACCGTGTCGAACTTCGACCACGTGGTGACGCAGTGGATGTCTCCCCGGTACGTGGAGCCCGGCAGCTCGTGGATCTCGTCCCACGTCCAGGTCACCGGGTTCTCGACCTGTCCGTCGACCGTCATCGACCAGGTCGCCAGGTCGGGTTTCGGGGTGACCTCAGCAGCGAGGACGGGCCAGCCGCTTCCGGTGTCGTACTGGCCTGGCGGCAGCCGGTCGGAGCGTGTCGTGCGGCGGCCGGTGAATCCCGTGGTTTCCATGGTCGGCTCCTGTCACGTGGCTCGGGAGTGGTCCGGAGCTGGTGCACGGCGCTGAGGTGCGGCGAGCGAGAGCACCTCGAGCACGGCGTCGGCGAAGGCATCCGGCGCTTCCTGCGGCAGGTTGTGCCAGGCGCCCGGGACCCGGTGGTGCACCCGCGGTCCCGTGAAGCGGCTCGCGGAGGCGCTGCCGTCGGCCGCAGGGAAGTTCCCGTCCGCGAGCCCGTCGAGCGTCACCGTCGGCGCGCTGATGGGCGGCAGCGCGTCGAGCCGTTGCTGCAGCTCGGCGTAGTCGGGATGCCCGGGAGCCAGCCCGAGCCGGTGCCGGTAGGAGTGGATGACGGTCTCGACGTAGTCGGGGTTCTCGAAGGCCTCCGCGGCGCGGTCGAGCACGACGTCGTCGAACGACCACGCGGGGGAGTTCCGGCGCCAGATCACCTCGGCGATGGCTCGGGCGTGGGCGCGGAGCCCCGCTTCGCCCCGCTCGGTGGAGAAGTACCAGAAGTACCAGAACCCGGCCTCGAGCTCGGGCGGCCCCGGGGTCTTCGCGGCGGCCAGGTCCTGGACCAGGTAGCTGTTGACCGACACGAGCCCGGTGCACCGTGCCGGCCAGAGCGCGGCAGCGACGCACCCGGCGCGGGCGCCCCAGTCGTAGCCGGCGAACACGGCGCGTTCGACGTGGAGCGCGTCCATCAGCTCGACGAGGTCCGCACCCAGCGCCGCCTGCTCGCCGGAGCGCGGCGCTGCTGCGTGGGCGAACCGGGTTCCCCCGTGACCGCGCAGGTAGGGCACGACCACGCGACAGCCCTCGGCGGCGAGTCGCGGGAGGACCTCGACGTAGGAGTGGATGTCGTAGGGGAACCCGTGCAGGAGGAGGACGACCTCACCGTCGCTTGGGCCGTCCTCGACGTAGGCGACGTCGAGGGTGCGGCACGGCACGGTGCGCACGGGGCCGAGACGCGGAAGACGCGGCGCCTCGGGTGCCACCGTGGTCGTGTCCATGCGCCGAGCGTGCCGCTGCGCGCCGTACGGCGGCATCGGTCATCCGACTGCACGCCGTGACGTCCTCCCTTCTCCGGGTACGCCGGCAGGGCGGCCGGTCACTTGGCCGATGAAGCCGCACGGTCTCGCAGCCCATGATCACGGTGGCGCGACGACCAGCGCCGACCAGAGCTGACCAGAGCTGACCAGTCCCGATCCCGCGAGGTGCCCATGTCCGTGAAGATGGCCGTCGTCTACTACTCCGCCACCGGATCGGTCCACGCGCTGGCCGAGGCTCTTGCCGAGGGGGCGGAGAAGGCCGGCGCCGAGGTGCGGCTGAGGCGAGCACCCGAGCTGGCGGGGGAGGACGCGATCGACTCGAACCCCGCCTGGCGCACCTATGTCGACGCGACGAAGCTCCAGGTCGCCGAGGCCGCCCTCGAGGACCTGGAGTGGGCGGACTGCTACGCCTTCGGCACGCCCACCCGGTTCGGCCTCCCCGCCGCGCAGCTCAAGCAGTTCCTCGACCAGACGGGCGCGCTGTGGCAGGCGGGTGCCTTCGTCGGCAAGCCGGTCACCTCGTTCACCTCCTCGATGAACGCCCACGGCGGGCAGGAGTCGACGATCCTCGCGCTGAACAACGTCTTCTACCACTGGGGCTGCCTCATCCTGGGGCCTGGCTACAGCGACCCGCTGCTGCTCGCTGCGGGCGGCAACCCCTACGGCGCCTCGTCGACCAGCAACGACGGCCCGCCGTCGGAGTCGGTGCTGGAGGCGGCGAGGTACCAGGGGCGCCTGGTCGCCGACGTGTCCCGACGACTCGCCGCCTAGGCGCTCGCATGAGCACCCTGCGGGACGCGTTGGGCCCGATCGGCATCTGGAGCATGGAGCTGCGCGGCGCGTCCCGCCCCGAGGTGCAGGAGGCCGCGATCGAGCTGGGCGAGCTGGGCTTCCCGGCGCTGTGGGTCCCCGGGCTGGACAGCAACGCGGTGCTCGACGATCTCGACGTGCTGCTCGGGGCCGCGCCCCACGCGACGGTGGCTTCGGCGATCCTCTCGATCTGGAGCCAGGCCCCGTACGGGCTCGGGGAGAGACTGGCTGGGCTCGACCGCGTGCACGGCCCGCGGGCGGTCATCGGGCTCGGAGTCAGCAACCCGCGCTCCGCTGCCGCGGCGGGTCAGACCTTCGGGGTTCCGACGGATGCGATGCGGCACTACCTCGAGCAGCTGGACGCGGCGCCCACCCCGGTGCCCGCTTCGCGGCGGCTGCTCGGCGCCCTCGGCCCGAAGATGGCCGACCTGGCCGCGACGCGGGCCGCGGGGTGGCACCCGTTCATGGTCACTCCGGAGTACACCGTCGGACATCGCGAGCGGGTCGGTCCCGGTCCGGTGATCGCCCCCCACCAGGCGGTCGTCCTGGACCGCGACCCGCAGCGGGCTCGAAACGCGGCACGCAGAGGGCTGGGGATGTTCATCGGGTTCCCGTCCTACCAGGGGAACCTGCGGCGCCTCGGCTTCGCCGACGAGGACTTCGCTTCCGGTGGCAGCGACCGGCTGATCGACGCCGTGACGGCCTGGGGCGATCTGGAGACGGTTGCCCGGCGCATCGAGGAGCACCTCCTCGCCGGTGCCGACCACGTCGCGCTGCAGGTGCTCGACAGCTCCTCGACCGGGACATCCATGCCCTTGCAGCAGTGGCGCGAGCTCGCGGGGCTGCTGCCTGTCCCGGCCGGCCACGGGAGCTGAGGCCCGCGGTCACGTCCGAGCGCCGACGGCCTCGAGCGCCCGGGCGAGCGTGCCGGTGTCGTGCGGCCCGACATGGCGCCGATCGGCGACGAAGAAGGTCGGGGTTCCCCGGGCGCCGCTCGCCTCTGCCGAGGCGACGTCGTCGGCGATCCGGTCGACGAGCTGCGGGTCCTGGAGGTCGTCGAGGAACTGCTCCACGTCGAGGCCGAGCTCGTCGGCGAAGCCGGTGACCTGTTCGAGCGTGAAGGCCCCCTGGTTGGCGAACAGCAGGTCGTGCATGCCCCAGAACGCGTCCTGCCTCGAGGCTGCTTCGGCGGCATGGGCGGCCAGCAGGGCCTGCGGGTGGATGCCGTCCAGGGGCAGGTGGCGGAACACGTAGCGCAGCCGGCTGCCGAACAGGTCGGCCAGCTCGCGGGTCACTCCGGTGGCGCGGGCGCAGAACGGGCACTGGAAGTCGCCGTACTCGACCAGCGTCAGCGGAGCCGCGGGATCGCCTCGGATGTGATCGCTGCTGGGGTCCACCGGGCGGTCGAGCACCATCGGCAGGTCGGCCGTGGCCACCCCGCTGCGGCGGCGCGTCGTCACGAACAGCAGCCAGCCGAGCACGGTCGCCCCGACGGCGGCGAGCAGGACGCCGACGGTGGCGTGCGCGCGGTCGGCTTCGTCGGTGAACGCGAGGCCGGCGATGAGCAGGGACACTGTGAAGCCGATGCCGGACAGCGCTGCTCCACCGAGCACGTGCCCCGGGCGTACGCCGGTGGGGAGGCGACCGGCCCCGGTCCGCAAGCCGATCTGGACTCCCGCCGCGATGCCCACGAGCTTGCCGAGCACCAGTCCCAGGAACACACCCCAGGTGAGCCGCGAGCCGAGCGCGTCTGCCAGGGCGCCGTCGCGCAGGTCGATGCCGGCGTTGACGAACGCGAACAACGGCACGACGAGGTAGCTGGACCACGGGTGCAGCCCGGTCTGCAGCCGTTCGTTGGGCGAGATCGCGCGCTGGACGCCGAGACGGGCGGTGCGTCCCATGTCCGGCCGTGGCGATTGCCGGAACGCGGTGAAGCTGGAGGCGGCCTGCTCGACCACCTCGGGCCTCGGCAGCCGGGCAGCGATGAGGAGCCCGGCGAGCATCCCGGTGAGCGAGGGGTGCACCCCGGACAGCAGCGTGCACCACCAGGCCACCGCGAGCACGGCGATGTACGGCGCGGAGTGCCAGGTCTCGCGGCGACTGAGCAGCGACAGCACGACCAGGCAGGCGACCGCAGCGAGGAAGAGCCCGGGCTGGACGCTGTCGGTGTAGACGACACCGATGACCGCCACCGCGACGATGTCGTCGACGACGGTGAGCGTGAGCAGGAAGATCCGCAGCTGGGTCGCGATGGAGGGACCGACCAGCGCCAGCGCACCGAGGAGGAAGGCGGTGTCGGTCCCGATGACGACGCCCCATCCGCGGGCGGCGTCGCCGGACGGGTTCAGCAGCAGGTACAGCGCGACCGGGACCAGCATCCCGCCCAGGCCCGCCAGCAGCGGCAGGACCGCCGAGCTGGGCCGGGTGAGCTCGCCCACCGACACCTCGCGCCGCACCTCGAGGCCGATGACGAAGAAGAACAGGACCATCAGCCCGTCGTTGACCCAGTGCTGGAGGTCCTTGCTCAGCGTCGCATCGGCCAGGCTGAACGCCAGCTCGGTCGACATCAGGTCGTGGTAGGTCTCCGACCACGGCGAGTTCGCCCACGCCAGGGCGAGCACCGTCGCGAGCAGCAGGACCCCTGCGCTGCCCGACTCGGTGCTCAGGAAGGAACGGAGCGGCGTCGAGAGCTGCGTGAGCAGGTCCCGTCCGTGCGCCCGTGTCTGCCCGTCGACCCCGGTTGCCAACAGCGTCAGCTCTTGATGAAGTCCAACAGGTCCTGGTTGAACTCCTGCTCGAAGGCGCCGTGCAACCCGTGCGAGGCACCCGGGTAGACCTTCAGGGTCGCGTTGCTGAGCAGCTCCGCGGTCTTCGGTGCCGCTGCCACGATCGGCACGATCTGGTCGTCGTCACCGTGCGCGACCAGGACCGGGATGTCGATCTTCGCCAGGTCCTCGTGGAAGTCGGTCTCCGAGAACTCCTTGATGCAGTCGTACGCCGCCTTCTTGCCGACCTGCATCGACCACCTCCAGAACGACCTCTGCAGCCCCTCGGAGACCTCGGCGCCGTCGCGGTTCGCGCCGTAGAACGGCACCGCGAGGTCGATGTAGAACTGGGAGCGGTCGCGGTCCAAGTCGGACCGTAGACCGTCGAACGCCTCGATCGGTGTGCCCTCGGGGTTGCTGTCGCTCTTGAGCATCACCGGCGGGATCGCTCCCAGCAGCACGGCCTTGGCCACCCGGTCGGTGCCGTGCCGGCCCAGGTACCGGGTGACCTCGCCACCTCCGGTCGAGTGCCCCACCATGACGATGTCGCGCAGGTCCAGCTGCTCGATGACCTCGGCCAGGTCGTCGGCGTACTGATCCATGTGGTTGCCGTCCCAGGTCTGCGTCGACCGCCCGTGGCCGCGGCGGTCGTGGGCGATCGCCCGGTAACCGGCGTCGGCGACCAGCCGGAGCTGGCTGTCCCAGGCATCGGCATTGAGCGGCCACCCGTGGCTGAACAGGACCGGCTGGCCCGTTCCCCAGTCCTTGAAGAAGATCTCGGTGCGGTCCTTTGTGGTCACGACAGGCATGTCGGTCTCGTCTCGTCTCGTCTTGTCTGGTGTCGGGGGCGGCTGACCGGTCGGTCAGGCGCCGACGAGCTCGGTGGCGTTGGCGGCCTCGAGGATCATCGCGGCGGGGGG
>CADCUK010000088.1 GCA_902805865.1 uncultured Nocardioidaceae bacterium | reverse complement strand
CGGATGGGGTTCAACAACGACGGCGCCGAGGCCGTCGCCGCCCGCTTGGAGCGACGGCGGCGGGCGCTCGGTCACCGGAGCCGCGGCGCCCTTCCCGTGCTGGGGATCAACATCGGCAAGACGAAGGTCGTCGCGGAGGAGGACGCGATCGGTGACTACGAGAAGTCGACCCGGCTGCTCGCGCCGTACGCCGACTACCTCGTCGTCAACGTCTCCTCCCCGAACACCCCCGGGCTCCGGGACCTGCAGGCGGTGACGAAGCTGCGCCCGCTCCTGGTCGCGGTGCGGCAGGCGGCCGACGGGGTCACCGAAACGCGCGTGCCGCTGCTCGTGAAGATCGCCCCCGACCTCTCCGACGACGACGTCCTGGCGGTCGCCGACCTCGCGCTCGAGCTGGGGCTCGATGGCATCGTCGCGACCAACACCACGATCAGCCGGACCGAGCTGACCACCGCTGACGACGCGGTCGAGGCAGTCGGCGCCGGTGGCCTGAGCGGTGCGCCTCTGGCCGTCCGCGCCGACGCCGTCATGCGGCTCCTCCGCGAGCGCGTCGGTCCCGACCTCACGCTCATCGGCGTGGGAGGCATCAGCTCGGCGGAGGACGCACGCGCCCGGCTCGCGGCAGGTGCCACGCTGCTCCAGGGCTACACCGGCTTCGTCTACGGCGGTCCGGCCTGGCCCGCCCGGGTCCAGCGCGAGCTCGACAGAACCAACGCGGAGGTCCGATGAGCACGTTCGGTGAGCGGCTGAGGGTCGCGATGGACGAGCGGGGGCCTCTCTGCGCAGGGATCGACCCGCACGCCTCGCTGCTCCGCGCCTGGGGGTACGACGACGACGCCGCCGGGCTCGAGCGGTTCACGATGACCGCGGTGGAGGCGCTGGCCGGCACCGTCGCCGCCGTCAAGCCGCAGTCGGCCTTCTTCGAGCGGCACGGGTCGCGCGGGATCGCGGTGCTCGAGAAGGCGGTGTCCGCCGCTCGCCAGCTGGGTGCCCTCGTGATCCTCGACGTGAAGCGGGGCGACATCGGGTCGACCGCGCAGGCCTACGCCGACGCCTACCTGGACCAGTCCTCGCCGCTGGCTGTCGACGCCATCACCGCGAGCCCGTTCCTCGGCGTCGGCTCCCTCGACCCGATGCTCGACACCGCGGAGAGGCACGGGGCCGGCGTCTTCGCCCTGGCGCTCACCTCGAACCCCGAAGGGCCACAGGTGCAGCACGCGAGGACCGTCGACGGGGCGACGGTCGCGGGAACCGTGCTCGACGCCCTGCGCAGCCGCAACTCCGGGGCCGACCCGCTGGGTTCCTTCGGTGCCGTGGTCGGTGCCACGATCGGCCGCACCGAGGAGGACCTGGCGATCAACGGTCCTCTCCTGGTCCCGGGCATCGGCGCCCAGGGCGGTGCGCCCGACGACGTACGCCGGATCTTCGGCTCCGCCGTGCGCAACGTGCTCCCGTCCAGCAGCCGCGAGATCCTGGCCGTCGGGCCTGATGCCGCCGAGCTCCGGGACGCCGCCCGGAGGGCCAACGAGACCTTCCTGGAGCTGGTCCCGTGACCCGTCGTACGGCGGCGGCTGGTGCCGTGCTCACGCTGCTGGCGCTGCTCACCGGCTGTGCCGACGAGCGCGAGGAGTACTGCGAGGCGCTGGCGGAGGAGAAGGCCACCCTGAACGAGCTGGCCGAGAGCAGTGCGGACGGCGGAGACGTGCTCACCCCGACCCTCGAGTCGTTCGAGGAGCTGCGGGCCGTCGCCCCCGAGGAGCTCCAGGACGAGTGGGAGACGCTCGTCGTCGCGTACGAAGCCGTGGTGGACGCCGTGGAGGAGGCCGGCATCGACCCGGCCGAGTACCGCCCCGACGAGCTCCCCGAGGGGGTCTCGGAGGCCGAGTCGGAGCGCCTCGCCGCGGTGGCCTCCAAGCTCCTCTCGCCGCGGGTCCGCGAGGCGACTGCAGGGATCGAGCAGCACGGCCGCGAGGTCTGCGACGTCAGCTTCACCGGCTGAGCCGTCGCGGAGCCGGGTGGAACGGTCCAGGAAGGACCCTCGTTGCGGGCCGACGGAACTCGTGACTAGATTTCAGTCGTTCCCTGCCCGACGACGTGATGAGGTCCGAACGTGGCTCTGCCTCGGCTCACCCCCGAACAGCGACAGGCGAACCTCGACAAGGCGGCGGCCTCCCGGCGTGCACGGGCCGAGGTCAAGAACCGGCTGAAGCACTCCGGCGCCTCGATCATCGACGTCATCGAGCAGGGGCAGTCCAACGACGTCATCGGCAAGATGCGCGTCCTCGACCTCCTCCAGTCGATGCCGGGCATCGGCAAGGTCCGGGCCCACCAGCTGATGGAGCGGCTGGGGATCTCCGAGAGCCGCCGGGTCCGCGGCCTCGGCATCAACCAGATCGCCGCACTGCACCGGGAGTTCAACGGCTCCTCGGGTGCCGCCGGCTCGTCCCAGGCGTGACCGGTCCCGCCCGGCTCACCGTCCTCGCGGGGCCCACGGCGGTCGGCAAGGGCAGCGTCGCCGCCTACATCAGGGAGAACCACCCGGAGATCTGGATCTCCGTGTCGGCCACGACGCGCGCGCCGCGTCCCGGTGAGGTCGACGGCCGGCACTACCTGTTCGTCAGCGACGACGAGTTCGACCGGATGGTGGAGAACGGCGAGCTCCTGGAGTGGGCGGTCGTGCACCGCCGGGCGAGGTACGGCACGCCGCGCAGGCAGGTGGAGGAGGCGCTGGCCGCCGGCCGCCCCGCGCTGCTGGAGATCGACCTGCAGGGAGCGCGGCAGGTCCGGGAGACCATGCCGGAGGCCCTCTTCGTGTTCCTCAAGCCCCCGTCCTGGGAGGAGCTGGTCAGCCGGCTCGTCGGCCGGGGCACCGAGTCCGCGGAGGAGCGGGCGGCCCGGCTGGAGACGGCGCTGGTCGAGCTGGCCGCCGAGCCGGAGTTCGACGTGACCGTCGTGAACACGGAAATTCAGCGTGCGGGCGAGGAGTTGGTAGCCTTGATGGTGGACGTCGGCACACCGACGGACCATCCCCGATCGAAGCTGTGAGGCTCAACCACGTGTCTGGAACCCCTGTCGCCGAGGGCATCACCAACCCGCCCATCGACGAGCTCCTGACCAAGACCGACTCGAAGTACCGCCTGGTCCTCTACGCCGCCCAGCGCGCGCGCCAGATCAACGCCTACTACTCGCAGCTCGGCGAGGGGCTGCTCGAGTACGTCGGACCGCTCGTGGACACCCACGTGCAGGAGAAGCCGCTGTCGATCGCGCTGCGCGAGATCAACGACGACCTGCTGACCGCCGAGGAGTACGACCCCGAGGCCGAGCCCGAGATCCGCGACGCAGCCCCGGCCGCGGCGGACGCCCCGGTCCCGACCGAGGACCCGCAGGTCTGAGGCACGGCCGGTGACCCAGCAGCCGGTGGGCCAGCAGTCAGCAAGCCAGGCTCCCCGGGTCGTCCTGGGGGTGAGCGGCGGCATCGCGGCGTACAAGAGCTGCGAGCTGCTGCGCCGCCTCACCGAGAGCGGGCACGACGTCACCGTGGTCCCCACGGCTGCTGCGCTGGCCTTCGTGGGGGCGCCGACGTGGTCCGCGCTGTCCGGGAAGCAGGTCTCCGCAGAGGTCTGGCACGACGTGCACGAGGTGCCGCACGTCCGAATCGGCCAGGCGGCCGATCTCGTCGTGGTCGCGCCGGCCACTGCCGACCTGCTGGCCAAGGCGGCGCACGGCATCGCCGACGACCTGCTGACGAACACCCTGCTGACCGCTCGGTGCCCGGTCGTCTTCGCGCCGGCGATGCACACCGAGATGTGGGAGCACCCGGCCACCCAGGCGAACGTCGCCACGCTCCGCAGCCGCGGCGCCATCGTCATCGAGCCGGCCGAGGGGCGGCTCACCGGAGCCGACACCGGCAAGGGCCGGCTGCCCGACCCGGTCGAGATCTTCGAGGTCGCCCGTGACGTCCTGGCGCGAGCCAGTTCCGGTGGGGTGGTCGGCGGCGTCGTCGACGACCTCGCCGGGCGGCACGTCGTCGTCTCCGCCGGCGGCACCCGCGAGTACCTCGACCCCGTGCGTTTCCTCGGCAACCGCTCCTCGGGGCTCCAGGGCATCGCCCTGGCCCGTACGGCGGTAGCCCGCGGCGCCGAGGTGACGCTCGTGGCGGCCAACGTCACCCTGCCCGAGCCGGCCGGGGTGAAGGTCGTCCGGGTGGAGACCACCGCCGAGCTCCGCGACGCCGTCCTGTCCGCAGCGGTCACCGCCGACGCGGTCGTGATGGCCGCCGCACCCGCCGACTTCCGACCCGCCACGGTCAGCGAGGCGAAGATCAAGAAGACCGACGACAGCGCGGTCCCCGAGATCGACCTCGTGCAGAACCCCGACATCCTCGCCGAGCTGTCGCACCACCGGCCGCGGGACGGCATGGTGGTGGTCGGCTTCGCCGCCGAGACCGGGGACGAGGAAGGCACGGTGCTCGACCACGCCGCCGCCAAGCTGGCCCGCAAGGGGTGCGACCTGCTCGTCGTCAACGACGTGAGCGGCGGCAAGGTCTTCGGCAGCCCCGAGAACGAGGCGGTCGTGCTCGGCTCGGACGGCAGGTCCACCGGCGTGCCCCGCGGCTCGAAGGCCGCCCTCGCGCACGTGATCTGGGACGCCGTGACATCCAGGTGGCAGACGGCCTGACGGGTCCGGCCACGGTGACCGTTATCGTGGCCGCACAGCACCATCAACGGGGCGGGGGAGCACCCCCGCACGAGCGCGGACAGGGAGCAACGGACGTGGCGGGACGACTTTTCACCTCTGAGTCGGTGACCGAGGGGCACCCCGACAAGATCGCCGACCAGATCAGCGACACGATCTTGGACGCGCTGCTCACCGACGACCCGCAGAGCCGGGTCGCGGTGGAGACGTTGGTGACCACCGGGCTGATCGTCGTCGCGGGTGAGGTCACGACCAGCACCTACGCGCCGATCGCGCAGCTGGCCCGCGACCGCGTGGTCCACATCGGCTACGACAGCAGCGAGAAGGGCTTCGACGGCCGTTCCTGCGGCGTCCAGGTCGCCATCGGAGCGCAGTCACCCGACATCGCGCAGGGCGTCGACGACGCCTACGAGGAGCGGCACGACGGGTCCAGCGACCCGCTCGACCGCCAAGGCGCCGGCGACCAGGGGCTGATGTTCGGCTACGCGTGCGACGACACCCCGCAGCTGATGCCCCTGCCGATCACCGTCGCCCACCACCTCTCGGCGCGGCTCACCGAGGTGCGGAAGAACGGCACCCTGCCCTACCTGCGTCCCGACGGGAAGACCCAGGTCACCATCGAGTACGACGACGAGAACCGCCCGGTCCGCATCGACACCGTCGTGGTCTCCAGCCAGCACGCCCGTGACATCGACCTCGAGAACCTGCTGACCCCCGACATCAAGCGGCACGTCGTGGACCCGGTGCTGGCCGAGTTCGACGTGCCGTCCGACGACTACCGGCTGCTCGTGAACCCGACCGGGGTCTTCGAGATCGGCGGCCCCATGGGCGACGCCGGGCTCACCGGCAGGAAGATCATCATCGACACGTACGGTGGCATGGCCCGCCACGGTGGCGGTGCGTTCTCCGGCAAGGACCCGTCGAAGGTGGACCGCTCCGCGGCGTACGCCATGCGCTGGGTCGCCAAGAACGTCGTTGCTGCGGGGCTGGCGCGGCGCTGCGAGGTCCAGGTCGCCTACGCGATCGGCAAGGCGCACCCGGTGGGCCTGTTCGTCGACTGCTTCGGCACCGAGACGGTCCCGGTCGACACGATCCAGAAGGCCGTCCTCGAGGTGTTCGACCTCCGTCCGGCAGCGATCATCCGCGACCTCGACCTGAAGCGGCCGATCTACGCCAAGACCGCGGCGTACGGCCACTTCGGCCGCGAGCTGCCGGAGTTCACCTGGGAGCGCATCGACCGGGTCGACGCGCTGAGGCAGGCCGCCGGCGTCTGACGCCTGCTGCTCAGGTTTCCTCCTACTCCCACCGGGCACGATGGCCCCAGCAGTCACAGGAGAAGGAGCGTGCCGTGGGACCCGGAGTCTTCCTGATCATCCTCGGGGCGATCCTGACCTTTGCCGTGCGCAGCGAGCCGTCGTGGCTCGACCTGCAGGTCGTCGGGCTGATCTTCCTGATCGTCGGGGGCACGCTGGTCCACTTCGGCCGTAGCGGAGCGACCCGGGCCCGCAAGGTGACCACGGTCGAGGACCGGTCCGACCCCGACAAGCCGGTGCAGACCGTCCGCGAGGAGGTCATGGAGGACGACCCCTTCGATCGGCTGGGCGGCGAGCTCCAGAGCGACCTCGACCGCCCGCGGCGCTGAGTCCACAACCCACGCCCGCGGCGGCCCGGTCGTCGGTGCCGGCTGGTTGAATCGCCGCGTGGCTGGCAGGGACGGGGACGCAGAGGAGCAGTTCGAGCTGATCCCTGCCCTCGCGCAGGCCCGTGCGGCCGCAGCGGAGGCCACCACCAAGGTCGCCGAGAAGGAGCGCAGCACGCGCGTCGTCGAGGCGGCCGGGACCCTGCCCGTCGCCAGGGTGCTCGTCGACGTGCCGCTGGCGCACCTCGACCGTCCGTTCGACTACCTCGTCCCGGCCAAGCTGGACGCCAAGGTCGTCCCGGGCTCCCGGGTGAAGGTCCGGTTCGCCGGGCAGGACGTGGACGGGTTCGTCCTGGAGCGGGTGGAGAGCAGCGACCACCCCGGACGACTGGCCCCGCTGCGGCGCTCGGTCAGCGACGAGCCGGTCCTGTCCCCTGAGGTGGCGCGCCTGTCCGAGCTCGTCGCGGCGCGCTACGCCGGCACCCGGTCCGACGTCCTGCGGCTCGCCGTCCCTCCGCGCCACGCCACTGTCGAGAAGGAGCCGGTCAAGGACGCTGTCCCGCCCTTCCGCGACGAGCGGGACGACGCGTTCTGGAGCCGCTACCCCGGTGGGTCCGCCATGACCGCTGCCCTGGCGACGGGTGAGGACCCCCGCACCGTGTGGACCGCCCTGCCGGGCGACGACTGGGCCACCGGGCTGGCACGGGCCGCGGCCGCCACCCTCGGCCGCGGCCGGGGGAGCGTCCTCTGTGTGCCCGACCACCGGGACCTCGCCCGGCTGGACCTGGCCCTGACCGAGGTGCTCGGTGCCGGCCGGCACGTGAGGCTGACCGCCGACCTCGGCCCCGCGGAGCGCTACCGGTCGTTCCTCGCCGTCTCCCGCGGCGCCGTGCAGGTGGTGGCCGGCACCCGTGCCGCCGCCTTCGCACCGGTGCACGACCTCGGGCTGGTGGCCCTGTGGGACGACGGCGACGACCTGTACGCCGAGCCGCGCGCGCCGTACCCGCACACACGCGAGGTGCTGCTCCTGCGCGCGCACGACACCGGGTGCGCCGCGATCGTCGGCGGCACGTCGCGCAGCGTCGAGGCGGCAGCACTGGTGAGCAGTGGCTGGGCGAAGGAGCTCGTCGCCGCGCGGGACGACGTCCGGGCGCGAGCGCCGGTCGTGAGCATCACCGGCGCCACGGACCGCGAGCTCGAGCGGGACCCGGCGGCCCGCTCGGCTCGGCTGCCGAGCAGCGCCCACGTCGCGATCCGCTCGGCGCTGGAGCACGGACCGGTGTTGGTGCAGGCACCTCGCCGGGGCTACGCCGGAGGGCTGGTCTGCGACACCTGCCGGGAGCCGGCACGCTGCCCGGCGTGCACCGGCCCGCTGCACCTGCCGCAGCCGCAGCTTCCGCCGCGATGCCGCTGGTGCGGTGCCGACACCTTGGACCGCACCTGCCCTGCCTGCGGCTCTCGTGGGTTGCGGGCAGCCGTCATCGGTGACGTCCGGACCGCCGAGGAGCTGGGCCGGGCGTTCCCCCGCACACCGGTGCGGCGCTCCAGCGGTGACCGGGTGCTGGAGTCGGTGGAGAACACTTCGGCGATCGTCGTGGCGACGCCCGGCGCCGAGCCCCCCGCGCAGGGCGGCTATGCCGCGGTCGTCCTGCTCGACACGTGGCTGATGCTGGCCCGGCCGGAGCTGCGGACCGCCGAGGAGGCGGTCCGACGGTGGTTCAACGCGGCTGCCCTGGCCCGGCCCGCGGACGAGGGCGGTCGCGTGGTGGCGGTGGGCGACCCCGCGCAACCGGGGCTGCAGGCCCTGGTGCGGTGGGACCCGGCAGGCTTCGCCGACCGCGAGGCCGACGAGCGCCGCAGCGCCCACCTCCCTCCCGCATCGCGGATCGCCCTGCTCACCGGGGCGCCGGAAGCCGTCGAGTCGGCCGTTGCGGCGCTGCGGCTGCCGCCGGGCACCGAGCTGCTCGGCCCGGTGCCGGTCGAGGCGAGGTCGGAGGCGCCCGGTCCCGAGCCGACCCTGCAGGACACCGAGCCTCCGGTGCGGGTGGTCGTGCGGGTGCCGCGGCGTTGGGGGGCGGAGCTCTCCCGGTCCCTGGTGGAGCTGCAGGGCACCCGCTCGGCGCGCAAGCTGCCGCCGGTCCGGGTGCAGGTGGACCCGTACACGCTCGACTGAGGCGGAGCGGACCCGGGCGCCGACGGGGGGCGGCGACGCGGCGGCGACGCGGGCGCCGAGCGGCGTCGAGGTGGGCCGAGGTGCTCCGTAGACTTGGCAGCCGCCCGCCCCGAGGAGAGGACCCGTCCGTGAGCATCCAGTCGATCCGGCTGTTCGGCGACCCGGTGCTGCGCACGCCTGCCTCGCCGGTGGTCGACTTCGACCTCGAGCTGCGCAAGCTCGTGCAGGACCTCACCGACACGATGCTCGACGCCCCGGGAGCCGGCCTGGCCGCTCCGCAGATCGGGGTCGGGCTGCGCGTGTTCACCTGGAACGTCGACGGGGAGGTCGGTCACCTGGTGAACCCCGACCTGTCGCTCTCCGACGAGACCCAGGACGGCGACGAGGGCTGCCTGTCGATCCCGGACCTCGTCTTCGACTGCAGGCGAGCGCTCCACGTGGTCGCCAAGGGCTACGACATGCACGGCGAGCCGGTCGCGATCGAGGGCTCGGAGCTGCTGGCCCGGGCCATCCAGCACGAGACCGACCACCTCGACGGGATCCTCTTCGTCGAGCGGCTGGACCCGGAGACGCGCAAGCTCGCCATGCGCGCCATCCGCGAGGCGGAGTGGTTCGGTGCCCCCCAGATGACCCCGCCCACGATCAAGGTCAGCCCGCACCCCACCCGCGGGCTCGGCCTCTGATGCGGGTCGTCTTCGCCGGCACCCCCGAGGTCGCGCTCCCCAGCCTCCGCGCCATCGCGAGCAGTGCCCACGAGCTGGTCGGCGTCGTCACCCGGCCCGATGCTCCGCAGGGCCGCGGCCGCAAGCTGGTCGCGTCGCCCGTCGCCCAGCTGGCCGAGGAGCTCGACGTCCCGGTGCTCAAGCCCCAGCACCCCAAGGACCCCGACTTCCAGGAGCAGCTCCGCGGACTCCGACCGGACTGCTGCCCGGTGGTCGCCTACGGAGCCCTCCTGCCCCAGTCGGCCTTGGACATCCCCGAGCACGGCTGGGTGAACCTGCACTTCTCGATCCTGCCCGCCTGGCGCGGCGCGGCCCCGGTCCAGCGGGCCCTGTGGGCCGGTGACGAGTTCACCGGGGCGACGACGTTCCGCATCGTCCGGGCCCTCGACGCGGGGCCGACGTACGGCGTGGTGACCGAGCGGATCCGCGAGACCGACACCGCCGGCGACCTGCTCGGCCGGCTGGCCGAGGCGGGCGCGCCCCTCCTCGTCGCGACGTTGGACGGGATCGAGGACGGGGCCCTCGTGGCCCGTCCGCAGCCGGGTGAGGGCGTCTCGTCGGCGCCGAAGATCGCCGTAGAGGACGCGGAGGTGCGCTGGTCCGAGCCGGCGCTCGCCGTCGACCGCAGGGTCCGCGCCTGCACGCCCGCGCCGGGCGCCTGGACCACGTTCGAGGGGGAACGGCTCAAGGTCGGGCCGGTCCGCCCCGACCCGGAGGCCGACGCCTTGGAGCCGGGCGTGCTCGCGGTGTCCAAGAACGCCGTGCACGTCGGCACCGGCACCGTCCCGGTCCGGCTGGGCGCGGTGAAGGCGTTCGGCAAGAAGCAGATGGCGGCCGCGGACTGGGCCCGTGGGCTGCGCGACGCCTCGGGCACCCGGCTGGGTGCGTCACCGGACGCATCGCCGGCTGCGTCCCCGGTCGAGGGATGACCGACCCACGGTCGCCGCGCGCGCGACGCCCCGGAGGGCGACGCCCACGTGCCGGTGCGAGGGCGGACGCGCCGCGACTGGTCGCCTACGAGGTGCTCCGCGCCGTCAGTGACGAGGACGCCTACGCCAACCTGCTGCTCCCCGCTCGGATCAAGGCGCGGGGCCTCGACGCCCGGGACGCGGCCTTCGCGACCGAGCTCGTCGCCGGGTCGCTGCGTCGGCAGGGCACCTACGACGCGATCATCGTCGCCTGCGCCAGGCGTCCTCTGGGGCGCATCGACGCGGCTGTGCTCGATGCGCTCCGGCTCGGGACGCACCAGCTGCTGGCCACCCGGGTCGCCGCTCATGCCGCGGTCGCCACGTCGGTCGACCTGGTCCGGGCGCAGGTGGGGCAGAGCGCCACGGGTTTCGTCAATGCCGTGCTCCGGAAGGTCGGCGAGCGCTCCCTCGACGAGTGGGTGCGAGCGGTGGCGCCGGACCCGGCCGGCGACCCCATCGGGTTCGCCGCCGTCGCCCGGTCGCACCCGAGGTGGGTGGTCGAGGAGCTCCAGCGCGCGCTCGGGGACCGGGCCGACGAGCTCGACGACCTCCTCGTCGCCGACAACACCGCACCGCGCGTGACGCTGGTGGCGCGGCCCGGCCTGTCGGCGCAGGACGAGCTGCTCCAGGCTGCGGGGGAGGGTGCAGGAGGAGAGGCGACGCCCTACTCGCCGTTCGGGGTGGTGCTGACCTCGGGCGACCCGGCGCTGATCCCTGCCGTCGGCGACGGACGGGCAGGCGTGCAGGACGAAGGGTCCCAGCTGGTGGCCTCCGCACTGGCCGCGGCGGACGTCGAGGGCCGGGACAGCACCTGGCTGGACCTCTGCGCCGGCCCCGGTGGCAAGGCGACGCTGCTCGGTGCGATCGGCGCCGGCCGCGGTGCCCGGGTGCTCGCGGTCGAGCGCCAGCCCCACCGCGCCGACCTCGTCGTGCGCGCGGCCCGGGCGCTGCCGGCCGGCACGGTCACCGTGGTCACCGGCGACGGCACCGCCCCGGCGTGGTCGCCCAGCATCTTCGACCGGGCGCTCGTCGACGCGCCCTGCACCGGGCTGGGGGCTCTGCGTCGCCGACCCGAGTCACGGTGGCGGCGCTCGGCCGACGACCTCGACGGCCTCGTGGCGCTCCAGGTGCGGTTGCTCGCATCGGCCCTGGACGCCGTGCGGCCCGGCGGAGTGGTCGTCTACTCCACCTGCTCACCTGTGCTGGCCGAGACCGCCGGCGTGGTCACGACGGTGCTGGCCGGCAGGTCCGATACCGAGCTGGCCGACGCCGGCGCGACACTCCACCAGGTGCCCGACGCAGCCGGCCCGCTGCCGGGCACGGTGCAGCTGTGGCCGCACCGGCACGGCACGGACGCGATGTTCGTCGCGCTGCTGCGCCGACGCTGACGGCCAGACAGGCGGGCCGAGGCTGCGGGGGAGTCAGGCCCGGTGCTGGTTGGTCCGGTGGTCGACGTCCGGGTCGATCCGGTCGGCTTCCCGGATCCGGTCCTCGTACGTCGCACGCTCCATGTCGACCCCACGCTGTGCCTCGACGGCCTGCGCCTCGGCCCGCTCGGCCTCGAGGCGGGCTCGCTCGGCCCTCGCCTCGGCCTCCTTGGCCTCGACGTTGCTCTGGTTGACCCGGTCGACGTTGCTGACGGCCTCGGTGCGCAGGTGCTGGGCGTGCACGCGCTGCTGCTCGGCCCGCTTCTTGCGCATCATGGCGGCGATGAGCGCGGCCACCGCCAGGACGACGATGACAGCGACGACGATCCAGATGATGGTTGACATGTCCATGCTTCCCCTCCCAGGGATCAGCGGGTATCACCCTCTGTCTACCCGGCGGCGGCTCCGGTCAAGCCTCGGGCGGGCGGCCGCACTAGGATGCGCACCGACATGGGTATCCACATCGCCCCCAGCATCCTCAGCGCCGACTTCGCCCACCTCGCCGACGAGGTCCGCGGGGTCGCAGGCGCCGACTGGCTCCACGTCGACGTCATGGACAACCACTTCGTGCCGAACCTGACGCTCGGGGTGCCCGTGGTGGAGTCGCTCGCCAAGGCAACCGACACCCCGCTCGACCTGCACCTGATGATCGAGGACCCCGACCGGTGGGCGCCGGCGTACGTCGAGGCGGGGGCATCGTCGGTGACGTTCCACGTCGAGGCCGCGACCGCCCCGGTGCGGCTGGCTCGTGAGCTGCGCAGCGCAGGGGCCCGGGCCGGGATGGCCCTGCGCCCGGCCACCCCGGTCGAGCCGTACGAGGAGCTGCTGCCCGAGCTCGACATGCTGCTGGTGATGACGGTCGAGCCGGGGTTCGGCGGGCAGGCGTTCCTCGACCTGTGCCTGCCGAAGATCCGGCGGGCAAGGGCGCTGCTGGACCGGCACGGTCTGGACCTGCGTCTCCAGGTCGACGGCGGGGTGTCCCTCGAGACCATCGAGCGCTGCGCGGAGGCCGGGGCCGACACGTTCGTCGCCGGGTCGGCCGTGTTCGGTGCCGACGACCCTGCCGCGATGGTCGAGACGCTGCGTGCGTCCGCGGAGGCAGCGGCAGCTCGCAGGTAGGTCGCAGGTAGGTCGCGGCGTGACCGGGAGCACGTCTCCCGGCGGGAGACGCGACGTGGCGCCCTGTGCCAGACTTGACCGACGAGTCAGCGAGCTCGCGTGTTCTGGGGTCGGTGAAATTCCGAGCCGGCGGTGACAGTCCGCGACCCGGTCACAAGCCAGTGACCGGTTGACCAGGTGGAACTCCTGGACCGACGGTGAGAGTCCGGATGGGAAGCGCACGCGGTGCCTCTGCTCGCACCAGCTGCGGCTTTCCAGCCTCGGTGACGTGCGGGCGACGAGCGCACGTGTCTCCCCGAATGCAGCCCCAGGGTCCGCGACAGGACGAGAGGGCACCCCAGATGACGGGGCAGGACCGGGAGCCGGACGCAGCAGCGTCCAGCGCCGCCGAGAAGACCGCGATGCGCCGCGCGCTCGCGATCGCCCGGACCCCTGGTGTGCCGCTCGGCCCGAACCCGCGTGTGGGATGCGTGCTCCTGGACCGTGACGGGGTCGAGGTGGCCGAAGGGTTCCACCGCGGCGCCGGCAACCCGCACGCCGAGATCGAGGCACTCCGCTCGCTCGCCGGGCCGTCGGAGGGGCTGACCGCGGTCGTCACGCTCGAGCCGTGCAACCACACCGGACGCACCGGGCCCTGTGCCCAGGCGCTGGTCGACGCCGGCATCGCCCGCGTGGTCTACGCGCAGGAGGACCCGAACCCGGTCGCCGCCGGTGGGTCAGCGACGCTCGTGGCCGCGGGTGTCGAGGTGGCCGCCGGGCTGCTGCGCGACGAGGCCCGCGCCGTCAACCGCGCCTGGACCTTCGCCGTCGAGCACGGCCGACCGTTCGTCACCTGGAAGTTCGCCGCGTCGCTCGACGGTCGCAGCGCGGCGGCCGACGGCAGCAGCCGATGGGTGAGCAACCAGGACGCGCGCCGCGACACCCACCGCCTCCGCGCCGAGTCCGACGTCGTGCTGGCCGGCACCGGCACCGTGCTGGGCGACGATCCGCAGCTCACCGTCCGCGACGAGACCGACCAGCCGCTGCCGGCGGACCGCCAGCCGCTGCGCGCGGTCATGGGGCTGCGGGACGTCCCGCCCACGAGCCGGGTCCTCGACGACCGTGCCGAGACCGTCCTGCTGCGCACCCGCGACCCGCGCAGCGCCCTCGACGAGCTGTACGCACGGGGTCGGCGGCACGTCTTCCTCGAAGGGGGGCCGCGGCTCGCTGCTGCGTTCCTCGAGGCAGGGCTGGTCGACGAGGTCGTCGCGTACGTCGCCCCGATGCTGATCGGTGGGGGAGTGCACGCGGTCGAAGGGCTCTCGGTGGCCACGATCGCCGACGCGCTGCACCTGGCCGTCGTCGACGTCACCGTGCTCGGCACCGGCAGCGACCGCAACGTGCGGCTGACCATGCAACCCGCCGGACATCCCACCGGACATCCCGCCGGACATCCCACCGGACATCCCACCGGTCAGGCCACCGGCCAGGCCAGGAAGGAGCACTGACGTGTTCACCGGAATCATCGAGGAGCTGGGCGTCGTCGAGGCGATCGAGCAGCAGGGCGACGCCGTACGCCTCACGGTCCGCGGGCCGCTGGTGGTCGAGGACGCCGGGCTCGGCGACTCGATCGCGGTGAACGGCGTCTGTCTCACCGTCGCGGACCGCGCAGGCGAGACGTTCACCGCCGATGTCATGCAGGAGACGCTGGACAAGACCGGCCTGGCGCAGCTGGCGCAGGGTGCGCGGGTGAACCTGGAACGCGCGGTCACCGTGGACAAGCGGCTCGGCGGGCACATGGTCCAGGGGCACGTCGACGCCACCGGTGCGGTCGTGTCGCGCACGCCCAGCGAGCACTGGGAGGTCGTGGCGATCAGCTTCCCCGAGCGGCTGGCGCCGTACCTCGTCGAGAAGGGGTCGGTGACCGTCGACGGGATCTCGCTGACCGTCGTCGACGTCGACGACGCGGCAGGGACCTTCACGGTCTCGCTCATCCCCGAGACGCTCGCGCGCACCACCCTCGGGACCCGGCAGCCCGGCGAGGCCGTCAACCTCGAGGCCGACGTGATCGCGAAGTACGTCGAGCGGATGCTCGGCCCCCGGATCGAACCCAGGAGGAGCTCATGAGCTGGGAGGACAAGATCCGTCTCGACTCGGTCGAGGACGCGATCGCCGACATCGCCGCAGGCAAGGCGGTCGTCGTGGTCGACGACGAGGACCGGGAGAACGAGGGCGACATCATCTTCGCGGCCTCGAGGTCGACCCCTGAGCTGATGGCGTTCACGATCCGGCACAGCTCGGGCGTCATCTGCGTGCCGATGCCCGGGACGATCCTCGACCGGCTCGAGATCCCGCTGATGACGCCGCACAACAAGGACCGGATGCGTACGGCGTACACGATCTCGGTCGACGCCCGCGACGGCGTCACCACGGGCATCAGCGCCGCCGACCGGTCCCACACGGTCAAGACGCTGGCGGACTCCGCGACCGAGCCGTGGGAGCTCACCCGGCCCGGGCACGTGTTCCCGCTGCGCTACCGCGAGGGTGGGGTGCTGGCCCGTCGCGGTCACACCGAGGCGGCGGTCGACCTGGCCCGGATGGCGGGGCTGACCCCGGTCGGTGTGCTGGTCGAGGTGGTCAACGACGACGGCACCATGAAGCGCGGCCAGCAGCTGCGCGACTTCGCCGACGAGCACGGGCTCAGGCTCATCTCGATCGAGCAGATGGTCCACCACCGGCGGCGCACCGAGAGCCACGTCGAGCGCGTCGCGGAGACGCGGCTGCCCACGCGGTTCGGCGAGTTCACCGCGATGGGCTACCGGATCGGCATCGACGACTCCGAGCACGTCGCCCTCGTGTACGGCGACCCGGCGGCGCTGCGGTCGGGCGAGCCGGTCCTCACCCGGGTGCACTCGGAGTGCCTCACCGGGGACGTCTTCGGCAGCAGCCGGTGCGACTGCGGTCCCCAGCTGGACGAGGCGTTGGAGCGGATCGTCGCGGAGGGCCGCGGCGTGGTGGTCTACCTGCGGGGCCACGAGGGGCGCGGGATCGGGCTGCTCGCGAAGCTGCAGGCCTACCAGCTCCAGGACGGCGGGCGCGACACCGTCGACGCGAACCTCGACCTGGGTCTGCCCGCGGACGCACGGCACTACGGGGCGGCGACGCAGATCCTCAAGGACCTCGGGGTCACCACGGTGCGGCTGCTGACGAACAACCCCGCCAAGACCCAGGGGCTCGAGGCGTACGGGATCTCCGTCGCCGAACGGGTCGCGCTGACCCCGCACCCCAACGACCACAACCTCGCCTACCTGATGACCAAGCGGGACCGGATGGGCCACGACATCGGGAACCTGCCCGACCTGTCGGTCGTGACCCTCGGCGCCTCGAGCGCCCCCAGCAAGAAGGCACCGAGCAAGGGAGAGCTGTCATGAGCGGAGAAGGATCACCCACCGGGCAGTACCAGGCCGAGCCGATGGACTGCTCCGACGTGCGCGTCGCAGTCGTCGCGGCGAGCTGGCACCAGCAGGTGATGGACGGTCTCGTCGCGGGTGCGCTCCGGGCCCTCGACGACTTCCAGGCCGTCGCCGGCGACGTGGTCCGGGTGCCCGGCTCGTTCGAGCTGCCGGTGGTCGCCGCAGCACTGGCCGAGCAGGGCTACGAGGCGGTCGTCGCGCTCGGCGTCGTCATCCGGGGCGGGACCCCGCACTTCGACTACGTCTGCGCGGCGGGCACCGACGGCCTCGCCCGGGTCGCCCTCGACCACGGGGTCGCCGTGGGCTTCGGGCTGCTGACCTGCGACACCGAGGAGCAGGCGCTCGCCCGCGCCGGGCTGGAGGGCTCCGAGGAGGACAAGGGCTACGAGGCCGCCTCGGCTGCCCTGGTCACCGCGATGACCCTGCGCGAGCTGCGTCGGGACGACGACAAGAAGCGCGCCCCCGAGACCGCGTGAGCCGGCCTCGTCGCACGCCGTAGGCTGGAACGCGGCCGGGGACGGGCCCGGAACCGGGCTCGTGACACCGCTGGGACGACACGAAAGCGTGGAGATGAAGACGTTCGACGAGCTCTGGACCGAGCTCAGCGAGAAGGCTCGCACCCGGCCCGAGGGCTCGGGGACCGTCGCGGCCCTCGACGCCGGCGTGCACGCGATCGGCAAGAAGCTGGTCGAGGAGGCCGCGGAGTCCTGGATGGCCGCCGAGCACGAGGGGCCCGAGCGTGCCGCCGAGGAGATCAGCCAGCTGATCTACCACGCGCAGGTGCTGATGCTCGCCACCGGCATCTCGCCCGACGACGTCTACGCGCACCTGTGAGCCGCCCGGTGACTGCCACGCCGACCACGGCCGACGGGACCGACGCCGCGCCGCAGACCCTTCGCGTCGCGGTGCCCAACAAGGGATCGCTGAGCACCGCCGCCTCGGAGATGCTCCGGGAGGCGGGCTACGCCCAGCGCTCCGACGCCAAGCAGCTCGCGCTGACCGACCCCTCCAACGGCGTCGACTTCTTCTACCTGCGCCCCCGCGACATCGCGCTGTACGTGGGGGAGGGCACCCTCGACATCGGCATCACCGGCCGCGACCTGCTCACCGACTCCGGCGCCAAGGCGGAGGAGAGCCTGCAGCTCGGCTTCGGCCGCTCCACCTTCCGGTTCGCTGCCCGCCCCGGGCTGATCTCCGAGGTGGCCGACCTGGCAGGCAAGCGCATCGCCACGTCGTACGACGGAGTGGTGCGCCGCTACCTCCAGCAGCGCGGCATCGACGCGACCGTCATCCGTCTCGACGGGGCGGTGGAGACCAGCGTCCAGCTGGGGGTGGCCGACGTGATCGCGGACGTCGTGGAGACCGGCAGCACCCTGCGCCAGGCAGGGCTCGAGGTCGTCGGCGAGGTGATCATGGAGTCCGAGGCGGTGCTCATCAGCCGCATCGACGCGGCCGAGCACCCGGGGCTGGCCGTCTTCCTGCGTCGGTTGCAGGGCGTCCTCGTCGCCCGCTCCTACGTGATGATGGACTACGACATCCCGTCCCCCCGCGTCGAGGAGGCGGTCGCGCTGACTCCTGGCATCGAGAGCCCGACGGTCTCCCCCCTGCACCGCGAGGGGTGGGTCGCCGTGCGCTCGATGGTCCCGAGGGCGTCCGCGCAGCGCGTGATGGACGAGCTCTACGAGATCGGTGCCCGAGGCATCCTGACCACCGACATCCATGCCTGCCGGCTCTGACCGGGCCCGGACGCCCGGCGAGACCCCGACTCTGCCGCTGAGGCTCCGCCCGCTCGGGGTCCGGATCGCTGCCGTCGCCTTCGGGCTGGTGCTTCTCGTGACCGTGGTCGCGGTCTGGCTGACCCTGCCGACCGCCGCCCAGGACGGGTTCACGATCCTCCAGCGGATCACGGTCATCGGCATGGTCCTCGGCGTGCTCGCGATCGGCCACGCCCTGGGGCGGTGCCGCGTGGATGCCGACGAGGACGGACTGACGGTCGTCAACGGCTACCGCAGCCACCGGCTCGCGTGGCAGCAGGTCGTCTCGGTGTCGCTGCGTCCGGGCAGCCCCTGGGCGGTGCTCGACCTCACCGACGGCACCACCCGCTCGGCCCTCGGCATCCAGGGCTCCGACGGGGCCCGCGCCGTGCGGCAGACGAGACAGCTTCGGTCGCTCGTGGAGGCCCGCGCCGCGGCCGACCCGCGTGGCTGAGGCCGGGAGGCGAGCTCCCGCGTGACTAGAATGCTCGGACCATGACGCAGCTGAGTGGCCCCTCGGGCGGCCCCGCCGGACCGGGCAAGGCGTTCCTCCACGTCGGGTTGCCGAAGACCGGGACGTCCTTCCTGCAGAGCCACCTCTGGGACAGCCCGGCGCAGCTGGCGGCGGTCGGCGTGCGGATGGTCCCCGAGGGCCGCGGCGAGACGTTCACGTTGATGCGGGCGGTGCGCGGCCAGCTCCAGGCCGAGGGCAAGACGACCAAGGCGACCCGGGCGATCAGCTCCCTGCGGACGCTGGTCTCCGCCGCGTCGGAGCCGACGCTCCTGCTCAGCCAGGAGTCCCTCGGCGGGGCCGACCCCGACGAGGCCGAGCAGCTCATCGACTGCTTCGCCGGCCGCGAGGTGCACGTCGTCGTCACGGCGCGGGACGTCGCACGCCAGCTGCCGTCGGCGTGGCAGCAGCGGGTCAAGGCGAAGGGCGACCTGACCTTCCCCGACTACCTAGAGGGCGTGCGCAACCGGTCCGGGGCGGGCAAGACCTTCTGGGGCACCCAGGACCTGGTCTCGGCACTCGAGCACTGGGGGGCGCAGCTGCCGCCCGAGCGGGTGCACGTCGTGATCGTCCCGCCGAGGACCGCCGACCGCAACCTGCTGGCCGAGCGCTTCGGCGCGGTCGTCGGCGTCGACTTCGCGACGCTGGTCGCCAAGGACCTGCGGCCGAACTACTCGCTGGACCCGGCGCAGGTCGAGCTGGTCCGCAGGGTGAACAAGGCGCACGGCATCTCGAGCCGGGTGGAGCAGGCCCGCACCGTCAAGCAGTTCTTCTCCGCCCAGGTGCTCGCGCCGCGACGCGGCCCAGCCGCCCAGACACCGAAGAGCATGGCGGACTGGTGCCTCGACGTGGCTCGCCAGCAGGTGGCGTTCATCGAGGAGCGTGGCTTCGACGTCGTCGGGGACCTCGAGGAGCTGCTGCCGCGGGACGAGGACTTCGGCCCCGAGCTCGGTGAGATCGACGACGCCGCGGTGGCGGCGGCCGCCGTGCCTGCCATCGCCGACCTGCTGGCCCGTCACAACGAGCGCGAGGCGGAGCTCGCCCGGCTCCGGGCCGAGAACGAGGAGCTGGTCTCCGCGCTGGCGCAGGCCGGCGACGGTGACCAGGGCCGGGTCCCCAAGGGCGGGGTCCAGCAGAAGCTGCGCGGCGGAGCCCGGACGGTGCGCGACGAGCTCAGGCGCCGGACCCGCGGCTGACCTGGACCGAGACCTCCCGCGACCGCCCGTCCACCTGGACGTCCGCCCGCTCCGCGGTGCGGTCCCGTGCATGGAGCCGCTCCTCGTCGACCATCCACTGGTGCCAGTGCGGTGCCATCGCGGACCCGTCCCGCTCCAGCCCACGCTCCAGGCGCAGCTCCGCCGGGGCCCAGACCCAGACCAGGACACCGATCCGTTCGGCGTACGACGGGTCGCCGGACCCGACCCCCTCCACCACGAGGAGGTCGGTCTCCGGCACCGGCGCGAGCTCGGCGTACCGCTCCTGGTGCCAGTCGTAGCGCTCGTACGCCGCCGTCCGGCCGGCTGCCAGCGGCGCGACGACCTGGTCGAGGATCCGGCGGCCGGCGTCGGCGAGTCCGGACCAACCGCAGAACACGTCGTCCATGTGGATCAGCGACACGCTCAGACCTCCCTCAAGGGTCGCCGTCACCAGCGCGTCGGCGAACGTCGTCTTGCCCGAGCCGGCCGGTCCGTCGACGCACACCAGCCGTGTGCCGCCCAGGCGCGGCGGCCGGGAAAACGCCAGTTCCAGGACCGTCGAGGCGCCCGTGCTCACCGGTCGCTCACTGGATCCCGTGCTTGCGCAGGATCTCCTCGATCTCGGCCATGTCGTCGCCGGCGCTGCCCGTGCCCTTCGCGGCCGAGCCCTTCGGCGCCGTGCCCTTCGCGGTCGAGCCCTTGGCTGACGAGCCCGCCGGGGGACGCCCGGTGCTCGTCAGCGCCGGGCCGTGGGGCCCTGCTGCCTGGGCAGCCCGAGCAGGGGACTCGGCGCGTGCGCCGCCTCGCCGCAGCAGCCAGCCGCTGACCACGAACAGGACGAGGGAGGTGGCCGCCACCACCAGCCCGAGCCAGACCACCGGGCTGAAGACCAGCCGGGCCGCCCACTCGAGGACCGAGTCGGTGATCTCCCAGCCGAGCCGCAGCAGCCCGGTGAGCCCGGCGGCCAACGGCACCAGGCTCCAGGCGACGCCGCGCAGCCCCTTCGCCGGGCCCCGGCGCGTCCAGACCACCGCCGAGAGGCCCAGCCCGACCAGCGTGAGGATCAGTCCCAGCGCCTGCCACGTCGCACCGTCGAAGCCGCCCATGTCTCGATGGTAGGCCGGTCCCGGGCGGGCGGGAGCAGGTGGGAACATGGCGACCGTGCGCACGATCCCCGATCCCGGCTTCGCGGGCGACGACGGCTCGGTGGCCCCGGAGGTCGAGGCGGCCCTGGCGGCGTACGCGCAGGACCCGAGCGGCGGGCAGCCCGCCGCGCTCGTCACCCTCCAGCACGCCCGGCTGCTGGTGCCGGTGGTCGCGGTGCTCGGCGAGGTGGAGCACGACGAGAACGGCTTGGCGCACGACAAGACCTCCGACATGGCGACCGTGCTGATGCGGGGCCGGGACGGGCGGATGGCGCTGCTCGCCTTCACCGGCACCGAGGCGATGCGCCGGTGGAACCCCGAGGGCCGGCCGGTGCCGGTGTCGGTCCCCGATGCCGCCCGCGCCGCCGTCCACGACGGGGCCGACGCGCTGCTCGTCGACGTTGCCGGCCCGGTGATGTTCGTAATGACCGGGGACGACCTGCGCGCGCTCGCGGACGGGTTCACGCTCGCCGAGCTCGCCGGCCGGCACGCCTGGATCAAGCCCGAGGAGGGGCCGAGCAGCCCCCCGTGAGCGACGATGTGCGTCGGGGTTCCCGGGTTGCTACCCTGTACGTGACCGACCCGAGGTTCCGGCATGCCGGAGGCTCGGGTCTGACAAGCGGAGCGAGTCTCCCACCCGCATCGACCGGCACAGGTCGTCGGGTCCGGTCACGAGGACAGGGTTCCGGCCAGGTCCTCGGCAATGCCGTACTCCGGCAGCGCGGGGCGACCCGTGCGGCGGGGGACGACGTTGGCTGGCTTCCGCTGTCGCGCACGCGGGAGCCCGTTTCGTTTTTCGAGGTCTCCGTGTCGTGGGTCGCCGCAATGGACAACCACAGGAGGACCCATCAGCACTGAGCTCCGCATCAACGACCGGATCCGCGTACCCGAGGTTCGGCTCGTAGGCCCGAACGGCGAGACCGTCGGGATCGTCCGCATCGAGGACGCCCTCCGGCTCGCGCAGGAGTCCGACCTCGACCTGGTCGAGGTCGCCCCGATGGCACGCCCACCGGTCTGCAAGCTCATGGACTACGGGAAGTTCAAGTACGAGAACGCCCAGAAGGCCCGTGAGGCGCGCCGGAACCAGACCAACGTGATCATCAAGGAGATGAAGCTCCGCCCGAAGATCGACGCGCACGACTACGAGACCAAGAAGGGTCACGTCGTGCGGTTCCTCAAGCAGGGCGACAAGGTGAAGATCACGATCATGTTCCGTGGTCGTGAGCAGCACCGTCCCGAGCTGGGGCTGCGTCTCCTGGAGCGGCTCGCCGACGACGTCGAGGAGCTCGGCTTCGTCGAGTCGACGCCCAAGCAGGACGGCCGCAACATGATCATGGTCCTCGGGCCGCACAAGAAGAAGGCCGAGGCCAAGGCCGAGGTGAAGGCCGCGAAGGTCGAGCGAGCCGCCGAGCGGGACGCCGAGGTCGAGGCCGACCACGCCTACCAGCGCGAGCGGGCGGCGGCCGCGGCCGCTGAGCCGAAGACCGAGAAGCCCAAGCGCCGGTCGGAGAACGTCGACGCGGACACCGAGGTCTGACCCGCACCACCAGGTGCAGCACCACAGGGACGAACAGCACACAAGGGCTGACAGGGCCACTCGCCACCGCGAGCGGTCACACAGCACGTGAGAAGAAGGACGATCGAATGCCGAAGAACAAGACGCACTCCGGAGCCAGCAAGCGGTTCCGCGTCACGGGCTCGGGCAAGCTGCGCCGTGAGAAGGCCGGGCTGCGCCACAACCTCGAGAAGAAGCCCTCGAAGATGACCCGTCGCATGTCGGGCACCACCGAGGTCTCGAAGGCTGACACCAAGGCCGTCCGCAAGCTGCTGGGTCGCTGACCCTCGCCCTTCCCCAACTGACTTACAAGGAGTAACAAGTGGCACGCGTCAAGCGGGCGGTCAACGCCCACAAGAAGCGCCGGGTCGTCCTCGAGCAGGCCTCCGGCTACCGCGGTCAGCGCTCGCGGCTGTACCGCAAGGCCAAGGAGCAGGTCACCCACTCGCTCGTCTACAGCTACCGGGACCGCAAGGCCCGCAAGGGTGACTTCCGCAAGCTGTGGATCCAGCGCATCAACGCCGCGACCCGCGCGCAGGGGATGACCTACAACCGGTTCATCCAGGGCATCAAGGCTGCCGGTGTCGAGGTGGACCGCAAGATCCTCGCCGACATGGCCGTCAACGACCCCACCGCCTTCACCGCGATGGTCGAGCTGGCCAAGGCGAACCTCCCCGAGGACGTCAACGCACCGGCGCAGGCCCCCGCTCAGGCAACAGCCTGACCGGACCGGTGTCACGGGCGAGCACTCCCGCCGAGCCACCCCTCTCCGCGAAGAGCGGACGGGTGCGAACGGCGCGGAGGCTCGCCCGTCGTGCGTACCGGGCCGAGCACGGCCTGTTCCTGGCCGAGGGGCCGCAAGCTGTCCGGGAGGCGCTGACCGTGCCCGGCTGCGTCCGAGAGGTGTTCGCGCTCCCGGACCGGCACGCCGACCTTCGGGACTCCGCCCCCGAGGTGCCGTGGCACCTGGTCGAGGAGGGCGCGATCGCGGTCCTCAGCGAGACCGTCCAGCCGCAGGGCGTGGTGGCGGTCTGCCGGACCCTCGACGTCCCCCTGGCCGAGCTGCTCGCGGCGTCCCCGCGGCTCGTCGCGGTGTGCGCGGACATCCGCGACCCCGGCAACGCCGGCACGGTGATCCGGTGCGCCGACGCCGCCGGCGCCCAGGGTGTCGTGGTGACCGGGGAGAGCGTCGACGTCTACAACGGCAAGGCCGTCCGCGCCTCCGCCGGCTCGCTCTTCCACCTTCCCGTCGCGGTGCGGACCGAGCGGAGCTCCACCGTCCGTGCCTTGCAGGACGCCGGTCTGACGGTGCTCGCCGCTGACGGGTACGGCGACGTGGACCTCGACGACGCCGTCGACTCGGGGCTGCTGGCCGGTCGGACGGCGTGGCTGTTCGGCAACGAGGCCTGGGGGCTGCCGACCGAGCTCGCCGAGCTCGCGGACCACCGGGTCCGGATCCCGATCCACGGCCGTGCCGAGAGCCTCAACCTGGCCACCGCCGCTGCGGTCTGCCTGTACGCCAGCGCACGCGCGCACCGCTAGCGTGCAGCCATGACCACCGAGCCGGCCGTGGAGTCCCACCTCGACGAGGGCCTCCTCGACACCCTGCCCGACGGCGTGCTCGTCGCGGACGCGGACGGCGTCGTGCGCCACGCCAACGACATGGCGAGGCGGCTGCTCGGCACCGACGACATCGTCGGCCGGTCACTGGCCGAGGTGGTCACGCTCCAGGACCTCGACGGCCACGACTGGTACGGCCTCACGGAGCCCTACCGGGGGCTGAACATCCGGCGGATGCAGGCCGAGCAGGCCTGGCGGCTGGCCGACGGCACCGAGCTGCTCGTCACGACCCGGATGCGGCGCCGCAGCCCGCACCACCCGGTCGAGCAGGTGGCCGTGTCCCTGCGCTCGGCCCGGGCGCGGGACCGGCTCGACCGCGAACGCTCCGACCTGGTGGCGACCGTGGCCCACGAGCTCCGGTCCCCGCTGACGGGCGTCCGCGGGTTCACCGGCACGCTGCTGGCCCGGTGGGACAAGTTCAGCGACGACCAGAAGAAGCTCATCATGCAGTCGGTGCACTCCGACACCGACCGGCTGACCCGGCTGATCGCCGAGCTGCTCGAGGTGGCCCGCATCGACACCGGTCGGCTGTCGCTGTACCCCCGACCGGTCGACGTCGCCTCCGCCGTCGAGCAGGTCACGCACTCGGTCCGGGCGGGCACCGGCCGCGAGGTGCACTTCGAGCCCGACCCCGACCTCCCCCAGATCCTCGCCGACCCCGACCGGTTCGCCCAGGTGCTGACGAACCTCGTCGACAACGCCGTCCGGCACGGCGAGGGCATGGTGTGCGTCACCGCGGCCATCCGCGAGGTCGACGGGCAGCCGTACGTCGACGTGGTGGTCGAGGACGAGGGGGAGGGGATCAGCCCTGCCATCCGCAAGCGGGTCTTCACGAAGTTCTGGAAGCACGGCACCCGAGGTGGCTCCGGGCTGGGCATGTACATCGCGCACGGCCTGGTCATCGCTCACGGCGGCGACATCGTCATCGGCGACGCCGACGGTGGCGGGGCCCGCATCGAGACCTCGTGGCCGGTGTTCGCCTCGAACTGATACCGGTTCGCCCGGCGTCATCGCGGTTCCTAGACTGGCCGCTGCACACCGGGCGCTCAGTGGCCTGGAGGAAGCCACCGAAAGGCAGCCATGTCCGGCCCCAACACCGACTACGACCCCGTCGAGGTCACCCCGCTGAAGGCCGCCGAGGTCGAGGCGGTGCGGGACGCCGCCCTCGTGGCGATCGAGGCAGCCGGGTCGCTCGACGAGCTGCGCCAGGTCCGGTTGGACCACGCCGGTGACCGGTCCCCGCTCGCGCTGGCCAACCGGGAGATCGGCGCGCTGCCGCCGCAGGCGCGCAAGGAAGCCGGCCAGCGCGTCGGCCAGGCCCGTGGTGCCGTCGCCAAGGCGCTGGCGGCACGGCAGGTGGTGCTCGAGGAGGAGCACGAGGCGCGCATCCTCGTCGACGAGGCCGTCGACGTGACGCTGCCCTGGGACCGGATCCCGACCGGCGCCCGGCACCCGGTGACGATGCTCTCCGAGCGGATCGCCGACGTCTTCGTGGCGATGGGCTGGGAGGTCGCCGAGGGGCCGCTCGTGGAGGCCGAGTGGCTGAACTTCGACGCGCTCAACCTCGGACCGGACCACCCCGCTCGCACCATGCAGGACACGTTCTGGATGGAGCCGGTGGAGAACGCGATCGTGCTCCGCACCCACACGTCGCCGGTGCAGGCCAGGACGATGCTGACCCGTGAGCCGCCCATCTACATCGTCTGCCCCGGACGCGTGTTCCGCACCGACGAGTACGACGCCACGCACAGCCCGGTCTTCCACCAGGTCGAGGGACTGGTCGTCGACGAGGGGATCACGATGGCGCACCTCAAGGGCAGCCTCGACCACTTCGCGACGTCGATGTTCGGCGAGGGCATCACGACGAGGTTCCGCCCGTCGTACTTCCCGTTCACCGAGCCCAGCGCGGAGGTCGACCTCGCGTGCTTCGTCTGTCGCGGCGTGGACAGCGAGCACTGCCGGACCTGCAAGGGCGAGGGCTGGATCGAGTGGGGCGGCTGCGGCGTGGTCAACCCGCGGGTGCTCGTCGCCTGCGGCGTGGACCCGGACCGCTACACCGGCTTCGCGTTCGGCATGGGCATCGACCGGACGCTGATGTTCCGGCACGGCGTCGCGGACCTGCGCGACGTGTTCGAGGGTGACGTGCGGTTCACCGCTGCTTTCGGGACGGAGATCTGATGCGCGCGCCTGTGTCGTGGATCCGCGAGTACGTCGACCTCCCCGAGGAGGTGTCCTCGGAGAAGCTGGCCGCCCGGCTCACCGCGCTGGGTCTCAAGCTGGAGGCCCTGGAGCAGGCCGGCGGCGACATCACCGGTCCGCTGGTCCTCGGGCGGGTGCTGTCCTTCGACGACGAGCCGCAGAAGAACGGCAAGACGATCCGGTGGTGCCAGGTCGACGTCGGCGACGCCAACGGGACCGGAGATCCGCAGGGCATCGTGTGCGGCGCGAGCAACTTCGCGGTCGACGACCTCGTCGTCGTCGTGCTGCCCGGTGGCGTGCTGCCGGGTGGCTTCGAGATCAGCGCCCGCAAGACGTACGGCCACGTCTCGTCGGGCATGATCTGCTCGGCCCGCGAGCTGGGGCTTGGCGAGGATCACGACGGCATCATGGTGCTGTCGGCCGACGCAGGCGCTCCCGGTGACGACGCCTTCGACGCGCTGCACCTGCGCGACGAGGTGATCGAGCTGGAGATCAACCCCGACCGCGCGTACGCGCTCTCGCTGCGCGGCATCGCCCGCGACGCAGCTCTCGGCTTCGGGGTGCCGTTCACGGACCCGGCGGCGCGCGAGCTCCCGGAGCCGAACGGCTCCGGGCACCCCGTCGAGGTCGAGGCGCCCGACGGCTGCCCGGTCTTCGTCACCCGCACGGTCACCGGCTTCGACGCGGCGGCGCCCACGCCGGACTGGATCGCGCGCCGGGTCCAGCAGGCGGGGATGCGGCCGATCTCGCTGGCCGTCGACGTGACCAACTACGTCATGCTCGAGCTGGGCCAGCCGATCCACGGGTACGACGGGGACAAGCTGAGCGGACCGATCCGGGTCCGGCGGGCGACCGAGGGGGAGCGGCTGACCACGCTCGACGGGGTGACCCGGACGCTCTCGGCGGAGGACGTGCTCATCACCGACGACACCGGACCGATCGGTCTCGCCGGGGTCATGGGCGGGCAGACCACCGAGCTGTCGTCGACGAGCAGCCACATCGTCATCGAGGCCGCGCACTTCGACCCGGTGTCGATCTTCCGCACGCAGCGTCGCCACAAGCTGCCCAGCGAGGCGTCGAAGCGGTTCGAGCGCGGGGTCGACCCGACGCTCCCCGAAGCGGCTGCCGACCGGGTCGCCGACCTGCTCGTCGCCCACGGCGGCGGCACGGTGTCCGACGGCGTCACCAAGGTCGGCTCGGCGCCGGCTGCGCGATCGGTCCGGATGCCGCTCGACCTCCCCGCGCGAGTCACCGGCATGGACATCTCGGCGGAGACGACGGTTGCCCACCTGCGCGCGGTCGGTGGCGAGGTCGAGGTCGAGGGCGAGCACCTCACCGCGGTCGTGCCGCCCTGGCGCCCCGACATCGCCGACCCCTTCGACCTGGTGGAGGAGGTGGCCCGGGTCGTCGGCTACGACGACATCCCGTCGGTGCTGCCCACCGCCCCGGCAGGGAAGGGGCTGACGAACGAGCAGCGTCTGCGCCGCCGCGTCGGCCGGACCCTCGCCGGCGCCGGGTTCGTGGAGGTCATCAGCTTCCCGTTCGTCGGGGTGGGGGCCTTTGACGCGCTCGGCCTCGACGAGCACGACGACCGGCGTACGGCCATGCGCATCGCGAACGCGCTCAGCGCCGAGCAGCCGTTCATGACGACGACGCTGCTGCCCGGGCTGCTCGACACCGCTGCCCGGAACGCGGGACGTGGCCAGATCGACGTCGCGCTGTTCGAGACCGCGGCCGTCACGCTTCCCCGTGGCACGACACCGGCCCCGATCCTCCCGGTCGACCGCCGCCCCACCGAGGGTGAGTGGGACGACCTGCAGAAGGCGCTGCCCGAGCAGCCGCTGCACCTGGCCGTGGTGCTGGCCGGGGAGCGTGAGCGGTCAGGCTGGTGGGGGGCCGGACGACGGGCCGGCTGGGGTGACGCGATCCAGGCGGTGCGCGAGGTGGCCTCGGCGCTCGGCGTGGAGATCACCGTCCGCTCCTCGAGCCGTGCGCCCTGGCACCCGGGGCGGTGCGCAGAGGTGCTGGTCGGTGACGTCCTGCTCGGTCACGCCGGCGAGCTGCACCCGCGGGTCTGCAAGGCCTTCGGCCTGCCCGAGCGGTCCGCCGCGGCGGAGGTCGACCTGGACGTGCTGATGCGGCACGCCACCCCGGTCGTCGCGCCGTCGCTGTCGTCGTTCCCGGTCGCCAAGGAGGACGTGGCGCTGGTGGTTGCCGCCGACCTGCCGGCGGTCGCGGTCGCCGACGCGCTCCGTGAGGGCGCGGGCGAGCTCCTCGAGTCCGTCCGGCTCTTCGACGTCTACACCGGCGCCCAGATCGGCGAGGGCAAGAAGTCCCTGGCGTTCGCGCTGCGTTTCCGGGCTCCGGACCGGACCCTGACCGAGGAGGAGATCACCGCGGCCCGCGAGGCGGCGGTGGCAGCGGCGGTACGACGTCACGACGCCGTGCAGCGCACCTGACCTGAACGGGTCATATCCTTGCGAACCGCCACGGACGGACCGGTCGCGTTGGTACGTTCCCGACTGTCATGGGCGACCCCTCACGCGCTGGCTCTCTCCGGCCATTCTTCGCTGCACTAGGTGCGGCCGCTGCCGGCTGCCTGGTCTTCGCCCTGCTGCTGAGCAGCTCGCTGTCAGCGACCACCCGCGAGAGCATCGGCGGGACGGGGCTGCTCCTCGGTGGACTGGCGGTCGTGGCGAGCACCGGTGTCGCCGCCGTGCGCAGCCAGGGCTCCCGCCGCACCGCCTGGATCCTGCTGTGCGCCGCAGCCGCGACCGGACTGGTCACCAACCTCGTGACCGAGGCGATGGCCATCGACCCGATGGAGGACACCGGGTTCGTCGGAGGTGCGCTCGCCGTCGCGATGATGCTGTCGATCGTCGGGCTGATCCGCCTGCCCTCGACGCGGCAACGGGGCGCCGAGCTCGGCCTGATGATGCTCGACGGACTCGTGATGGGGTGTGCGGTCCTGGTGATCGCCTCGATCACGGTCTTCACCCCGCTCGTGGAGGCCGGCACCGGCAGCGTCGTCGACGAGGCGGCAGCACTGCTCCTCCCGTGCCTGGACGTGGCGCTGGCCACGATCGCGCTGCTGCTCCTCGTGCGCAGCGAGGGGGACCGGTGGTTCTACTCGCTCATCGGCTCCGGCTTCCTGCTGATGGCCGCCGCCGACATGGCGTTCGCCGTGCAGGCGGCGGAGGGCACGTTCCGGCTGGGGACGCTCGAGGACCTCGGCTGGATCGCCGGCTACCTGCTGTTCGCGGCAGCTGCGCGTCACCCCCAGGCGTCCGTGCCCGAGAAGCAGGCACCGGACGACCCCGCCTCCGGGGTGCGCGGCACGATCCTTGTCTTCGCGATCCTCATGACCGCCCTGGTGGTCCAGCTGATGTACCCGAAGGACGACCTCCTCACCAGCACCCAGATGGTCCTGTGGCTGCTGCTGGTCCTTGCTGCTGGCACCCGGCAGACGCTGCTGGCGGCGGACAACTCCGCACTGCGGAACGGGCTCGAGCGGCGGGTCCGCGAGCAGACCGCCGACCTGCGACGGATGTCGCGGCACACCTAGACCCTCCTCAGCTCGGTGGGCGACGGCATCTACGGCCTCGACCTCGACGGACGGATCACGTTCCTCAACCCGTCGGCCGAGCACATCCTCGGTCACCCGAGGGGCGCCCTGCTGGGTCGCGTCGCCCACGACGCCTTCCACGGTCCGCAGGACGACGGCAGCGCCTATCCCTGGACAGGCTGCTACGTCACCGAGGCGATCCAGCACGGCCTGGTCTCCTCCGCGGAGGAGGACACCTACATCCGGGCGGACGGCAGCACGTTCCCGGTCGAGATCACGGCCAGCCCGCTGCTCGACGAGGACCGCATCTCCGGAGCCGTCGTCGTCTTCCGTGACGTGACCCAGCGGCACGAGGTGGACCGGATGAAGAACGAGTTCCTGTCGGTGGTGAGCCACGAGCTGCGCACCCCGCTGACCTCGATCCGCGGGTCGCTGGGGCTCATCTCCAGCGGCGCCCTGGTCGAGCTGACCCCGCAGGCCGAGCGGATGGTCTCGATTGCGGTGGAGAGCAGCGACCGCCTGACCAGGCTGATCAACGACATCCTCGACATCGAGCGCATCCAGTCGGGGAAGCTGCCGATGAACCTCGTCCCGCAGGACGCCGCCGAGCTGCTCCGCGCGAGCGCCGTGGAGATGGGCGGCCTGGCCGACTCGGCAGGAGTGCGCCTGGAGCTCGTCGAGCGGAGCGGCCGGGTGCTCGCCGACCGCGACCGCATCGTGCAGACGCTCACGAACCTCGTCGGCAACGCCGTCAAGTTCTCCGCCGCAGGAGGCACGGTCCGGCTCGAGTCGTTCGTCGAGGGGAAGAACGTCACCTTCGCCGTCCACGACGACGGCAGGGGGATCCCGCCGGACAAGCTGGAGGCCGTCTTCGACCCCTTCCAGCAGGTGGACTCCTCCGACGCCCGCCAGAAGGGCGGCACCGGGCTCGGGCTGGCCATCAGCCGGGGCATCGTCGAGCGCCACGGCGGGCAGATCTGGGCGGAGAGCGAGCTCGGAACCGGTACGACGGTGCGCTTCACGCTCCCGCGGGTCCGCGACCTCGATCGGATCGACGAGGGCGCACCTGCGGACGCGCCGGTCATCCTGGTCTGCGACGACGACCCGTCCACGGTGATGGGCTTCTCGGGCATCCTCGCCAAGCACGGGTACCGACCCGAGGGCGTCTCGACCGGCGCGGAGGCCGTCGAGCGCGCGACCCTGGGCCGACCAGCGGCGGTGGTCCTCGACATGGTCATGCCGGGCACCTCGGGTGCCGAGGTCATCGCCCAGCTGAAGTCCGATCGACGCACCGAGAACATCCCGGTCGTCGTCGTCTCCGGCACCACCGCGGCCACCGAGCCGTCGGCTGCGGCCGCTGCCGACAACTGGCTCGTCAAGCCGGTCAGCGAGGAGCTCCTCGTCGTCGCTGTGGAGGCGGCTCTCGACGACCGGCGTCGCGAGGCCAGCGTCCTGATCGTCGAGGACGACGAGGACCTGGCCCGCGTGCTGGTCGCGCTGCTGTCAAGGCACGGGCTCAACGTCGTGCACGTGTCCACGGTCGCGGAGGCGGTACGCCTCGGCACCGAGCTGCAGCCCCGCGTCATCGTGCTCGACCTCGACCTGCCCGACGGGCTGGGGACCGAGGCGATCGACGAGCTGCGACGCCGCGACGAGCTGCGGCACGCGGCGGTCGTCGTCTACACCGCCACCGACATGGTGTCGGACATGGACGGGGAGCCGCTCGCCGACCTGTCCCAGGACGGTCCGGACGGCACCGTCTACCTCACCAAGGCACGGGTCGCTCCCTGGGAGCTGGAGAACCACGTGCTGCGGCTCATGGACGTCATGGACGAACGAGCGGGGAGCTCGATGGGAGAGCACAGTGAGGGAGCGACACATGTCGGCGCTTGACCAGGTCGGGGCGAGCAGCGAGCTGCCGGTGCGACGCCTGCCCGAGCAGGCCGCCGTGCCGAGGGGGCAGCGGGACGGGGTGCTCCCGATCAGCATCCGCACAGCGACGGGCACCGGGCGCACCGAGCTCTCCGCCTGGGACGACGCCCTCTGGCACGCCGGCGTCGCGAACTTCAACCTCATCCGTCTGTCGTCGGTGATCCCTCGCCAGAGCCGCATCTCGTTCACCTCCGAGCCGCTGGCGGGCGAGCACGGGGATCAGCTCTACTGCGTGTACGCCTCCACACTGGCTGCGGAGCCGGGGGATATCGCCTGGGCCGGCATCGGGTGGACCCGCGACGAGGACGGTCGGGGGCTGTTCGTGGAGCACTCCGCGACCAGCGAGAAGGCACTCTCCGAGCTGATCCACCTCAGCCTCGAGGACATGATCGAGCGGCGCGGCGGCTACGGGGTCATCGACTCGGTGGTGGTGTCGGCGCAGAACACCGGCCTTCCCGCCTGCGCGCTCGCCATCGCGACGTACCAGGTCTCGGGCTGGGAGCTGTCCTGACGCGAGCGCGGAATGCGCCGGTCGACAGCACGGCACTGCAAACGAATGCCCGAATTGCACAGTATTGGGCGGTAGTGGCCGATTAGACTCGTGCACAGTCGTCGGCGAGGAGAGGAGAGCGGTCATGAGCGCTCGCACCATCCTCGTCGTGGACGACGACGACGAGATCCGGGAGATCGTCGGGCTCGCCCTCGAGGTCATGGGTGGCTGGACCGTGCTGTCGGCCGACCGTGGAGCAGGCGGGCTGAAGCTCGCGAGGGAGCACCGGCCCGACGTGGTGCTGCTCGACGTGATGATGCCGGAGATGGACGGCCCGACGATGTTCAGCCGGATGCAGGTGGACCCGGTGCTGCGGGACATCCCGGTGGTGCTGCTGACGGCGAAGGTGCAGGTCGGCCACGTCCAGGTCTGGGACTCGCTCCGGGTGGCCGGGGTCATCCCCAAGCCGTTCAACCCCGCCACGCTCACCGACCAGATCGACGAGCTCGTCGCCGAGCACCGGCGGCTGGGAGCCCACGGCCGGAGGCAGCCGCACTCCGCCTGACGGATGCGACCCCGTTCGCATCGACTTACGGGTCTCTGTATGATCATGCACCATGGCGATCAAGGTGGCGCTGGCCGGAGCGAGCGGCTATGCGGGAGGTGAGCTCCTCCGGATCCTGCTGAGCCATCCCGATGTGGAGATCGGCACGCTGACGGCAGGCTCCAACGCGGGTCAGCTCCTCGGGACGCTGCAGCCGCACCTGGTCCCGCTCGCGGACCGGGTCCTCGAGGAGACCTCGGTGGAGACCCTCGCCGGTCACGACGTCGTCTTCCTGGCCCTGCCGCACGGCCAGTCCGGGGCACTGGCGAGCCGGCTCGGCGACGACGTGCTCGTGATCGACTGCGGCGCCGACTTCCGGCTCGAGGACAGCTCCGCCTGGGCCACGTTCTACGGCGGCGAGCACGCCGGGTGGTGGCCCTACGGCCTCCCCGAGCTGCCCGGACAACGGCCACGGCTCGCGGGAGCCCGC
>CADCUK010000087.1 GCA_902805865.1 uncultured Nocardioidaceae bacterium | reverse complement strand
GCGGCTTTCGGTGGACCCGCCGCAGACCCCGAGCCGGACGTGTGGGTCGGCAAGCTGCGCGACTCGATCCTCGGCCAGTTCGACGACGACCAGACCAACCCGGCGGTGCGCGCCTTCAACGCGCTCGCGGTCGAGCCGGTCCTGGCGGCCAAGGAGCCGGACCAGGCCTACGCCGCTGCCCACGTCTACCGCTTGCAGGAGGTCACGGTGATGCGCCGCATCGCCGACCTGAAGTCGAGGCTGCAGCGCACCAACCCGGTGGGCGAGGCGACCGAGTACAACCGCATGTTCGGGGAGCTCGTCGCGCTGGAGAGCCACCGGCGCACGTTGCGCGAGCGCGCCATCGGCGCGGTCGACTGATGCGGCTCTTCCGCACCGGGCCCGAACTGCCGCCCGCGGTGCGGTCGAGCGTCCGTGGCAAGGTGCTCGCCGCGGCAGAGGGGGAGGACGGCGGCTGGGTCGTGGGGACCCGCGACGCTGTCCACGCCGTCGACGCGGACGGTGCGGTCACCATGACGTTGCGGTGGGAGCAGGTGCACCGGGCGGACTGGGACGTCGAGACCAGCACCCTGCAGGTCGAGCAGGTCGAGGAGTACGGCCGGCCGCTGTCGGCGTACTCCTTCGTGCTGGGCGAGCCGGGCGCCCTGCTCGAGCTGGTCCGTGAGCGGGTGACCGCCAGCGTGGTGCTCCAGCGGCGCACCGAGATCGAACGCAGACGGGGGTTCTCCGTCATCGGGCGCCGAGGGCCGGCGGGCGGGGGAGAGGTGACCTGGGCCTACGAGTTCGACAAGGGCGTGGACCCCGACGACCCCGCTGTCATGGCCCGTGCCGAGGCAGCGCTGCGGGACGCCAAGGAGTCACTGGGGCTCTGACGCCGGCGCATGGGACGGGCGGGGTTCGATGTGCGACGTCCGGAGCCACTTGCTAATGTGTGCGGGCCGCGGATTTCACTCCGCTGATCCCCTGTAGCTCAACTGGCAGAGCATTCGGCTGTTAACCGGAGGGTTGTTGGTTCGAGTCCAACCGGGGGAGCAAGGTCGAAGGGGCGCCGGATCTCCGGCGCCCCTTCGCGCGTCCTGGGCCGGTCGAGGTCAGCCGGTCCTCGTCCAGCTCCCGCAGCCCTCGGTGTAGAAGCCGACGTCGTCGGGGCCGATCGTCGCCCGCCGGCTGCTCCCGCCCTTGATGATGCTGTCGTGCTCGGGGGTGAAGGCAAGGAGCCGCTGCCACAGGCACCAGTCGCCGCCCTCGGCCACGTAGGTCCCGGGTTCGAGGTCGGCACCGACGATCCAGATCCCGTCACCAGGGACCTCCTCGAGCACGGTGCCGGCGTAGCTCTCGAGCGGGGTCCAGGCGCCGCACCCGTCGGTGTGGAATCCGCCGTCCCCGTCCATGATCTCGACGACGGGGCGTGCGACGAAGCCCCGCGCGATGACGTCGTCGTAGTCCACGTCCATCCTGCCGAGACGCGACCACCGGCAGTCCTCGCCACCCTCTGCGACGTAGAAGCCCGGCTCGACGTCCGTGCCGACCCGCCAGGTCCCGTCACCTGGGATCGCGACCTCCACCTCGCCGGCGGACTCCGTCGCGGTCGCCACGTCGGTGGGTGCACCGCCGGCGTACCCGCCACCCTCGACCGTCTTGTCGGCGCAGCCGGCGAGCAGGGCCGAGAGGACGACCGTGGCCAGGACAGCGCTCAGTGGTGCCTTCATGAAGCAGTGCTGCATGACGTTCCTCGAAGCATCCCGGAGCCGCGCAGGGGCGGCTCAGTCCTCGTCCCCGCCGCCCCAGGTGAGCGAGTACACCTCGAACGGCGCCGCGAAGGTCACGCCCATCCGGGTGCCGCTCATCCGGCCGAAGCCCTCGAGCATCTCCCGCTCGTCGAAGTGCTCCCAGCCGAGCCCGTCGATGTACGCCCGGTGCGCCTTGAGCGACTCCACACCCACGTCGAACGTCTCGGTGGTGTCGACGCCGTGCAGCGACCTGGGTGAGCCGGCAGCCCACACCGCGCGTACGCCGTCCCACTTCTCGACCCCGTCGACGAGCTGCTCGGGGAAGATCCACCGGTTGGCGGCGTCGCGGACACCGTCGAGGACGGCCCGTCCCGCTGCCATGTGGTCGGCCTGGTTCAGCGCGCCCGGCCCGAAGGTCGAGCGGAAGTTGCCGGTGATGACGATCTCGGGCCGGTGCCGCCGGACCACCTCGGCGATCGCAGCGCGCAGCGGCAGACCGTACTCGAGGATGCCGTCGGGGAAGCCGAGGAACTCCACCGCGTCGACGCCGACGATGTGCGCCGACTCGATCTGCTCCTGCTCGCGGACCACCTTGCACTCGTCGGGAGCCAGCCCGTTGATGCCGGCCTCGCCGCTGGTGATCATCACGTAGACGATCTCCTTGCCCTGACCGGTCCACCGGGCGACGGCGGCCGCTGCGCCGAACTCCATGTCGTCGGGGTGGGCGACGATCGCGACCGCTCGGCTCCAGTCCTCGGGCAGTGGCTTGAGCGGGGGGAGCGGTTGCTCGGTCATCTCGTCCTCCTGGGCTGGCTGAGCAGGCGGCCGACGGTTGCGGACCGCCGTACGGGGGAGCATCCCACGAGCCCGCTCCGGCTGCCTCCCGTTACTTGCACGTCCGTCGGCGGTGCACCGCGATAGCTCGGCTGCCGACCGCGCAGTAGCTCAGCTGCCGACCACCCTGCGCAGGAAGCCGATCTGGTCGCCCACGACCTGCTCGAACTCGGAGCCGGTGTAGATGTCGAAGTGGCCGACGGGACGGTGCACGAGCTCGGCCCGAGGCGCGCGCGAGACCAGTCGGGTGGTCGTCGCAGCGGGAGCGACGCTGTCGTGGTCGCAGATCGTCACGTGCAGCGGGCAGCGCACGTCCTTGGCACGGCGTCCCGGCCGGTAGCGCAGCACGTCGAAGACCACTCGGGCCGCGACCTCGTTGCGGAACTAGACCCCCTCCGGCACCAGCGACAGGTAGCCCGGCACCACGTCGGGAGCGGTCATCAGCGCCGCGCTGCCCGGCTCGCCGGCGAGCGCCACCATGACCGGCGGAGCGCCGCGTCGGGCACCGATCACGTCGCGCACCGCCAGTGCCGTCAGCTTCGCCGAGGTCGCCGGCGGGATCACCGCGACCGAGGCCACGCCGTCGGTGAACGGGCACTGGGCGATGGCCGCGGCGACCTGGACCCTGGCGGCGGTGGCGATCGCATGGCCCCCACCGAACGACGAGCCCCAGACGACCACCCGATCGGGGTCGAGCTCGGGCCGGCTCTTGGCGCACGCGACCGCTGCCTGCCAGTCCGCCAGCTGCCGCTCGACCGAGAGGAGCTGCCGCGGCTCTCCCTCGCTCGCCCCGAAGTGGCGGTAGTCGAAGACCAGGCACGCGTAGCCGGCGGTCACGAACCGCTCGGCGAAGGCTTCGAGCCGCATCTCCCGGATGGCGCCGAGACCGTGGCCCATCACCAGCACCGGTGCCGGCGACGGACCGGCACGGTCCGGGAGGTACAGCCACGCGCTGCACGAAGCGTCCCCGGACGGGAAGCTGATCTCTGTTCTCGACGCCATGGTGACCTCTCGTTGGGCAGGGGAACATCAGAACCCATCCGGCAGCCGGGTGCGACCTAGGCTGGTCGACATGGACGAACCTTCCCCGCGCGCCGCCACTCTGGGTGACCTGCGACAGCAGGGCTACCGGTCGCGCACGGTCAAGGAGGAGCTCCGCGAGAACCTCCTCGCGGTGCTCCGCGAAGGGGGCACGGCGTTCCCCGGGATCGTGGGCTTCGACGACACGGTGCTGCCGCAGCTGGAGAGCGCCCTGCTCGCCGGCCACGACCTCGTGCTCCTCGGCGAGCGCGGCCAGGGGAAGACCCGGCTGATGCGGACCCTCAGCACCTTGCTCGACGAGTGGATGCCGGTCGTCGACGGCTGCGAGATCAACGACGACCCGGCCGCGCCGGTGTGCTCCCGGTGCCGCCGGCTCGCCGCCGAGCTGGGCGACGACTTGCCGGTCGGTTGGGTGCACCGCGACGACAGGTACGTCGAGAAGCTGGCCACCCCTGACACCAGCGTCGGCGACCTGATCGGCGACGTCGACCCGGTCAAGGTCGCCGAGGGGCGCACCCTCGGGGACCCCGAGACCGTGCACTACGGGCTGATCCCGCGCACCAATCGCGGCATCTTCGGCATCAACGAGCTGCCGGACCTCGCCGAGCGGATCCAGGTGGCGATGTTCAACGTCCTGGAGGAGCGCGACATCCAGGTCCGCGGGTACAGCCTGCGGCTCCCGCTGGACCTGCTGCTCGTGGCGAGCGCGAACCCCGAGGACTACACCAACCGCGGCCGCATCATCACCCCGCTCAAGGACCGGTTCGGCGCCGAGATCCGCACCCACTACCCCGAGGAGGTCGCCGAGGAGGTCGCGGTCATCGCGCAGGAGGCCGACCTCGTGGCCGACGTGCCCGAGCACCTGCTCGAGGTGCTGGCCCGGCTGTCCCGCTCGCTGCGCGGCTCCTCGTCGGTCGACCAGCGGGCCGGCGTGAGCGCCAGGTTCGCGATCGCCGCAGCCGAGGGGGTCGCGGCCTCGGCGCTGCGGCGCTCCGCCAGGACCGGTGAGGAGCCGGCCGTGGCGCGGGTCTGCGACGTCCCGACCGTGCTGCCGACGCTGCTCGGCAAGCTCGAGTTCGAGATGGGGGAGGAGGGCCGGGAGGCCGAGGTGGTGAGACACCTGCTCCGGGTCGCGATCGCGGAGACGTTCAGGGAGCGGCTGGGTGGCCTCGACCTGTCGGGCTTCGCCGAGGTGTTCGCCGAGGGTGCGACGGTCGAGACCGGGGAGCTCGTGCCGGCCCAGGAGCTCCTGGCTCAGCTGGACACCCTGCCGGGGTTGTCGAAGGTGCTCGATCGGCTCGGCGACGGGGACGACGCGAGCGTGGGGCACAGCGCTGCCGCCGTGGAGCTGGTCCTCGAGGGGATGCACCTGACCCGGCGGATCGACAAGCAACGGCTCGACGGGCGCACCGTCTACGGCACATGACCGACCACAGGTTCCGCTACGGCCCGTGGCGTGGTGGGCCCGACCCGCTTGCACCGCCGTACGACGTGCGGAAGGTGCTCGACGAGCTCGGTCAGGACGTGCTGGCGGGCGGCACGCTCCGTGATGCGCTGCAGGAGCTGATGCGCCGGGGGACCGACGGTCGCCGGGGCCTCGACGAGCTCCGGGCTCGTGCCCGCCGGATGCGGCGTGCGGCGGAGCGACGGGGCGATCTCGGCGGCACCCTGGACCAGGTGCGGGCGGCGCTGGACCAGGCACTGGCGGCGGAGCAGGAGACCCTGGCCGGGCTGGAGGGTGACGACGCCCGGCTGGCCGAGCTGGAGCTGGCGACCCTCCCGGACGACACCGCCGGCGCGGTCCGGGCCCTCGACTCCTACGAGTGGCGGTCCCCTGACGCCCGCGCGACGTTCGAGGCGATCAAGGACATGCTGCAGCGCGAGGTGCTCGACGCGCAGTTCGCCGGGATGAAGCGGCTCCTCGAGGACGGTGACAGCGAGGAGGCCCACGCGGCGATGCAGGCGGTCAAGGACATGCTCGCCGACCTCAACGACCTGCTTGCCGCGCATGCCCGGGGAGAGGACACCGAGGACCGGTTCCGCGAGTTCATGGACAAGCACGGCGACCTGTTCCCCGAGCAGCCCGAGAACGTCGACGAGCTGATCGACGCGCTCGCCCGGCGGCAGGCCGCGGCGGACCGGATGATGGCCTCGTTGCGTCCCGAGCAGCGTGAGCAGCTGGCGCAGCTGATGAGCCAGTCGCTCTCCGACGCCGACCTCGCCTCCCAGATGGCGCAGCTCGCCGACAACCTCCGCGCGCTCCGACCGGGGCTCGACCGTGGTCCCGCCCAGATGCAGGGCGACGAGCCGCTCGGCTACAGCGCCGCGGTCGAGGCGGTCGCCGACCTTGCCGACCTGGAGGCGCTGGAGCAGCAGCTCGGCGAGTCCAGCGCGGGTTCTCCGCTCGACACCGTCGACGTGGAGACCCTGGAGCGGCATCTCGGCGCGGAGGCGGCCGCCGACCTGCAGGCGCTGCGCGACCTCGAGCGTGAGCTGGAGGCACAGGGTTTCGTCACCCGTGGTGACGACGGGCTGCGGATGACGCCTCGCGCGATCAGGCGACTGGGCGAGACCGCCCTGCGCCGGGTCTTCGAGCAGATCGCCGCGTCGGGCGCCGGGGACCACGACGACCGGCGCACCGGTGCCGCGGACGAGCGCACCGGGCTGACCCGACCGTGGGAGTTCGGCGACGACCTGCCGCTCGACGCGGTCCGGACGGTGTCGAACGCGGTCCGGCGCGGTGGGCTCGCGCCCTTCGAGACGCTCGCTCCTCAGGGACCGACGGCTCGCTCCTCCTCGACCTCCGGGCGCAGGACCCCGGCGCTGCTGGTGGAGGACTTCGAGGTCGTGGAGACCGAGCGGCGGACCAGCGCCGCTGTCGCGTTGCTGGTCGACCTGTCCTACTCGATGGTCCACGAGGGCCGCTGGGGCCCGATGAAGCAGACCGCGCTCGCCCTGTCGCACCTCGTGCAGACGCGCTTCCGTCAGGACGCCCTCGAGGTCATCGGCTTCAACATCGCCGCGCGGAGACTCACGCCGGTCCACCTCGCCGAGGTGGAGCCCGAGTGGGTGCAGGGGACGAACCTGCAGCACGCGTTGATGCTCGCCGGGCGACACCTGCGTCGTCACCCGGACGCGGAGCCGGTGGTGCTCGTCGTCACCGACGGAGAGCCGACCGCCCACCTCCGCAGCGACGGAACGCCGTCCTTCAACTGGCCGCCGACCCGGGAGACGATCCGGGCCACCGTTGCCCAGGTGGACGAGGTGGTCCGATGGGGCGCCACCCTCAACGTCTTCATGCTCGGCGAGGACCCAGGTCTCGCCAGGTTCGTCGACGCGATCGCCCGCCGGTCCGGTGGCCGGGTGTTCACCCCGGACATCGGCCGGCTGGGGGAGTACGTCGGCCC
>CADCUK010000086.1 GCA_902805865.1 uncultured Nocardioidaceae bacterium | reverse complement strand
CCCGCACGAACGCCCACTCAACCTCGCGCGAGCGCCGCTTCAACCTCGCGCGAGCGCCGACTCGACCTCAGCGGCGGGCGACACCGTCACGGCGGGCCGCCTCGGCGACCGCGGAGGCGACGGCAGGACCGACCCGGGGGTCGAACGGGGACGGGATGACGTAGTCCTCGCTCAGCGCGTCACCGACCAGGTCAGCCAGCGCGTTGGCAGCGGCGAGCTTCATGCTCTCGGTGATGCTGGTCGCCCGGACGTCGAAGGCGCCTCGGAAGATGCCGGGGAACGCGAGCACGTTGTTGATCTGGTTCGGGAAGTCCGAGCGGCCGGTGGCCACCACGCGGCCGTGGCGGTGAGCCACGTCCGGGTGCACCTCGGGGGTCGGGTTCGCCAGCCCGAAGATGATGGCGTCGTCGGCCATCGTGGCCACGACCTCCTCCGGCACGGTGCCGCCGGAGACGCCGATGTAGACGTCGGCACCGACGAACGCGTCGGCCAGCGAACCGGTCCGGCCGGTGCGGTCCGCGGTCTCGGCGGCCAGCGCCCGCTTCACCGGGGTGAGGTCGTGGCGCGAGGAGTGCAGCACGCCCTTCCGGTCGGTGACCGCGAGGTCGCGGATCCCGGCAGCCAGCAGGATCCGGGCCACCGCGACGCCCGCCGCGCCCGCCCCGGAGATCACCACCCGGGTGTCATGGTGCGCCCGCCCGGTGAGCCGCAGTGCGCCCTCCAGGGCTGCCAGCGCGACGACCGCGGTGCCGTGCTGGTCGTCGTGGAAGACCGGGATGTTCAGCCGCTCCTTGAGCCGCTGCTCGATCTCGAAGCACCTGGGCGCGGAGATGTCCTCGAGGTTGATGCCGCCGAAGCTCGGCGCCAGCCGGACGACCGTCTCGACGATCTCGTCGGCGTCAGTGGTGTCGAGGCAGATCGGGATCGCGTCCACGCCGCCGAACTGCTTGAAGAGCACCGCTTTGCCCTCCATCACCGGCATCGCCGCGGCCGGCCCGATGTCACCGAGGCCCAGGACGGCCGTGCCGTCGGTCACGACGGCCACGGTGTTCGAGACCCAGGTGTAGTCGTCGACCAGCGCAGGCTCCGCAGCGATCGCCTCGCACACCTGCGCGACTCCCGGGGTGTACGCGAGCGAGAGGTCGTCGCGACTGGTCAGCGCCACCGTCGAGGCGATCTCCATCTTCCCGCCGGCGTGCAGGGCGAACACCGGGGATCCCGCGCGGGGACCACCGGGCTGGGAGGGAGAGGACGACAGGGCCATCGAGGAAACCTTCGCGGTCGGCAGGGTGGAACGAGGAGCGTCGGCTGGCAGGTCAGCCGTTGCGCGCTGCGTGCCTGGGCCCGGTGGGGGTGAGGGCGCCGGCACGGCGGGAGAGCAGCTCGGGGCGGGGGTCACCCGACGGGTCAGTTTCGCACACGCCGGGCCGGCGGCCAGACCCGGCACAGCACCCTTGCCAGCACCGCGTCGTCCGGGAGCGCCCCCACGGTCCTGGAGTCCACACCGACCGCAGGGTTGTCCCGCTCGACCCACCAGCCGGTCGGCTCCCTGCGGGTCACCCGCTTGACCGCCACGACCCCGTCGGGCAGCCGTACGACGGCCATCCGGCCGAGCCGGGGGCGGGCTCCGTGGACCAGGAGGAGCCGGTCACCGTCGTACAACGTGGGCTCCATGGAGCGACCACGGACGACGCCCAGCCCCACCCGGTGCACCACGTTTGTGCGTCCTCCTCCTGGGCACCTTGCCCCGAGCACTTCGCGTCGGGCGTGCTCCGCCGGTCCCTGCTCCCCGCCCTTGTCGGGTTCGGAGTAGTGTCGCAGCACGTCAGACGTACAGCATCGAGAAAGGACCCTGGATGTTCGCGCGCTTCTTTGCACCGACGCTTGAAGTCCACGCCCACTGCGACCTCCCGTGCGGCGTGTACGACCCGGGCCAGGCACGCTACGAGGCCGAGTCGATCAAGGCGATCATCGGCAAGGTCGAGGCCAACGACGACCCGGACTTCCGCACCCGCGCGATCCTCATCAAGGAGGAGCGGTCGCACCTGGTCAAGCACCACCTCTGGGTGCTGTGGACCGACTACTTCAAGCCGCCGCACTTCGAGAAGTACCCCCAGCTGCACACCCTCTTCAACGAGGCCACCAAGCTGGCCGGGGGCACCGGCACCAAGGCGACCTTCGACGCCGCCCAGGCGGACCAGCTCATCGAGAAGATCGACGAGATCGCCCGCATCTTCGCCGAGACCAAGCAGGCCTGACCCACGGTGGTCTGGGGCTCGTCGGTGACGGCGAGCCCCTACCCCTGTCCTCCCGGAGCCGACACCCTTCATGAACGAGAACTCGCTGCCTGACGCCGAGCTGCGTCTGCCGGCAGACAGCGCCTACTTCGCGGTGCTGCGCACTGCCACGGCAGGGCTGGCCGCACGCATCAACTTCACCCTCGACGACATCGAGGACCTGCGCATCGCCGTGGACGAGGCGTGCGCCATCCTGCTGCCGCAGGCTCGGCCCTCCTCGGAGCTGCAGTGCCAGTTCTGGCTCGGCCAGGCGACGATGACCGTCGCCGTCGGCGCCTCCTGCGACGACCCCCGCGCGCCGGCCGAGCAGGGCTTCGCCTGGCGCGTCCTGTCGGCGCTGACGACCTACGTGAAGTCCGAGGTCGACGGCGACAACCTGGTGCTGACGTTGTCCCGCAGTGCGGGCCGGCACCCATGACGGCCGGTGACATGACCGACAACCCCCTCGACAGCCCGTTGGAAGCAGTGCTCGACGAGAGCAGCGACCCCGCCGACGGCACGAGAAGCGACACGGACGACGACACCACTGACGTCACTGTGGTCGACGCCCCGGTCCTCGCCGAGGCCGAGATCGAGGCCGAGGCCGAAGTCGCGCCACCAGAGCGCACGGTCATCCCCGAAGAGGGCGAGGGCAGCGACCTGCACGCCCGTACGGCGGCGATGTTCGCCGCCATGCAGGGCAGCGAGAACGAGTACGAAGCCGCCGGGCTGCGTGACCAGCTGGTGGAGATGCACCTCCCGCTGGCGGAGTACCTCGCCCGACGTTTCGGCAACCGGGGCGAGCTGCACGAGGACCTGGTGCAGGTGGCGACGATCGGCCTGATCAAGGCCATCGACCGGTTCGACCTGGAGCGGGGCGTCGCGTTCTCGACGTACGCCACCCCCACCATCGTCGGCGAGATCAAGCGCCACTTCCGCGACCGCGGCTGGACGATCCGCGTCCCGAGGCGGTTGCAGGAGATCCAGTCGGTGATCAACCAGGCCGTCAGCGACCTGGGGCAGGAGCTCGGCCGGTCGCCGACGGTCGCCGAGCTCGCCAAGAAGGTCGGCATGACCGAGGAGGAGATCCTCGAGGGCCTGGAGTCGGCCAACGCCTACAGCCCCCTGTCGCTCGACGCCCCGGACCCGAGCGGGGAGGTCGGCGCGGTCATCGAGCAGCTCGGGGACTACGACGACGCCCTCGACGCGGTCGTGGACCGGGAGACGATCAAGCCGCTCCTCGAGCAGCTGGACGCGCGCGCCAAGCGGATCCTCCTGCTGCGGTTCTTCCGCAACATGACCCAGTCCCAGATCGCCGAGGAGCTGGGGATCTCGCAGATGCACGTCTCCCGGCTGCTGAGCCGGACCCTGGCGGACCTGCGCAAGTCACTCGACGAGCGGTCGAGCGAGCAGGGCTGAGACAGCGGACCAGGGGGCAGCGGACCAGACCGGTCCCCTGGTTCAGCGCTGGTCGTTCTCGAGCGCCGCGAGCGAGGCGGGGTGGAAGATCCCGGCCAGCGTGAGCAACCCGAGGACCACGGCGACGATCGCGACGATCGTCGTCGCCCCTCCCCAGAAGCTCGCGCCGACGAGGATCTGGATCAGCTGGGCCAGCACGATGGGGGACCTGGCCCACGAGTGCAGCCGGTACACCTGCCAGGCGCAGTAGGCCAGGAAACCGCCGTACAGCAGGAAGAACGCCACCGAGGTGGCGCCCATGGCGAGCCGCTCCCCCTCCAGCGCGGGCAGCAGGGCGAACCCCTGCAGGACCAGGAACGTGGCCTCCAGGGCCACCACGGAGACCGCGACGGTCAGCGGTGGAGGGACGGTCGTCGGTGCTCCGGGGCGTCCGGGACCGTCGGGCGAGGAGGTCACGACCGGAGATCGTACGGCCCGGAACGGGATAGATGCACAGTTGTGTGATGAAACCAACCACGCAGGGGTCTTGATCCGGCTCGCTGAAGTTGACACGATCAACATGTCACCGGGGCATGGACCGTCGGTCCTTGGCCAACGCGCTCGTCCCGGCGGACGTTCACCGACTGAACCGCTCGGGTGTGCCCCGGTGAAGGATCGCTCAGGGTTTCAAACACGACCCCCGGGCTACCTGTGTCCGTGATCAACAGATCACGGTCGGTGACCAGACCAGAGAAGGAGCTCCCCGCCATGGATTGGCGCCACCGTTCTGCGTGCCTCGACGAGGACCCGGAACTGTTTTTCCCGATCGGCAACACCGGTCCGGCCATCCTCCAGATCGAGGAGGCCAAGCAGGTGTGCCGTCGGTGCGAGGTGCGTGAGCAGTGCCTCGCCTGGGCGCTCGAGGCGGGTCAGGACCACGGCGTGTGGGGCGGCCTCAGCGAGGACGAGCGCCGCGCGCTCAAGCGTCGCAACGCGCGCGCCCGGGTCCGCAGCAGCGCCTGAGAGGTTCACGGCAGCGGGATACGCACCTCGACCTCGGCTCCCCCGGACGCCCCTCGTCCGAGACTCAGCGAGCCGCCGAGCTCCGACTCCACGAGCGTCCTGACGATCGACAGACCGAGGCTGCCTGACTGCTCCAGGTCGAAGGACTCCGGCAGTCCGCGCCCGTCGTCGCACACGCGCAGCGCGAGCACGTCCTTGCTGGGGGACACACTCACCTCGACGTGACCGGGACCGCCGTCGAAGGCGTGCTCGGTGGCGTTCTGCAGCAGCTCGGTGAGCACCATCGCCAGGGGTGTCGCGAGCTCCCCGGACAGCTCGCCGAAGCTCCCGACCCGCGACGACGTCACCGACGCCGAGGTCGAGCCGACGTCGGTCACCATCACCCTGAGCCGGTCGACGATCTCGTCGAAGTCCACGGACTCGTCGAGGGACTGGCTCAACGTCTCGTGGACCAGGGCGATCGACCCCACCCGGCGTACCGCCTCCTCGAGCGCCGAACGTGCCTCCGGCACGGTCATCCGGCGTGCCTGCAGCCGCAGGAGCGCGGCGACGGTCTGGAGGTTGTTCTTCACCCGGTGGTGGATCTCCCGGATGGTGGCGTCCTTCGTCACCAGCTCGCGGTCGCGGCTGCGCAGGTCGGTCACGTCGCGCAGCAGCACGAGCGCGCCGGTCAGCCCCGCGTCGTTGCGCAGCGGCACCGAGCGCACGATCACCACCGTCTCGCCGTTGCCCATCTCGGTGTCGCGGGGGGCGCGGCCGCCGAGGACCGCACTGAGCGTCTCCTCGTCAGGCCGCTTGGCCGCCGGGATCAGCTCGCGGGTCACCGCGGCCAGCTCGAGCCCCGCCAGGTCGGTGGTCAGCCCGAGGCGGCGGTACACCGACAGCGCGTTGGGGCTGGCGTAGGTCACCACCCCCGCAGCATCGATGCGGACGAACCCGTCACCGACCCGCGGCGAGTCGGTGTGGTCCGAGCGCTGGCCGGCGTGCGGGAAGTCGCCGCTCGCGATCATCTGGGTCAGGTCGGTGGCGGTCTGCAGGTACGCCAGCTCCAGCCGGCTCGGGGTGCGGACGCCGAGCAGGTTCGTGTTCCGGCCGATGATCGCCAGGACCTTCCCGTCGCGACGCACCGGGATCGCCTCCACACGCACCGGCACCGCGTCGCGCCACTCCGGGTCACCCTCGCGGACCACCCGCTGCTGGCTCAGCGCCGAGTCCAGCAGTGGTCGGCGGCCGTGCGGGATGAAGGCCCCGACGAGGTCGTCGACGTACGACGTCGGGCCGGTCGTCGGCCGCATCTGCGCGCCCGCCCAGAACCCGTTGCCCTCCTGGTCAGGCAGCCACAGCACGAGGTCGGCGAACGAGAGGTCGGCGATGATCTGCCAGTCCGCGACGAGCAGGTGCAGCCAGGCGATGTCCTCGCCGGTGAGGTCGGTGTGGGCCCGGGCCAGCTCGGTCAACGAAGGCACCGGCCCAGCGTAGGACCATGCCGGATCACCGGCGCCCTCGCGCGGGCCGTCCTGCGACGGGACCTAAAGTGTCCGTAAGCGACGCCCACGAGGAAGACCTGATGATCTGCACCGTCAGCACCGTGAAGGACTCACCGGAGAACGTCTCGCGCTTCGTGACGCGGAACCTGGCGGCCGGGGTCGACCACATGTTCGTCTTCCTCGATGAGCACGATGCCGCGGTCGAGGCGTTGCTCGATGACGAGCCGCACGTGACGGCGGTCGTCACCGACGAGGCGTACTGGAGGGGAGACCGTCCCCCGAACCTCAATGTCCGCCAGGTCGTGAACGCGAACCTCGTCAACTGCCTCCTGGCACCGTTCGACTGGTGCACCTGGCTGTTCCACATCGACGGCGACGAGTGCCTCCACGCCGACAAGCAATGGCTGCTCGACGCACCGCCGACGGTGCGGTCGGTGCGGCTGTCACCGCTGGAGGCGGTGAGCCGGGCGGAGCCGGCCGGTGAGGTCACCCAGTTCAAGCGGATGCTGGACCTCCCCGAGCTGTCGGTGCTGTACGCGTTGGGGATCATCGAGGAGCGGCGGAACCACGAGTACTTCCACGGCCACATCCGCGGCAAGTCAGGCATCCGCCCGGCCCTCGACCTGAAGCTGGGCGTGCACAGCGCGCACGGCCCGGACGAGACCAAGCTCGAGCAGGCCGAGGGGCCACACCTCCAGCACCTGCACTTCGAGTCGTACTCCAGCGACGAGTTCGTCCGGAAGTGGATGGCCCACAGCGGGCCGTCCCGAGCGTCCGGCCGCAAGCGCATGCTGGCCGTCCGGGCCGCTGTCCACGCCGTGAGCACGAACCCCGCCCTCAGTGACGACCGGCGTCGGCACTACCTCCGCGAGATCTACTCACGATGGATCCCGG
>CADCUK010000085.1 GCA_902805865.1 uncultured Nocardioidaceae bacterium | reverse complement strand
GATGTCGGGGACCTCCTCGAGGACCAGCTCCTCGACCTCCGACTTCGGGATCCGCTCGTAGACGTAGCCCGACCGCTGGTCGAACAGCAGCGCGTCCCCGGCCCGGAGGCCGACGTCGGCCAGCGTGTCGGCGAGCCGCACCACCCGCTCCTCGTCGGCGTTGGCGATGCAGAGCGCCCGCTCCCCGTCGGCGAGCAGCTCCTTGAGCATGACGACCTCGCCGACCTGCTCGAACTCGAGGGCCGCGACGACGTTGAGGGCCTCGTTGAGCATGACCTCCTGGCCCTTGCGCAGGCCGGCGGCCTCGACGGTGGGGCTCACCTGCACCCGGAGCTTGCGGCCCCCGGTGAAGACGTCGATCGAGTCGTCGTCGTTGCGCTGGAGGAAGGTGCCGAACCCCGACGGCGGCTGCGCGAGCCGGTCGACCTCCTCCTTGAGCGTGAGGATCTGGTCCCGGGCCTCCCGCAGGGTCTGCGCGAGCCGCTCGTTCTGGGTGGTGAGCGCCGACAGCGACCGCTGCGCGTCCTGGAGCCGCTGCTCGACCACGCGCGAGGAGCCGGGCGCGTCGGTCAGCCTCCGACGGAGCTCGAGGACCTCCTCCTCGAGGTAGGCCACCTGGGCCTGCCAGTCCTCGGGTGTGCGCCCGACCCCGCTGGATCCGGACCTCGACATGGGAACCCACCTCCGTCGCGGCGTTCGCCGGATGGCTCGCTGAGTCTCCAACCTACTCACTCACGGGGGGTCGCACTCAAGGTTCGGCCGGAGTGTCTGCGGTGGGTCCGGATCACTCCTCGAAGGGCTCGAGCTCGACCTGGGGCGGCAGGTCGATCGGGCGCGGCCCTGCGTAGTCGACGCCGTAGGCGCCCGGTGCGGGACGACGGCGCTTGGCCGGCGGCCGTTCCCCCGGCGACATCCGGCGCGCGGTCACGAGGAAGCCGGTGTGCCCGCTCATCCGGTGACCGGGCCGGACCGCGAGCCCCTCGACGTGCCAGTCCCGGACCAGCGACTCCCACGGCTGCGGCTCGGTGAAGCCGCCGTGGGCCCGCAGCGTCTCCACGACGCGTCCGAGCTGGGTGGTCGTCGCGACGTAGGCGCAGACCAGCCCGCCGGGGACCAGCGCCCCGGCGACCGCGTCCACGCACTCCCACGGCGCGAGCATGTCGAGGATGACCCGGTCGACGCGCCGGTCGCCGGCGGCGGTGGGCAGCGCCTCGGCGAGGTCCCCGACGGTCAGCTCCCACGCCGGGTGGTCGCCGTCGAAGAACTGGCGGACGTTGCGGCGGGCGACGTCGGCGAACTCCTCGCGCCGTTCGTACGACGACACCCGGCCCGTCGGTCCCACCGCACGGAGCAGCGAGCAGGTCAGCGCCCCGGAGCCGACGCCCGCCTCGACGACCCGGGCACCGGGGAAGATGTCGGCCATCGCGACGATCTGCGCGGCGTCCTTGGGGTAGACGACGGCTGCGCCGCGAGGCATCGAGACGACGAACTCGTTGAGCAGCGGCCGGAAGACCAGGTACTCACCGTTCAGCGACGACACCACCGTGAACCCCTCGTCGCGGCCGATGATCTCGTCGTGGTCGAGGTGGCCGCGGTTGCTGAAGAACCGCTTGCCGGGCTCGAGGCAGATGTTGTGCCGCCGCCCCTTGCTGTCGGTCAGCCGCACCCACTCACCGGCTCGCAGCGGCCCGCGGTGCACGCCCGACCAGGCGTCCCGGCTGACGTCGTCGTCGCCTCCGGGCGTGTCCGGGGTGACGCTGTCGGGGGACTCGTCGGTGGGCATGCCGCGCAGTCTAGGGACCGGTCACCTGGTCGTCGTACGGGTGGTGAGCCCGGCCTCAGCGGTTGGCGCTGAACGCAGCGTCGACGTCGCTGGTGCTGAGAACCCCGTAGACGCCGCCGTCGGGCTCGAGGAGGAGGTACTCCGTCGCCGGTGCCGACTGCATGGCCCGGATCAGCTGCTCGCCGGCGATGTCGGCGGGCAGCGTGAGCCCTGGCTCGAGGGTGCGGGTGACGTCGCGGACCGCCATCCAGGAGCGGCGCTCCTCCGGCGTCGCGTGCACGGCAGCCTCGTTGACGACGCCGACCGGCCGGCCCGCTGCGTCCTGGGTGACGATCGAGCCGGCCTCGATGTCCTGTGCCTGGCGGATCGCCTCGGCGAGCGGCAGCTCCTCCGGCACCGAGAGGGTACGGCGTGCCAACGCTCGCGCCCGCAGGGCCGGCAGCTTGGCCCGGATCCGGGCGGACATGATCGCCGAGGTCGCCGCGGACCACATGAACCACCCGAAGACGACCGCGATGACATAGTCGGTGATGCCGACCGGGATCCCGGCGAGCTCGAGCAGCCAGGGAGAGAAGAGCACGACGACGGCCACTGCTCGACCGACCCAGCCCGCGGCGACAGTGGCCCGGTGCGGGTCGCCGGTCACCTTCCAGACCCCGGCTCGCAGGACGCGGCCGCCGTCGAGCGGCAGGCCCGGCACGAGGTTGAGGACGCCGACGACGAGGTTGGCATAGGCGAGCGCCCCGACGACCCAGGCGAGCAACCCGTCAGGGGTCCCTTGCAGGAGGGCGAGCGCCAGACCGCCGATGGCCAGCGACGTCGCCGGGCCGACCGCGGAGATCGCGAACTCCTGCTTGGGGGTCCCCGGCTCGCCGTCCATCGCCGTCACCCCGCCGATGAAGTGCAGCGTGATCGACCGGACGCCGATGCCGAACCGCTTCGCCACGAGCGCGTGCGAGATCTCGTGGAGGAGCAGCGACAGGGTGAGGAGCACCGCGAAGGCCACCCCGGCGACGTACTTGAGGGCACCGAGCCCGGGGGCGACCTGCTCGATGGCCGGGGCGACGAGGTAGGCGATGAGGGCGGCGACGATGAGCCACGACGAGCGGACCATCACGTCGACCCCGCCGATCGACCCGACTCTCAGCGCGCCTGGGTCGTTTCGCTCCGCGGGCGCCCCAAGTCCGGTCCTGTGCGCCACGCCGCCAACCTATCGAACGCTTGGGTGGTCCCCGGTCGCCTGCCCGGCGGCTGCCCGGTCGACTGCTCGGGCAGCGTGGTCGCGCGGTTCTGTCGGTGGGGTCACTTACTGTGGCGTCATGACGCAGCAGGTGGTGGGTGGCCGACCGTTGGCGGGAGCCATGGTCGTGGACGGCATCGACGTCCTGGGGTCGCTCTCCCCGAGCCGGGCGGGCGACTTCATGACGTGTCCGCTGCTCTACCGCTTCCGCACGATCGACAAGCTGCCGGAGCCCTCCTCCCCCGAGGCCGTTCGGGGCACGGTCGTGCACAAGGTCCTCGAGGACCTCTTCGACCTGCCGGCCGCCCAGCGCACCCCTGAGCAGGCCGCGGAGCTGTTGTCGCCCACCTGGGAGGCGATGCTCGAGGCCGACCCGGAGCTCGCCGAGCTGTTCGGTGCCGACGGTCCCCAGGTCGGTCCGTGGCTGGTGTCGTGCCGGGAGAGCCTCGATCGCTACTTCACGCTCGAGGACCCGCGCCGCCTCGAGCCGGCCGAGCGGGAGATGTACGTCGAGACGCTGCTCGACACCAAGCTGCTGCTGCGGGGGTTCGTCGACCGGCTCGACGTCGCGCCGACCGGCGAGGTCCGGGTGGTGGACTACAAGACCGGGCGTGCCCCCGGCCCGCTGTTCGAGGGCAAGGCGCTGTTCCAGATGAAGTTCTACGCGCTGGTCCTCTGGCGGCTGCGGGGCGAGGTGCCGACGATGCTGCAGCTGATCTACCTGGGCAACGGTGAGGTGCTGCGCTACCGGCCCGACGAGGCCGACCTGCTGGCCGTCGAGCGCAAGGTCAACGCGCTGTGGAAGGCGATCCAGCGGGCTGCCGAGACCGGTGACTGGCGGCCGAACAAGAGCGGTCTCTGTGGCTGGTGCGCCCACCAGGCGCTGTGCCCCGAGTTCGGCGGCACTCCCCCGCCGTTGCCGATCACCCGTCAGGCCGACATCGCCGACCCCGGCCTGTCAGCCGACGACACCGACTGACATCACTGCGCTGCGGGCAGCGTCACTCCTCGCCGCTGCCGTCGGCGGTCCCGCGACCGCCGTCCTCGTTGTCGCCCGTGTCCCCGTCGTCGTTCGTCGGCTCCGCCGTAGGCGTCGAGTCGCCGCTGTTGCCGTCGTCGGTCTCCCCACCGCTGCCGCACGCCGTCAGGGACGCGGTCAGGGTGAGCGCCCCGAGCAGGACGGACAGCCTGCGCTTCAACGCCACGATCTCCACCTCATTCGTCGTGCCCCCGGTGCGGGGCCTCACCCTGTAGGTAACCCCGGCGGGAACGCGGCAAACCGGCTACGGCATCGCGTCGAAGATCTCCGACGGGTTGGACGGGCGGCTCGTGAAAGTCATCACGTCCTCCGGCCGGACCGCATGCGGCTGGATCTTGCCGCTCGCGATGTCCTCGGCCCAGTGGCAGGCGACCCGGTGGTCGCGATCCAGCTCCCGGAGAGCGGGCCGTTCGGTGTCACACCGTGTCGGCTGGCGGAACGGGCAGCGGGTGTGGAAGCGGCACCCGGGGGGCGGATTGGCCGGCGAGGGCAGGTCACCCTGCAGGATGATGCGCTCGCGGGTGGCCTCGACCACCGGGTCCGGCACCGGCACGGCGGACATGAGCGCCTTCGTGTACGGGTGCAGGGGCTTCTCGTACAGCCCGTCGGAGGGCGCCTGCTCCACCACCGCACCGAGGTACATGACAGCGACCTCGTCGGAGACGTGGCGCACCACGGCGAGGTCGTGGGCGATCACGAGGTAGGTGAGGCCGAGGGAGTGCTGCAGCTCCTCGAGCAGGTTCAGCACCTGGGCCTGGATCGACACGTCCAACGCCGACACGGGCTCGTCGGCGATCACGAGCCGCGGCTCGAGCGCGATTGCTCGGGCGATCCCGATCCGCTGGCGCTGGCCGCCGGAGAACTCGTGCGGGTACTTGCGGGCCGCCGACGAAGGCAGACCGACCTGCTCGAGGAGCTCCTTGACCCTCGTCCTGCGGTCGTAGGCGATCCCGTGGGCGCGGAGCGGCTCGGTGAGGAGGGTCTCGACGCTCTGCCGCGGGTCGAGGCTCGCCATGGGGTCCTGGAAGACCATCTGCATGTCCTGCCGGATGGCCCGCAGCTTCTCGCCCTTGAGCGACGCCACGTCGACCCCGTCGAACATCACCCGGCCCTCGGTGATCGGCGACAGCCGCAGGATCGCCCTGCCCAGGGTCGACTTCCCGCACCCGGACTCCCCGACGAGTCCGAGCGTGCGACCCTCGGGGATCTCGAGGTCCACCCCGTCGACGGCTCGGACGGCGCCTACTTGGCGGCCGAGCAGCAGCCCCTGCCTGATGGGGAAGTGAACCTTGAGCCCCTCGACCTTCAGCAACGTGCTCATCGGGCGGCCTCCGCGACCGTCGGCGTCAGGGGGTTGAAGCACCGGAGGTGCCGGTCGCCGTCAGGGTCCAGGCCCGGGGTCCGGGATGTGCACTCGTCGGTGCGGTTGCGGCAGCGCGGAGCGAATGCGCAGCCCTCGCTCCACGGCAACAGCTGGGTGGGCGAGCCAGGTATCGGTGTCAGCGGCGCGCCGCGGGGCGAGTCGAGCTTCGGGATGCTCGCCAGGAGTCCGCCGGTGTACGGGTGTCGTGGCTGCCCGAAGAGCCGCTCCCGCGTCGCCGACTCGACGATGCGACCGGAATACATGACGTTGACCGTGTCGCACAGCCCGGCCACCACACCGAGGTCGTGGGTGATCATCAGCAGCGCCGCGTCGGTGTCGGCGACGAGCTTCTTGAGCACCTCGAGCACCTGCGCCTGGATCGTGACGTCCAGCGCGGTGGTCGGCTCGTCGGCGATGAGCAGCCGCGGCTCGCAGGCCAGCGCCATCGCGATCAGGACGCGCTGTCGCATGCCGCCCGAGAGCTGGTGCGGGTACTCCCGCAGTCGTCGGTGCGGGTCCGGTAGGCCCACCTTCGCCAACAGGTCCTCGGACTTCTCCAGCGCGGGGCCCTTCTTGGCGTTGAAGTGCCGCTGAATGATCTCGGCGATCTGGGTCCCGATCGGCACGACGGGGTTCAAGGAGGTCATCGGGTCCTGGAAGACCATCGACACCTCCCGACCACGGAGGTCCGACATCTCCCGACGGGACTTCTTGAGCAGGTCGACGCCGTCGAACATGACCTCGCCGCGGACCTTCACGCCCCGCTGCGGCAGGAGCCCCATGATCGCCAGCGACGTCACGGACTTGCCGCTCCCGGACTCCCCTACCAGGCCGACGTGCTGACCTGCGCTGATGTCGAAGGACACGTCGTCGACGGCCTTGGCGCCTTGCTGTCCACGGAGCTGGAAGGTGACTCCCAGGTTGCGGACCGAGAGGAGGGGTTCCCCTCGTCGGGTCGGAGCCGTAGCGGGCTTCATCCTCCACTCACCTCCTGTTCCGCGGGTCGAGCGCCTCGCGAAGAGCCTCACCGAACAACGTGAAGCCCAGCGCGGTGATCGCGATGCACATGCCGGGCAGGAGAGCCAGGCGGGGAGCGGCCTCGAACCGGTCCTGAGCCGCCACCAGCATGCGTCCCCACTCGGCCACAGCTGGGTCCGACGAGCCGAGGCCGAGGAAGGACAGTGCCGCCACCTCGATGATCGCGGTGGCGAGGTTGAGCGTCGCCTGGACGATCGTGGGACCGATCGCGTTCGGCAGCATGTGTCCCATGACGATGCGCCGGCGCCTGATCCCCAGCGCATTGGCCGCCAGCACGTAGTCGCTGCGCCGCTGCGCGAGCATCGAGCCGCGCAGCAGCCGGGCGAAGATCGGCACCTGGGCCGCACCGATCGCGATCATGATCGAGTAGGCGTTCTGACCCAGCACGGCCGCAACGCTGACGGCGAGCAGCAGGCTGGGCACCGAGAGCATGATGTCGACCACGCGCATGACGACGCTGTCGACCCATCCGCCGATGCCGCCGGCCAGGATGCCCAGCAGGGCGCCGACGGTCAGACCGATCGTCGTCGACACCACGCCGTAGAGCAGGGACTGACGCGCACCGAAGAGCAGCTGGGTGTAGAGATCGGATCCGAACCGGTCGAGGCCGAGCAGGTGGTCCTCGTCCGGGCCG
>CADCUK010000084.1 GCA_902805865.1 uncultured Nocardioidaceae bacterium | reverse complement strand
GGCTGATCCGTGCGGGTCGGCACATTGCACGGGCCAAGCGCTACATCCGCAACTACGGCCACGAGATCGAGCCGGACCAGCTCTCGGAGTACGTCGCCCAGGAGGCCGGGCGAGGTGACGGCTGGGTCAAGCTCGTCGGGGACTGGATCGAGCGCGACGCCGGTGACCTGACACCGCTGTGGCCCAGGGACGCCCTCGACCGCGCGATGGCCACCGCCCACGAGCACGGCGCCCGGGTCACCGCGCACGTCTTCGGCGAGGAGGCACTGCCGGACCTGATCGAGTCGGGCATCGACTGCCTCGAGCACGGCACCGGGCTGTCCCTGCCGCTCATCGACGCGATGGCCGCCAACGGGGTCGCACTGGTCCCGACCGTCGTCCAGCTGGACAACTTCCCCAAGTACGCCGCCTCGGGCGGGTCCAAGTTCCCGTCGTACGCCGCGCACATGATGGACCTCTGGGAACGGCGTCGCGAGACGATCGGGGCCGCCTACGAGGCAGGCGTGCAGATCTACGCCGGCACCGACGCCGGCGGCGTGCTCGCGCACGGTCGGATCGCGGACGAGGTCATCGAGCTCGCCACCTACGGGCTGACGCCGGAGGACGCCCTCGGCGCAGCCTCCTGGCGGGCGCGGGAGTGGCTGGGGCTCAGCGCCACGCTCGAGGAGGGCAGCGAGGCCGACTTCGTCGTGTACGACGCCGACCCGCTCGACGACCTGGCGATCCTCAAGAGCCCCCGACACATCGTGCTCCGGGGGAACGTCGTGAGCTGACGGCTGTCAGCCCGCCAGCGGGACCACGAGCACGTAGAGAACGACCACGTACAGGTAGGGGCTGACCGCCGGCACGAGGGCCAGGGCGTAGCAATGCCGACCGGGCCGTCGGGTGTCCATCGCCAGCGCGTTCAGCCGGATCAGCGCGCACAACCCGAGCCAGGCCAGCAGGGCATTGCCCAGAGAGAATCCGTGGGTCCAGACCCAGACGACCAACCCGAACATGGCCAGGATCGTGGCGGCACCGCCGACCATCCGCAGGGCGACCTCTGCGCACCGTGCCCAGTCGCGATGCCAGCGTTGTCACGAGGTCAGACTAGGCGCTGCCCGGCCGATTTCGGCCCGCGCGGACGTTCTGGCAGAATGGCCCGCTGAGTCCCGCCCGACCGGACCCTCTAATCCGTGGTCGGGCTGGCCCACCGAGCGGACCGACCGGTGCCCCACCTGGTTCGGAAGCCTCAACCGACACGACATCCCAAGGAGACACCACACTCGTGGCCGTCAAGATTCGCCTCAAGCGCATGGGCAAGATCCGCGCGCCGTACTACCGCATCGTCGTCGCCGACTCCCGCACCAGGCGCGACGGTCGCGTCATCGAGGAGATCGGCAAGTACCACCCCAAGGAGGAGCCCTCGGTCATCGAGGTCAAGTCCGAGCGGGCGCAGTACTGGCTGAACGTCGGCGCGCAGCCGACCGAGGCCGTCGCGGCGATCCTCAAGATCACCGGCGACTGGCAGACCTACAAGGGGGAGTCCGGCACCGAGGGCACCCTCCGCACCAAGGAGCAGGGCCGCACCAAGCAGGAGATCTTCAACGAGATCCTCAAGGAGACCGGCACCGAGGCTCGCGGCGACGCCGTGACCGCCAAGAAGGCCCCGGCCAAGAAGGCCGCCGCGCCCGAGGCGACCGAGTCCGCTGTCGACGCCGCCCCTGACGGTGCCGCCCCGCCGGCCGAGGCCACCGAGATCCCGGCCGACCCGGCTGCCGAGGCGCAGGTCGCCGAGCCGGAGGCCGCCGAGGCCAAGAGCACCGACCCGACCAGCACCGAGGCCTGATCGCGGTGCTGTCCGAGGCTCTCGAGCACCTGGTGCGAGGCATCGTCAAGCACCCCGACGACGTCACGGTCCGGGACAAGCAGCTCCGCCGCGGCAACATCCTCGAGGTCCGCGTGAACCCCGAGGACCTCGGCAAGGTCATCGGCCGCAACGGCCGGACCGCCACCGCCCTGCGCACCGTCGTCGGTGCGCTCGGTGGGAAGAACGGCGCCCGGGTCGACTTCGTCGACGTGGACCGCCGCCGCTGACACCACACGCGTCGGTTGGGGAGGCCACCCTCGTGCGGGCGGCCTCCCCGTCGTCGTTTTCCACCCACGGTTTTCCACCCACGCAGACCGGCCCCGGACGCACCCGAGAAGGACGAGATGAATCCAGCAGCGCCCGCCGACGAGGTCGCTGTCGGACGCATCGGCAGACCCCACGGCATCCGCGGTGAGGTCTCGGTCGAGCTGTGGACCGACGAGCCCGAGCGCCGGTTCGCCGACGGCGCGGTGCTGCAGGTCCGGCGTCCGGCGGGAGGCCCGGCGCCCGCGCACACCGCGCTGACGGTCGCCGCCACCCGCTGGCACCAGGAGCGGCTGCTGGTCCGGTTCGAGGAGCTGTCCGACCGCAACGCGGCCGAGGCGGCCCGCGGGCTCGACCTGGTGATCGCCGTGGCGCCCGACGAACGCCCCGAGGACCCGGAGGAGTTCTACGACCACCAGCTGGTCGGGCTCGCCGTCGCCACCACCGACGGGGTCGACGTCGGCGTGGTCTCCGAGGTCATGCACTCCGGCGCCCAGGACCTGCTCGTCGTACGCCGTGAGGGACGCGACGACGCACTCGTGCCGTTCGTCTCCGCGCTGGTGCCGGAGGTCGACCTGGCCAACGGCCGGCTCCTGGTCGCCGACCGTCCCGGACTGCTCGAGCCGCTCGAGGAGGACTGAGCCGGTGCGCATCGACGTGGTGTCGATCTTCCCCGACTACCTCGCACCGCTCGGCCTGTCGCTGCCCGGCAAGGCACGGCAGCGCGGCCTGCTCGACCTGCACGTCCACGACCTGCGCCGGTGGACCTCCGACCGGCACCGGACGGTCGACGACACGCCGTACGGCGGTGGGCCCGGCATGGTCATGAAGCCCGAGCCGTGGGGCGAGGCCCTCGACGAGCTCGTCGCGGACGACGCCGACGCACTCCTGGTGGTGCCGACTCCATCCGGCGTGCCGTTCACCCAGCCGCTCGCGGAGGAGCTCGCCCAGGAGACCCACGTGGTGTTCGCGTGCGGCCGCTACGAGGGCATCGACCAGCGGGTCGTCGAGCACGCCGCCACGCGGATGCGGGTGCTCGAGGTGTCGATCGGCGACTACGTGCTCAACGGCGGGGAGGTGGCCGCGCTGGCCGTCATCGAGGCCGTGGTCCGGCTCCTCCCCGGCTTCATGGGCAACGCCGAGTCGCTCGCCGAGGAGTCCCACGGCAGCGACGGGCTGCTCGAGTACCCCGTCTACACCAAGCCCGACAGCTGGCGCGGGCTCGATGTCCCGCCGCTGCTGATGTCCGGGGACCACGCACGGGTGGCCCAGTGGCGCCGCGAGCAGGCCCTGAGGCGTACGGCGGAGCGGCGGCCGGACCTGCTGCACCCGAGCCGCCTCGTGGACCTCGGAGCCGAGGGGATGGAGTGGCGGGTCGCCACCCGCGCCGACGCGGGGGAGATCCTCACCCTGCAGCGCGCCTGCTGGATCCAGGAGGCGGTCGCCAACGACATGTGGGACGTCCCTGCGCTGCACGAGTCGCTGGAGCTGGTGACGGCGGAGCTCGATGCGTGGACCACGTTCGTGCTGCGTTCGGCCGGTCGGCTGGTGGGCAGTGTGCGCGGGCGCCTCGACGGCACGGAGTGGCTGGTCGGCCGCCTGATGGTGGCTCCGGACCTGCAGGGCCACGGGCTCGGGCGCTGGATGCTCGAGCGGGCCGAGGAGGCCGCGCCGCCGGACGCACGGTCGATCGGTCTCATCACCGGTGCGCGCAGCGAGGACAACCTGCGGATGTACCGACGCGCCGGGTTCCGTCCGATCCGCGACCAGCGTGACCCCAGGCTCGCGAGGCTGAGCAAGCCGCGCCGCAGGCGGTAGGTCGTGGTCGCCGGCTGATTTCGTCGGGTCCTGACCGTGTGGCAGAATCAGAGGTCGTTCCGTTGCCTGGCGACCCAGCCGTGCCCACCGTGGCCGGGAGGTCGGCGGCCCACCTGCCACAGGGGGCAAGCCGCGTGAAGGCCCGACGGACCGACCGATCCGACGATCCCACCACATCCGTGGGCGACCTGTGGCGCCGACGAGGAGACACCATGACCAACGTCATCGACACCATCGCCGCAGACTCGCGTCGCGACGACCTCCCGGCGTTCCGCGCCGGCGACACGCTGAAGGTCCACGTCCGCGTGGTCGAGGGCAACCGCTCCCGCGTGCAGGTCTTCCAGGGCGTCTGCATCCGGGTCCAGGGCTCCGGCATCGGCCGGACCTTCACGGTCCGCAAGGTCTCCTTCGGCGTCGGGGTCGAGCGGACGTTCCCGCTCCACACGCCGATCATCGAGAAGGTCGAGGTCGTCACCCGCGGTGACGTCCGTCGCGCCAAGCTGTACTACCTCCGCAACCTGCGCGGCAAGGCCGCCAAGATCAAGGAGAAGCGCGAGGTCGTTCGCTGAACTGGCGAGCACTCGCTGGGTAAGGTCGCTCGGTGACCGAACCTACCGACCGCGGCGACGTGGCCTCCTCCTCCGGCGAGGATGACGAGAGCCGGTCGTCGCGGTCGTCGCATGCGGATGAGTCCGCCCATCCCGGTCACGCGGCGGGACCCAAGCACGCCCGCAACCCCGGCTCCATCAGGCGGCAGATGCCGTTCTGGCAGGAGCTCACGCTGCTGCTGGCCATCGCGCTGGTGCTGGCGATCGGCATCAAGGCACTGTTCCTGCAGGCGTTCTACATCCCGTCGGGGTCGATGAACGAGACGCTCGTCTTCAACGACCGGATCCTCGTCCAGAAGGTCTCCTACTGGGGGACCGCGGCGCCGCAGCGGGGGGACATCGTCGTCTTCGAGGACCCGGGCGGCTGGCTCGACCGCGCCCAGGCGCCGCAGCCGCGGACCGTGTTCGCCAAGACGCTGGAGTTCTTCGGGCTCTACCCGACCGGTGGCCACCTGGTGAAGCGGGTCATCGGAGTCGGCGGCGACACCGTGAAGTGCTGCGACAAGCAGGGGCGGGTCAGCGTCAACGGCACCCCGCTCCGGGAGCGCGACTACCTCGCCCCCGGCGAGCGTCCCTCGCTCATCACCTTCGAGCAGGAGGTGCCGGACGGCTTCCTGTGGGTGATGGGCGACAACCGCTCGAACTCCGCGGACAGCCGGGTGCACCTGGGCGACCCCGGGGGAGGGTTCGTGCCGGAGACCAACGTCGTGGGCAAGGTCTTCTCGGTCGTCTGGCCGCTCGACCACGCCAAGATGATCGGCCGCCCCGAGACCTTCGAGGCGGTGGCGAGCCCGTGAGCGAGCTGCCCCGGGGGATGACCGTCCGGCGCGACGCCGGCCTGTACGGCTACGAGCGGGCGCTGCGCCGCCACGGGCTCGAGCCGATCGCCGGCGTCGACGAGGCCGGTCGCGGCGCCTGCGCCGGCCCGTTGGTCGCCGCCGCCGCGATCCTTCCCGCCGGCGACCGCGGGGTGGTCCCCGGTCTCGCCGACTCCAAGCTGCTCACCGAGAAGGCGCGCGAGCGCTGCTACGACCAGGTCGTGCGGCGGGCGCTGTCGTGGTCGGTGGTCGTCATCGAGCCCGAGGAGTGCGACCGGCTCGGCATGCACGTCGCCAACGTCGAGGCGCTCCGGCGGGCCCTGGCCAGGCTGGACGTGCGGCCGTCGTACGTCCTGACCGACGGGTTCCCCGTCGACGGCCTCGGCGTCCCCGGGCTGGCGGTGTGGAAGGGTGACCGGGTGGCTGCCTGCATCTCCGCTGCCTCGGTCCTCGCCAAGGTGACACGGGACCGGATCATGCGCGAGCTGCACTCCACCTACCCGCACTACGACTTCGAGACGCACAAGGGCTACGTGACCCAGACGCACACCGAGGCGCTGTCGGCCCACGGGCCGTGCCCGGTGCACCGGCGGAGGTTCGTCAACGTGCGGCGGGTCGAGCGGACCGATGAGCTGACTGGCAACCTGGATGGCACAGTCGAGCACGAGACCCGAGTCTTGGAGGAGGCGCAGTGAGCGCGGAGGATCTCGAGAAGTACGAAGCGGAGATGGAGCTGCAGCTCTACCGCGAGTACCGCGACGTCGTCAGCATCTTCAAGTACGTCGTCGAGACCGACCGACGCTTCTACCTGTGCAACCAGGTCGACGTGAAGGCCCGCACCGAGGCCGGTGACGTGTTCTTCGAGGTCTCGATGACCGACGCCTGGGTCTGGGACATGTACCGCCCGGCGCGCTTCGCCAAGAACGTCAAGGTGCTCACCTTCAAGGACGTCAACGTCGAGGAGCTCGCGCAGAGCGACCTGGAGCTCCCGAAGAGCTGAGCTCCTCGGCTGCCCTCATCGGCCCACAAGCCGGCTGACTCCGCCGTTCTGCACACCCCTCCCGTCGGCGCCCGCGTCGCCCGGCTCCACGCGGCAGCCTCGGTGTCGAGGAGGTGCCCATGGCGACGGCACGACAGCGGATGGCGACCGGCGGGTACGGCGAGACCAGTGCGGCGCACTACCTGGTCGAGCTCGGGATGGTCGTGCTCGACCGCAACTGGCGGTGCTCGGTCGGTGAGCTCGACCTGGTCCTCCGGGACGGCTCCACCCTCGTGTTCTGCGAGGTGAAGACCCGCGCGAGCGCTGCGTTCGGCGCGCCACTGGAAGCGGTGACCGCGGCGAAGGTGGCCAGGTTGCGGCGGCTCGCGGCGCGGTGGATGCGGGAGCACGCCGTGTACGCCGACGACGTGCGCCTGGACCTTGTCGGTGTCCGCCTCGACGTGTCAGGGCCGGGCCGGTTCGACCACGTGCGCGGGGTCGGCTGATGGGCAGCTTCGCCACCGCGCACACGGTCACGTTGTCCGGGGTCAGCGGTCACGTCATCGACGTCCAGGCCGACGTGAGCCAGGGCATGGTGAGCACCACGTTGGTGGGCCGGCTGGACGCCTCCGTGAGCGAAGCACGCGACCGCTGCCGCACCGCGATCGTCAACAGCCACTTCGACTGGCCGGCGACCCGGCGGGTCACCGTCCTCCTCTCGCCCGCCGACCTGCCGAAGCGCGGGCCGCACCTCGACCTGGCGATCGCCACAGCCGTCCTCGCCGCGATCGGAGTGG
>CADCUK010000083.1 GCA_902805865.1 uncultured Nocardioidaceae bacterium | reverse complement strand
CCCCGCGATCGAGACGATCGCGGAGGCGTCGCGGGAGCTGCGGCCGGTCCTCGTGGTCGGGGCGCCGCTCGCCGACGGCAACCGCGTCTACAACTGCGCGGTCGTCGTCCACCGCGGCGAGATCCTCGGCGTCTCACCGAAGTCGTACGTCCCGACCTACCGGGAGTTCTACGAGCGGCGCTGGTACGCACCCGGTGACGACCGTCGAGGAAGCTCGATGCGGATCGGTGACCGCGAGGTGCCTTTCGGTCCCGACCTGCTCTTCCGCGCCACCGACGTGCCCGGGCTCGTCCTGCACGTCGAGGTCTGCGAGGACATGTGGGTGCCGGTGCCGCCCAGTGCCGAGGCGGCGCTCGCGGGGGCCACCGTGCTCGCCAACCTCTCCGGCAGCCCGATCACGGTGGCAAGGGCCGACGACCGCCGGCAGCTGGTCCGGTCCTCGAGCCAGCGCTGCCTCGCGGCGTACGCCTACGCGGCAGGTGGCGAGGGGGAGTCGACGACCGACCTGTCCTGGGACGGCCAGACGATGATCTACGAGGTCGGGGTGTGCCTGGCCGAGAGCGAGCGGTTCCCCGAGGGCTCGCGGCGCTCGGTCGCCGACGTCGACCTCGACCAGCTGCGCCAGGAGCGGCTGCGGATGGGCACCTTCGACGACAACCGGCGCAGCCTGGGGATCTCGACAGGCTCGATCACCGGACGCGAGTTCCGCACCGTCGACTTCGCGCTCGACCCGCCGACCGGCAACATCGGGCTGCTGCGCAAGGTGGACCGGTTCCCGTTCGTCCCCGACGACCCGGCCCGCTTGGCGCTGGACTGCTACGAGGCCTACAGCATCCAGGTCGCCGGGCTCGAGCAGCGGCTGCGGGCGATCGGCAACCCCAAGGTCGTCATCGGTGTCTCCGGCGGGCTCGACTCGACCCACGCGCTCATCGTCGCGGCGCGCGCCATGGACCGGCTCGGCCGTCCCCGCAGCGACATCCTCGGCTTCACGCTGCCGGGGTTCGCGACCGGCGACACCACGAAGTCGAACGCGACCCGGCTGGCGCGCAGCCTCGGGGTCTCGTTCGAGGAGATCGACATCCGGCCCGCGGCGCAGCAGATGCTCGCCGACATGGACCACCCCTACGCCAAGGGGGAACCGGTCTACGACGTCACGTTCGAGAACGTGCAGGCCGGGCTGCGCACCGACTACCTCTTCCGGCTCGCGAACCAGCGCGGCGGGATCGTGCTCGGCACCGGTGACCTCTCCGAGCTCGCGCTCGGGTGGGCGACGTACGGCGTGGGCGACCAGATGTCGCACTACGCGGTCAACACCGGGGTGCCGAAGACCCTCGTGCAGCACCTGATCCGCTGGGTGATCTCGGAGGGGCTCTTCGACGACGAGGTCAACGACGTCCTCGAGGTGATCGTCGACCAGAAGATCACGCCGGAGCTGGTGCCGTCGGAGGGTGATGAGCTCGAGCAGGACACCGAGGCGTCCATCGGCCCCTACTCGTTGCAGGACTTCAACCTCTTCTACGTGCTGCGCTACGGCTTCCGGCCGAGCAAGATCGCCTTCCTGGCGACGCACGCCTGGGGCGACGTCGAGCTGGGGGAGTGGCCGCCCGGTTACCCCGAGGCGCGGCGCATGTCCTACGACCTCCCGGAGATCCGGAGGTGGCTCGAGGTCTTCGTCAAACGGTTCTTCGGCTTCGCGCAGTTCAAGCGCAGCGCGCTGCCGAACGGCCCCAAGGTGTCTGCCGGCGGGTCGCTGTCGCCGCGTGGGGACTGGAGAGCGCCGTCCGACGGCAACGCCCGGGCCTGGCTGGCCGACATCGAGCGCAACATCCCGGAGGGCTGAGGAATCGTGCGTCGTCTCGGGGTGGCCGCCCTGGCGGCCGTGCTGGCCGCTGCCGGCGTCGGTGCCGTCAGTGGAGCCGGCTACGGTCCCGCCACGCGCTCCACCGTGGACACGGCTGCGGTCCCGGTGCAGCTGCAGCCCAACGTGGTCATGATCGTCGTCGACGACATGCGCGAGGACGAGCTGCGGTACATGCCGGAGACCCGCCGCCTCCTGGGCCGCAAGGGGGTCCGCTTCGTGAACTCGTTCGCGCCGTACCCGTTGTGCTGCCCGGCGCGTGCCTCGATGCTGACTGGGCAGTACACCCACAACCACCGGGTCTACGACGTCGACGAGCCCTACGCGTTCCCCTCCCTGAAGGACGGGTCGACGCTCGCCACCGCGCTGCAGGACAGTGGCTACGCGACGATCCTCCTCGGGAAGTACCTCAACGGCTACGGCTACATGCCGGAGCCCGGAGCGGAGTCCGGCAATTCGCTGCACTACGTGCCGCCCGGCTGGACCGACTGGCGTGCCTCGATCGACCACGGGCTGCGCCGGACCCATCCCGACAAGGGCGGGACCTACAACTACTTCGACACGACCCTGAGCGACGACGGCCAGGGATTCCACGGCTACGAGGGCAAGTACCAGACGTACGTCTACGGGCGCCTCTCGAGCCGCATCATCGAGCAGCGTGCTGCCGCTGACCGCCCGTTCTTCCTCTTCGCCAACTACACCGGGCCGCACAACGGCTTCCCGGTCGAGAGCGACGACGTGCGCAGCGTCGTGAACGCGGACGGGGAGTCGGTCACGGTCGAGTCGCCCGCGCGTCCGGACGAGCTCAAGGGGATGTTCGACGACGTCATCAAGCGGGCGCCTGGCGCCGACTGGGTCGACCCGGACCGCAGCGACCAGCCGGAGTACCTGCGCTCGCGGCCGGCGATGAACCAGGCGGAGCGAGAGGCGCTGACAGACGTCACGCGCCAGCGCGCCGAGGCGCTCGCTGCGGTCGACCGCTCCGTCGAGAGGACCGTGACGGCTCTGCGCAGGAGCGGCGAGCTCGACGACACTCTCCTCGTCTTCACCTCTGACAACGGCTACTTCCTCGGTGAGCACGGGATCCGGCAGGGCAAGACGCTTCCCTACGAGCCGGCGCTGAACACGCCGCTGCTGATGCGGGGCCCCGGAATTCCTTCCGGCGAGCGTCGCACGGACCCGTTCCTGCAGATCGACTTCGCACCCACGATCGCGGAGCTCGCCGGGGCGTCACTCGACCTGCCGGTGGACGGCTCGTCGATGCTGGACGTGGCGCGGAACGGCGACGTCGGGTGGTCCCGGCCGGTGCTGACCGAGACCGGCCCCAAGGGCGTCATCCGGGACACCGACGAGGCCGGTCAGCCGCTCGAGCCCGAGGACCCGGGCGAGCGTGACATCCGCTGGGCCATCGGCATCCGCACCCCCCAGTACCTCTACGTCCACCTCGCGAGCGGGGAGGAGGAGCTCTACGACATCCACCAGGACCCCGAGCAGTACGACAACCTCGTCGGGGAGCCCGGCCACGGGCAGCTGCTGGAACAGCTGCGCGCGGAGCTCGCCCGGATGCGCGCCTGTGACGCCGATCAGTGCCGGCAACCCCTGCCGAGAGGGCTCGCGACCGCGCCCACGGAGTGACCCTGCGCGACTGCGACCTAGTCGGCGTGCGACATAGTGGACCCCATGGGCAAGCAGGAAGACTTCGTGCTCCGGGCGCTCGAGGAGCGCGACGTCAGGTTCGTGCGACTGTGGTTCACCGACGTGCTCGGATTCCTCAAGTCCGTCGCGGTCGCGCCCGCCGAGCTCGAGGGCGCGTTCTCCGAGGGGATCGGCTTCGACGGCTCGGCGATCGAGGGGTTCGCCCGCGTCTACGAGGCCGACATGCTGGCCAAGCCCGACCCTGCGACGTTCCAGATCCTTCCCTGGCGCGGTGACGGCCCGGCGACCGCGCGGATGTTCTGCGACATCGTGATGCCCGACGGCTCCCCGTCGTACGCCGACCCGAGGTTCGTGCTCAAGCGGACGCTGTCCAAGGCGGCCTCGCAGGGCTACACGTTCTACACCCACCCGGAGATCGAGTTCTACCTGTTCAAGAACACCCCCGAGCCCGGCGGGGAGCCGATCCCCGTCGACCGGAGCGGCTTCTTCGACCACACGGCGACCAGCAAGGGCTCGGACTTCCGTCGCGAGGCGATCACGATGCTCGAGCAGATGGGCATCTCGGTCGAGTTCAGCCACCACGAGGGCGGCCCCGGCCAGCAGGAGATCGACCTGCGCTACGCCGACGCGCTGAGCACGGCGGACAACATCATGACGTTCCGCACGGTGGTCCGTGAGGTCGCGCTGGGCCAGGACATGTGGGCCAGCTTCATGCCGAAGCCGTACACGACCCATCCCGGCTCGGGGATGCACACGCACGTGTCGCTGTTCGAGGGCGACCGCAACGCGTTCTTCGAGGCCGGTGCGCAGTACCAGCTCTCCAAGAGCGGCCGCCAGTTCATCGCCGGCCTCCTGCACCACGCCAGCGAGATCACCGCGATCACCAACCAGTGGGTCAACTCCTACAAGCGGCTGATCGGCGGGGGAGAGGCACCGTCGTACATCTGCTGGGGCCACAACAACCGCTCGGCGATGGTCCGGGTGCCGATGTACAAGCCGAACAAGGGCCAGTCGACCCGCGTCGAGCTGCGCACGATCGACGCGGCCTGCAACCCCTACCTGGCCTTTGCGGTGATCCTGGCGGCCGGGATGAAGGGCATCGAGGAGGGCTACGACCTGCCGAGCGAGGCCGAGGACGACGTCTGGTCGCTCACCGACCGCGAGCGCAAGTCGCTCGGGATCCAGCCGCTGCCGAAGACGCTGTACGAGGCGATCACGGTGATGGAGGAGAGCGAGCTGCTGGCCGACACCCTCGGCGAGCGCGTCTACGACTTCTTCCTCCGCAACAAGCGCACGGAGTGGGAGTCCTACCGGGGCCAGGTCTCGGCGTACGAGCGCGACCAGATGCTCCCGGTCATCTGAGGGCCGGCGGACCGCGTGGCTGAGCCGACGCTGCTCGTCGTCGAGCACGAGGCAGGCGCACCGGCGGGCTGGCTGGGCGACGAGCTGGAAGCCGCCGGCTGCGCCCTCGACGTCCGGCGGCCGTACGCCGGCGACGCGCTGCCCGGCGTCGAGGCGACCGGCAGCCTGGACGGGGTCGTCGTGCTCGGTGGCTCCGTGGCTGCGTGGGACGACGTGGCCGCCCCCTGGCTCCCCGACACCCGCACCCTGGTCCGGGCCGCCGAGGCCGCCGGGGTTCCCACGCTCGGCATCTGCCTGGGACACCAGCTCGCCGCCAAGGCGCTCGGTGGGGACGCCGCTCCGAACCCGGCCGGGGCGACCGTCGCGGTGCTGCCGGTGTGCTGGTCCGGCGAGGCGGCGGACGATCCCCTCTTCGCCGACGTCGTCGGCACGGCGGTCGGCGTGCACTGGAACAACGACGTCGTCGCGGCGCTGCCGCCCGGTGCCCGGGTCCTCGCCAGCAGCCCTGACGGTGCGGTGCAGGCCGCCCGTCTCGGCCGGCACGTGTGGGGCGTGCAGTTCCACCCCGAGGCCGGTCCCGACATCGTCGGCCGCTGGGTGCAGGAGGACGGCGGACCGTACGTCGACGCCGGCTTCGACCTCGAGCAGTACCTCGCCGACCTGCGCGAGCACGAGGCCGCGCTGCTCGACGGGTGCCGCCGACTGGCCCGCTCGTTCCTCGCCCTGGTGGGCGGGGCGGTGAACGGCCGATGAGCGGCCGGCCGCAGTCGCCGAAGGCCGCGCTGATCCGGGCCGGCTTCGTCGAGCCGGACCGGGCGGCGCAGGACCTCGCCCGGCTCGGCGGGCACGGTGCGGCGCTCCTTCCGCTGCTCGGGGCGACGGCGGACCCGGACCAGGCACTCGCCACGCTCGCCGACCTGGCGCAACGCCTCGGTGAGGGATCCGGTGACGGGGAACCGCAAGCCGGGTTCCTGGCCCAGCTCGAGGAGGACGAGGGCACGGCGATGCGGCTGTTCGCCGTGCTCGGCGCGAGCCCGGCGCTCGGCCAGCACCTCCTGCGGCACCCCGAGCACTGGCAGGAGCTGCGCGACCCGAGCCTGGGCAGCACCCGCCCCGCCGCGTTCGCCGTGCGTACCGACCTCCTGGAGGCGGTGGGCGCAGACCCGTCCGAGGACTGCCCGACCGCGAACATCCCGGACGCGGAGGCCGTCGACGCCCTCCGCGTGGAGTACCGGCGGGTCCTCATCCGGCTCGCCGCCCGCGACCTCGCCCACGGCGTGGGGGTCGACGACGTGGCCGCAGAGCTGTCGGACCTCGCTGCGGGCACCCTCGACGCGGCGCTGGCGGTGGCGCGCCAACGCGTCGGGGAGGCCGCCGCCGGCTGCCGCCTGTCGGTGGTGGCGATGGGCAAGTGCGGTGGCCACGAGCTGAACTACGTCAGCGACGTCGACGTCGTCTTCGTCGGCGAGCCGGTCGAGGGGCACGACGAGCAGGCGGCGTTGCGCGCGGCGACGCAGCTCGCGTCGCACCTCATGAAGATCTGCTCCGACCACACCGCAGAGGGGACGATCTGGCCCGTCGACGCGGCCCTCCGGCCCGAGGGGAAGGCCGGGCCCCTCGTCCGCACGCTCGCGAGCCACCTGAGCTACTACGAGCGCTGGGCCAAGACGTGGGAGTTCCAGGCGCTGCTCAAGGCCCGGCCGGTCGCCGGCGACCTCCCGCTGGGCGATGAGTACGTCCAGCAGATCAACCCGCTGGTGTGGCAGGCCGCCCAACGCGACGGGTTCGTCGCCGACGTGCAGGCGATGCGCCGACGGGTCCTCGAGCACATCCCCGCCAAGGAGGCGGACCGGCAGATCAAGCTGGGCTCCGGTGGGCTGCGCGACGTCGAGTTCGCGGTCCAGCTGCTGCAGATGGTGCACGGGCAGGCCGACGATCAGATCCGCCAGCCGACCACGCTCTCCGCCCTGGCCGCGCTCACCGAGGGCGGGTACGTCGGCCGCGAGGAGGGCTCGGCGCTGCATGACGCCTACGGCTTCCTGAGGACCGTCGAGCACCGGATGCAGCTGCACCAGCTGCGGCGTACGCACCTGATCCCCGAGGACGAGGACGCCCTCCGCCGACTCGGCCGGTCCCTCGGGTTCCTCCGCGACCCGGTCACCGAGCTGCAGCGGGCGCTGCGCGAGCACCGCCGCGAGGTCCGCCGGCTGCACGAGAAGCTCTTCTACCGCCCGCTGCTCGACGCGGTGGCCCGCATCCCCGGCGGGGCGAGCCGGCTCAGCACCGAGGCGGCTCGCACCAGGCTCGCCGCGCTGGGATACCTGGACCCCGAGGCGGCGCTGCGCCACCTCGAGGCGTTGACCAGCGGCGTCTCGCGGACCGCAGCCATCCAGCGGACGTTGCTGCCGGTGATGCTCGAGTGGTTCGCCGACGCTCCGGACCCCGATGCGGGGCTCTTCGGGTTCCGGAAGATCTCCGACGCCCTGGGCCGCACCCACTGGTACCTGCGCCTGCTGCGCGACGAGGGCGAGGTCGCCGAGCGGATGGCCCGGCTGCTGGCGACCAGTCGCTACGCCACCGACCTGCTGCAGCGGGAGCCCGAGGGCGTCAAGCTGTTGACGAGCGAGCAGCTCGTCCCGGGTGACCGTCACGCGCTGCAGCGAGAGATGCTGGCCGCCGGCGGTCGCCAGGAAGACCGGACCGCGGCCATCCACCAGGTCCGTGCGGTTCGTCGGCGGGAGCTCCTCCGGATCGCTGCCGCCGACCTGTCCGGCCTCCTCGACGTCGAGCAGGTGGGGGAGGCACTGACCGACCTGACGCGCGCGACGCTCGACTCCGCCCTCGCGGTCGCCGTCCGCGCGGTGGAGTTCGATCGGGGCAAGACCCTGTCGACGCGGCTGGCCATCGTCTCGATGGGCCGCCTCGGCGGGCACGAGACCAGCTACGGCTCCGACGCGGACGTCATGTTCGTCCACGACCCGCTCCCGGGCGCCGACCCCCAGGACGCGTCGCGTGCCGCGCAGGCGGTCGCCAACGAGCTGCGGCGGCTCCTGGCGGCACCGGGGAGCGACCCGGCTCTCGAGGTCGACGCCGATCTCCGTCCGGAGGGCAAGCAGGGGCCGCTGGTGCGCACGCTGGAGTCGTACGCCGCGTACTACGCCAAGTGGTCCGCGGTGTGGGAGGCGCAGGCGCTCCTACGGGCCGACGCGACGGTGGGCGACCCCGAGGTGGCGACCGCCTTCCTGGCGCTCGTCGACGGGCTTCGCTACCCCGCGGACGGGGTCGGCGAGGACGGCGTCCGGGAGGTGCGCAGGATCAAGGCGCGCGTCGACAAGGAGCGGTTGCCCCGCGGCGCGGACCCGGCCACCCACCTCAAGCTCGGCCGCGGCGGGCTGTCCGACATCGAGTGGACCACCCAGCTCCTCCAGATGCGGCACGGCGCCACGGTCCCCGGGCTCCGCACGACCCGCACCGCGGCGGCCCTCCGTGCAGCGGTCGAGGCCGAGCTGATCGCGGAGAGCGACGCCGAGACGCTCATCGACACCTGGCGGCGGGTCAGCCGGCTGCGCAACGCGATCACGCTGGTCCGGGGCAAGGGCTCCGACCAGCTCCCGCGGGACGTGCGCGAGCTGGGTGCGGTGGCCAGTGTGCTGGGCTACCGGGCAGCCGAGTCCGACGCGCTGGTGAACGACTACCTGCGTTGCACCCGCCGAGCCCGCGCCGTCGTCGAGCGCGTGTTCTGGGACTGATCGGCGCGTCAGTCGCCGTCGAGCGCCGACGCCATCCGCCGGACGATCTCGGTGAGCCGAGCCGGTGAGGTGCCGATGTTCAACCGGACGTGACCGGCCAGCCCCGGCTGGTAGTCGTGCCCGGGTGCGAGCCGGACGGCTCCCTTCCGCCGGACCACCTCGGCCGGATCGTCCTCGCCGTAGGCACGCAGGTCGAGCCAGGCCAGGTAGGTCGCCTCGAGCGGTCGCATCCGGGCCAGCGGGAGGTGCTCGGCGAGGAGGTCGCACAGCAGGGTGCGCTGGTCCGTGAGCCGGGCAAGGAGCGCCGAGAGCCACGGGTCGCCGTGGTCGTACGCCGCGACCGCGGCGACCACGCCGAGCGGCGACCAGGAGTCGTTGCGTGCCTCGGGAACCCCGGCCAGCCGGTCGCGGGTCGCCTCGTCGGCGGTGACGACCTGTGCGCACCGCAGCCCCGCGGTGTTGAAGGCCTTGGAGGCTGCCACCACGGCGACCGCGTGCCCGGCGGTGCCGCTGATCGCGAGGTACGGCACGTGCTCGGCGCCGGGCAGCACCAGCGGGGCATGGATCTCGTCGCTGACCACCCGGGCTCCGTGCGCCGACACCACGTCGCGGAGCCCCTCCAGCTCCGCACGCCGGTAGACCCGGCCCAACGGGTTCTGCGGCTGGGTGAGCAGCACCGTGCGCGCACCGGCCCTGAGCGCCCGGTCGATCCCGTCGAGGTCGAGGGCCGCGTCGGGAGCGTCGGGGTCCAGCGGCACCGGCACCAGGTCGCGGCCGGCGATGTCCGGCAGCTGCAGCTGCGGTGGGTACGCCGGGGTGGGCAGCACGATCGGCGCACGGTCGCTGAGGACGTCGATCGCGAGCCTGATCCCGGCAGTCACGTCGCAGACCGGCAGCACGTGGTCGGGCTCGACCTCGTGCCCGTAGTGCCGGCCGGCGAATCCGGCGTACGCCCGGCCCAGCTCGCCTCCCGGACCCAGGGCCGGGTACCCGGTCACCCCTGCCTCGAGGGCGTCCCGCAGCGCAGCGATCACGACCGGGGCGGTCGCGTAGTCCATCTCCGCCACCCACGCCGGGAGCTCGTGGGCCGCGACCGCGCCCCACTTCAGCGGCATGGCCCGGCGGGCCTCCTCGTCGGTCAGGTCGCGGAGCAGCTCGGGATCGGTGTCGGTGTGAGCAACCACCAGCCCAACGTAGACGAGCCGCTGTTACCGAGCTGTGCTGGCGTCACCGGGCATTCGGACGACCGCCTGGTTCGGGATCTCCGACTGAGCCCGGGTCAGCGGGCGCGGTTGGCCTGCGAGAACGAAGCAGCGCTGTGCGGACGGCCGCTGCTGGTGCGGTTGGTGGCCTTCGGTCGCGCGGTGCCGGTGGCGGCGCCCGTCGTGCGGCTGCGGTCGCCGCTGCGGCGCCCACGCGCACTCGTCGACGAACCCGTCGAGGAAGCCTCGCGTGCACCGCTCCGGTTCCCGCCCCTGCCGCCGCTGCGGCCGCCACTCCTGCGGTCACGTCCTTCGCCGGCGCCGGCGCCGGCCGCGGCAACGGCTGCGGTCACCTTCACAAAGGTGCGCTCGCCCGGAGCGATCTGGGTCAGCAGCGGGTGCGCCTCGGAGACACGGGTGATCGTCGGCTTGATCCCCGCCTTGCGGGCCAGGTCCCGGACGTCGCCGGTCTGGCTGTCGAGCATCATCGTCACCACGGTGCCGGCCGCACCGGCGCGGGCAGTGCGCCCCGAGCGGTGCAGGTAGGCCTTGTGCTCGACCGGCGGGTCGGCGTGGACGACGAGCGCGACGTCGTCGACGTGGATGCCGCGGGCCGCGATGTCGGTCGCCACCAGCGTCGACGCGCTGCCGTCGGAGAACATCGCGAGGTTGCGGGTGCGCGCTCCCTGGGACAGGTTGCCGTGCAGCTCGACGGCGCTGACGCCGCGGGCGTTGAGCTGGCGGGTGAGCGCCTTCGCGCCGTGCTTGGTGCGCGTGAACACGACCGTGCGGCCGGGCGCAGCGCTCAGGTCGGTGATGACGTGCAGCCGCGAGTCGCGGTCCACGTGCAGCACGTGGTGCGTCATCGTCGACACCGGTGAGCTGGCCGAGTCGACGCTGTGCACGACGGGGTTCGACAGGTAGCGCTTGACCAGCACGTCGATGGCGCCGTCGAGCGTCGCGGAGAACAGCATCCGCTGACCGGCCTTGGGTGTGCGGTCCAGGAGGCGCTTGACCGTCGGCAGGAAGCCGAGGTCGGCCATGTGGTCGGCCTCGTCGAGGACGGTGATCTCGATGGCGTCCAGGTGGGCGTGGCCGCCCTTGACGAGGTCCTCGAGCCGTCCGGGACAGGCGATGACGATGTCCACGCCGTTGCGGAGCGCCTGCTGCTGGGGGCCGGGCCGGACGCCGCCGAAGACGGTCTGGGTGCGGAGCCCCATCGCCTTCGCCAGCGGCGCCATCGTGGCGTCGATCTGGCTGGCGAGCTCACGGGTCGGGGCGAGGATCAGCGCGCGGGGCTGACCGGGGCGACGCTTGGGGGAGGAGCCTGACAGCCGGGCGATCAGCGGCAGAGCGAACGCCAGGGTCTTGCCCGAGCCGGTGCGACCTCGGCCGAGGACGTCGCGGCCACTCATGGAGTCGGGCAGCGTCGCGGTCTGGATCGGGAAGGGCTCGAGGATGCCGTCGCGTGCCAGGCGCTCGACGAGCGCGTTCGGCAGGCCGAAGTCGGCGAAGGTCGGGGTGGAGGTGCTGGAAGGACGTGCAGAAGTGTTGGGCATAGCGTGAGGGCGGCACAGGCCGCCGGAACTCAACTCCAGAAGGTAAGGGGGTCGTCCTGCCCGGCGCGGATGGTCCTCCGCGGCGCTCGGTGGATGACGGTGCAACCTCGGCCCGAGGCAGAACGGATGGGGCCGATGTGTTCACCCTACCGGCTCAGCGTCCGATTCTTGACCACTTCGGTTCTTCGGCGGGGTGACCTGTCGCACGTGCCGGACGTGCCGCACGGCGTAGACGAGGCCGCTGACCGCGAAGAACGCCGCGCTGAGGAGCAGCCACCGCTCCAGGTACGGCTCCTGGGTGAGTCCGCTGGCCCGCAGGTGCGCGTCCGACCCCTGCTGGAGGATCCCGGGGAAGAAGACCAGGAAGGTCAGCCCGGTCGCGAGCAGCGGCACCCGCACGTGGTTCAGGGTCCTGACCGGGCGGTGCGAAGTCCGGCGAGCCGTCAGGAGACGGTCTCCGAAGGCGTAGGCGGGGAACAGGAGCAGGTCGTGGGCGATCGCGGCGCCGACGAACCAGACGGCGATCGACTGCCACCAGCTGTCGGGGTCGAACAGCTCGTCGAGCCCCAGCACGAGGACGGCGTAGCCGGCGAGCAGCAGCACGGCCAGCATCAGCAGCAGGTGTGTGGGTCCAGCGCCGTACAGCTCGCGGAGGCGGGTCACGAGGGAACGCACGTCAGTCCACCTCGAAGCTGATCGAGCGCACCCACTTGGTGTTGAGCACACCGGGCAGCGCCGGCACGATCACCCGTGCCGGGAAGCCGTGGTCGAGTGACAGCTCGGCGCCGTTCACCTTCAGCGCCAGCAGGGAGTCGGGGTCCAGCACCTGACCGCCGTGGAGCGCAGCCTGGTTGAAGGTGCCCGACTCCTCGAGCGAGGTGACGAGCGCCGACGACGGACGTGCCACCCCCGCGCGCGCTGCGAGGTCACGCAGCCGTACGCCCGTCCAGCTCTGGGTGGTCGACCAGCCCTCGACGCACGCGATCGGGAGCACGGCGGTGTGCTGCTCCATCTCGAGGAGGGCGGCCCGGTCCAGCTCGACCGCGGCCGCCCCGCCGCTCAGCGACAGGCGCCAGGCCTGTTCCGTCGTCGCAGCGTCGATGCCGGCTGCCTCGGCGGTGCGGTTGACGGGGAAGTCGTTGGGGCCGTCCCCGAGGTCGCGACCTCGGGGGAGCAGCAGGGCCAGGCGGCGCGCGGGGCCGCCGATCGTCTGGCCCGCCGTCAGCACGAACATCAGCGCCGACCCTCCGCCGACCAGCGCGAGCGCGCCGCGTCGGCTCATCGTCGCCGGTGCAGGGTCCGTGGCGACCAGCCCGGGCTCACCCTCCGGGTCCTCGTCCGCCTCGGACCGGGAGCGGATCGTGCGCAGCGCGGCGGGCAGCTTGAGGGCCACGTGGGACACGAACCCGGCGATGAACACCCACGCGCCGTAGTAGTGCGCGGTGTAGAAGCTGAAGCCGAAGACGTAGTCGTACTGGATGTTGAGCACGCCGGTCGCGATCTCGAACAACGCGCCACCCACGAGCATGAGGAGCGTGATGCGCTCCAGTGCGTGCGCGACCGACCGCACGGGAGGGAAGACGAACAGGCGTGGGATGACCGACCAGAGCTTCGCCAGCACGACCGGGATGAGCACCAGGCCGAGCACGACGTGTGTCCCCTGGTTGAGCCGGTAGAGCCAGCTGGGCCGGGTCGGCCAGTCGAAGAACGGCAGGTGCAGCAGCCCGACGTCATCGGGTCGGGCCTGGCCGAGGTCAGGCCCGTAGGCGACGTAGGACAGGAGCCCGGTGAGCGTGACCACCGGGAGCGTGACGAGCAGGACCAGCCCGAGGACCGAGGTCAGCCACGGGCCACGGAGCGGGCTCCGCCACGTTGGAGGCATGGGCACCAGTGTGCTCTCAGAGAGCGCTGAGCGTGGCCACGTGGCGGTCGGCGAGGGCTCGGACGCCGATGACCGCCAGGCCGGCCGCGGCGGCGACGTCCTCGATGCCGTCCACGCCCACCGTGGCCCAGTGGAACGGCTCGGACACCTTGTCCCCTACCCGGAGGTGGACCTGCTCACGACCGCAGTCGACCCCGGGGCCGGCGATCTCGACGAGCAGCGTGCCACCGGTCTGGAGGAGCGCGAGCAGGCGGCGCAGCAGGTGCACCGGGTCACCGCCCAGCCCGACGTTCCCGTCGGCCAGGAGGATGTGCTGCCACCTCGAGCCGCCCGGCAGCTCGTCGAAGACGTCGTGCTGGACGGCCGCGCCGCCCCGCTCACGGGTGAGCCGGACCGCTTCGGCGGAGATGTCGATGCCGAGCGCAGGCAGCCCCTTGTCGGTCAGTGCCGCGGTCAGTCGCCCCGGGCCGCACCCCACGTCCAGGGTCGGCCCCGTGCAGGGGTCGACGAACAGCGCCACCTCGGTGGCGGTGGCTGAACCGGTCCACCGGTGCGCAGCGAAGTGCTTCACCTGCCCGTCGGACAGCACCAGCTCGACGGGCTTGCCGGCGAAGGCAGCGTCGAGGGCCTCGGCGGAGGTGACCTGACCGGTGTCCGCCGACGGCGCCGTGCCGAAGGAAATCGTGTCGTCCGTCACAATAAAAACCTAGCGAAGTGACCCAACGGCGCGAGGGCCGGCGGTTGGCCGGCCCCCGCGCCGAGAGGATCAGAGGTGGACGGAGGGCCCCGTCAGGGGCTGTCTCACTTGACGTTGACGGTGATCTTCGCGATGCCGACGAGCAGACCGGTCTTGACCGCGTCGGTCCCGAAGGTGTCGTTCAGCAGCGGAGCTGCGGTGCCCGAGATCATGACCTTGGTGCCCTCGAGGATCGCGGTGTTGCCCTTGGTCTGGAGCGGCTTCAGGGTGCGACCGTCGAGCTCGAACAGGTGGGCGCTGGTGGCAGCCACCTTGCCGTTGACCGTCACGTCGCCGTACACCTTGGAGATCGTGGGGTCGACGTTGAAGTTGGTGAGCTCGACCTTGGTGCCGCCGGCCGTCAGCGAGAGGCCGGAGCCCTCGTGCTGGACCTGGCCCACGACGTACGGCGAGACCTGGCCGGGCTTGAACACGGTCACGTTGCCACCGGTGATGGGGAACACGAGCGAGCCGTCGGTCAGCTTCGCGGTCCCGGTGACGCCGGGGGTCAGCTTGAGCTTCGTGAGAGCGTCGGTGAAGCCCTTGTCGAGCTTGATCGCGGTGGACTCGCCCGAGATGGCTTCCACGACCGCGACGGGCTTGGGGGCGGAGGAGCCGGAGCCGCCACTGCCCTTGCCGCCGTTGTCGGAGCAAGCGGCGAGCGGGAAAGCGAGGAGCGCGGCCGAGGCGACGCCCGCGACGAGTCGACGGGGGGCCTTGTTCGAGCGCATGGAAAAACACATCCTTGTTCATGTTGGGTGATCGTGCCTGTCATGATTCGTTCGGTGCGCAGTGGCGTGAGGATTGGTCTTGTTCTCCTCGCGATGGGCACAGTGAGCCCATGACCAACCCAAGCGCCGAGGTCGGCGTCATCGGCGGAACCGGCTTCTACTCGTTCATCGAGGACCCGGAGGAACGCGTCGTCGAGACTCCTTACGGCGCCCCGTCGGCGCCGGTCGCGGTCGGCACCGTGTCCGGCCGCAGGGTCGCCTTCCTGCCCCGCCACGGCGCAGGGCACGCCTACCCGCCGCACCGGATCCCGTACCGCGCGAACCTGTGGGCGCTGCGGTCCCTGGGTGTGCGCCAGGTGCTGGCGCCGTGCGCCGTCGGGGGCCTCTCGCACGACGTCGCGCCGGGGGACGTCGTCGTCCCCGACCAGCTCGTGGACCGCACCTTCGGACGCACCCAGAGCTACGTCGAGTCCGGCGCGGTGCACCTGCCGTTCGCCGACCCCTACTGCGGACGGCTGTCCCGCACGGTGGCCGAGGCCGACCCGTCGGTGCGCGTCGGGGGCACGATGGTCGTCGTGGAGGGGCCACGGTTCTCGACCCGCGCGGAGTCCCAGCACTATGCGGCCCAGGGCTGGTCGCTGATCAACATGACCGGCCATCCTGAGGCAGCGCTCGCCCGCGAGATGCGGCAGTGCTACACCTCCATCGCGCTGGTGACGGATCTGGACGCCGGTGTGGAGAGCGGCTCCGGTGTCGGACAGGAAGAGGTGTTCGCGCTGTTCGCCCGGAACCTCGAACGGCTCAAGACGCTGCTGACCGACACGGTGTCGATGCTGCCCGACCCCGAGGGGTGCTCCTGCTCCACCTGGGCCGACGGCATCGAGCTGACCTACGACGTGCCGGGGGCATCGGCGTGAAGGTCCTCCTGACCGGCTCGGCCGGCTTCATCGGCGGTGCCGTCGGCTCTGCGCTGGAGGCGAGGGGCGACGAGGTCCTCGGTGTCGACCTGCTGCTCGACCAGGCGCACCACGGCACGGCGCCTCCGGAAGACACCCACCACCTCGACGTACGGGACGCAGGGGAGTGGGTCGACCTGCTGCGGGGCGTGGACGTCGTGTGCCACCAGGCCGCGCTGGTCGGGGCGGGGGTCAGGGTCGCCGACCTTCCGCACTACGCGGCGCACAACGACCTCGGGACCGCGGCGCTGCTGGCGGCGATGCACGAAGCCGGCGTCGACCGGATGGTCCTGGCCTCCTCGATGGTCGTCTACGGCGAAGGGCGCTACTCGTGCGCCGAGCACGGGACCCATGTGCCGCCGGCCCGGGCGCGCGAGGCGCTGGATTCCGGCCGGTTTGACAATTATTGCGCCTGCGGCCGCGCCCTCGACTGGCAGCTGATCGACGAGGACGCACGGCTCGACCCCCGCAGTGCCTACGCCGCCAGCAAGCTCGCCCAGGAGCACTACGCCTCCTCGTGGGCCCGGCAGGCCGACGGCGCAGTGGTGGCTCTGCGCTACCACAACGTGTACGGGCCGAGGATGCCCAAGGACACGCCCTACTCGGGCGTCGCCGCGATGTTCAGGTCGTCGATCGAACGCGGCGAGGCGCCGCGGGTCTTCGAGGACGGCGCCCAGGTGCGGGACTTCGTGCACGTGGACGACGTCGCGCGCGCGAACCTCGCCGCGATCGACGCGGTGGTGTCGGAGCCGGTCGGTGGTCTCCGCTCGTTCAACGTCTGCTCGGGCAAGCCGATCTCGATCCGGCAGGTCGCGGAGCTCGTCGCCGACGGCACGGGCAGCGACGTCCGTCCACGGGTCACCGGTGAGTACCGCGCCGGGGACGTCCGGCACGTCGTCGCGTCTCCGGAGCGGGCACGACGCGAGCTCGGGTTCGAGGCACAGGTCCTGCCGGAGCAGGGCCTCCCGGCATTTGCCACAGCACCGCTGCGCGGCTGATCACCAGCTCGTGTAGAGCAGGTGCTGGACGACCAGCGCGCACACGAGCTGCAGGGCGAGCCCCCACTGGCGCCAACGGCCGGGCAGCACCGCCGTTGCCACCAGCAGCCACGGGACGAACGGCAGCCAGATCCGCTCCACCTCGGCCTTGCTCATCCCCGAGGCGTCGGCGGCCACGATCGTCGCGACCGCGGCACCGGCGAGCAGCAGCACGGTCCGGTCCGCCTGTCGCCCGAGCGCTGCGAGCCGCCCCAGAGCAGCGCCGAGGACCGGGCCGGCACTCAGGCACAGCGCAGCGAGGTTGCCCCACCACCAGTAGGTGGCGGGCCGGTCCGCGGCCAGTCCGTCGAGGTACCGCTCCCGGAGCACCGGGAACGCCTCCCACAGCGTGTAGCCGAAGGCTGCCATCGCCAGGATCGGCGCCGTGGCGGAGATCGCGGCGACCGGCAGCGGTCGCCACGAGCGCCCCGCGGCAAGGACCGCGAGGGCCAGGAAGCCCAGCAGGGCCAGCCCGTAGGACAGCAGCAGGCAGGAGCCGAGCACGACGCCGGCCAGCACCGACCAGCCGACGAGGGCCGCGGAGGTACGTCGAGTGGCGGCGACGGCGAGCGCCGCCAACCCCCAGGCGGCCACGGCGGCGAACACCGCGTCGGCCGAGACCGCCATCCACACCGCCGCGGGGCCGAGGGTCAGGAACGGTGCCGCCCGTCGGGCAGCCGGCTCCGCGCCCAGGGTCCGCAGCGTCGACAGCACGGCGGCCGGGACCGTGGCCCCGATGAGGATCACGACCACCGCCGCCGCGTCGTCGCCGCCGAGCCCCAGCCGGTCGAGCACCACGAAGAACAACAGGGCGCCCGGCGGGTGACCCGCGATGTGCGTCACCCAGTTGTCGGGCTCGGCTGCGTAGGGGATCCGGCTGACGTACTCGTCGATCATCGCCGGGACATCGGTCACCGTCCGGGCGGTCTCGAGGTACTCGTAGGGGTTGCCCAGCACCCGGGTGACGCCCTCGGCTCCGTCGACGTACGCGAGCGCGAAGAGCCAGGCCACCCCCACGACGTACGACGCGACGAGCAGCCGTGACCAGGACAACCGCTCGGCGAGGGACGGTCCGTAGCGCCAGCCCAGCAGCGCGATCAGCAGCGCAGGCACCGTGCCCGGGCCGACCTTCGGTTCCCAGAGCGAGTGCAAGGGCGGCACGTTGGACGGGTCGGGCGTCGAGTGGCTGTACACCTCCCACTCCCACCAGCGGGGCAGCCCGATCGCCAGCACCAGCAGGACCGCAACCACGACGAGTCCGCCCCACGGTGCCCACCGCACCAGCCGAGCACGATCGCCTGCGGTGGTCGACATGGTGGCGAGCCTAGGGGAGCCTCGGGGAGCACCCCGTGGCTACGGTGTCCCGGTGGCTGCCACCTGTGACCTGATCCTGCCGTGCCGTGACGAGGCCCTCGCCCTGCCGGCCCTGCTGGCGAAGGTGCCCGAGGAGTTCTCGGTGATCGTGGTCGACAACGGCTCCACCGACGGGACCGCCGAGGTCGCCCGCGGCCTCGGCGCCACCGTGGTGGTGGAGGAGGTGCCGGGGTACGGCGCGGCCGTGCACGCCGGTGTCGTCGCAGCGACCCGTGACTACCTGGCGGTCATGGACGGTGACGGCTCCTTCGACCCGCACGAGCTCCTGCCGATGCTGGCCGAGGTCGCGTCGGGGGTCGCGGACATGGCGGTCGGCCGCCGACGACCGGTGGGACGCCGTGGGGTGTGGCCGTGGCACGCCCGTGCCGGCAACACGCTCGTGGTGTGGTGGCTCCGTCGGCGGATCGGGATGGACGCCCACGACATCGCGCCGATGCGCGTCTGCCGCCGCCAGGCGCTCCTGGACCTCGACCTGCAGGACCGGCGGTTCGGCTACCCGGTGGAGCTGCTGCAGAAGGCGACCCTGGCCGGTTGGCGGCTCGTCGAGCACGACGTCAGCTACCACCCCCGGGCGACCGGCACCCGGTCGAAGGTGTCGGGGTCGGTGAAGGGCACCGTCCGCACCGCGCGCGACTTCTGGAGGACGCTGTCGTGAACGTGCCTCACCTGCTGGTGGTGGCAAAGGCGCCGGTGCCGGGACGCGTGAAGACCCGGCTCGGCGCCGAGGTCGGGATGGAGGTCGCGGCGCAGCTGGCAACCGCGTCCCTGGCCGACACGGTGGCGGCGTGCACTGCGACGTACGGCGCGGAGCGGTGCCTCCTGGCCCTGGACGGCACGCTCGACGGCGCCGTGGGTGAGCCGCACCTCAGGGAGCTGCTCGAGGGCTGGCAGCTCTTCCCGCAGCGCGGTGACGGACTCGCCGAGCGGCTGGTGAACGCCCACGCGGACGCCGCCGACCGCACCGGCGGAGCCGTGGTCCAGGTCGGGATGGACACCCCGCAGCTGACCCCGGAGCTCCTGTCCACGGTCGCCGACGGGCTGAGCACCTCCGACACGGTCCTGGGTCCGGCGGACGACGGAGGCTGGTGGGTCCTCGCGGCACGTGACCCTCGCGCGGTGGCCGCGATCGCCGAGGTGCCGATGTCGACGCCCACGACCGGCATGGCCACCCGGCGTGCGCTGGAGGCTGCCGGGCTGAGCGTCGCCCTCGCCGCCACTCTCCGTGACGTCGACACCGTCGAGGACGCCGACGCCGTGGCCGCGCTGATCCCTGGCAGTCGCTTCGGCGCCGCCTGGCAACCGGTCCGGCGGTTGCTGGAGCGAGGAGACTAGGGCGTATGCGCGAATCGTGGTCCCTGGCGCTGTCCCGGCATCGGGCCAGGTTGCGCAGCGACGGCCGAGGAGCGCTCCTCTGGTCGGGCCGGGTCACGCTCGCGTCGGTCGCCAGCTACGTCGCCGCCTTGTGGCTCTTCGAGGGACCGCCACCTCTGCTGGCGCCGCTGACCGCGATGCTCGTCGTCCAGGTGACGCCGTTGTCGCTGCTGGCCAGTGGCGTCGACCGTGTCGTGTCGGTCATCGCCGGCGTCACGCTCGCTGTGCTCTTCGCCGAGATCGTGCCCTTGAGCTGGTGGAGCCTCGGGCTGCTCATCTTCGCGTCGATCACCCTCGGTCAGGCGCTGCGGCTGCGCGCGAACCTCATGGAGGTCGCGATCAGCGCGATGCTCGTGCTCGGGGTGGGCTCGTTCGCCACCGAGTCGGCCGCCTGGCAGCGCATCGCCGAGACCCTGATCGGCGCAGCCGTGGGGGTGGCCACGAACCTGCTCTTCCCGCCGAAGGTGGCCAGCGCCGAAGCGGGCCGCGCCATCGACGACGTCGCCGACTCGGTCAGCGAGCTCCTCGGTCGGGCGGCGGACGGCCTGGAGGCGGTGGTGGAGGAGGACGCCGACGTCGCTCCGGCGGCTCGTGGCTGGCTCGGTGACGCGCGCCGGATCACCCATGAGATCCCTCGGGCCGGTGCGGCGCTGCTGCACGCCGAGCAGGGACGTCGCCTCAACGTCCGGGCGGCGGGCAAGCCGAACGCGGGCCCCGGTCTCCGGCAGGGGCTCGAGGCGCTCGAGCACTCCGCCGTCGCGATCCGGAGCATGTTCCGCGCGCTCGCGGACAGCACCGACCACCCCGACTGGCCGACGGCGGAGCGGAGCGCGCCGCTGCGCGAGCTGGCCGGCACGTGGCGGGCGATGGCCGGGGCCGTCGACGCGTTCGGGCAACTGGTCGCCGACGAGTCCGGTCCGCCGGACCGGGCCGGTGCGGTCGAGGTCGACATCGACGTCGTGCGCCAGGCTCGACGGGCTCTCGAGGAGGCCCAGGAGCGGCTCGAGCACGCCCTGAGCAGCAGCTCGTCGGGACCACAGCTCGAGCTCGACGCCGCGGTCCTGGCGACGGTGCGACGGCTGCTGCGCGAGCTCGACCTCGACCAACGGATCCGGCGCCAGGTGCGCCTCGCGCGGTCGGCGCCGCGACGTGTGCCGCGTCCGATCGCCCGGCGGCGGGCCGAGCCGTGGCCGGAGGAGGTCTCGCCGGACGCTGAGACCCAGGTGCTCGGAAGGATCCCGGACGAGGACCCCTGAGCCCCCGGTCGTTGCCCGTGCCGCCTCGCACGGTCGGCGACGGGCCGCGCGGGCGGCAGCCAGGGGGAGCGATCAGCCTGCCGGTGTCGACTTCTCGCCGACGCCTGACGCCACCTCGTCGAGCCGGCTGGCCGCGGTGTCCGGGGCCTGGTTGGGGCTGTCGCCGCCGGCATGGTCGGCCATGCCGGCAAGGACCTCCCGGAGCGCATCGTCGGCGGGCACCCGCGGTGTCCAGCCGAGCGCGCGGATCCGGCTGGTGTCGAGGAGCGGCAGCCCCATGACGAGGTCCATCAGCGGCGGCTCGGCGGGCACCAGGTGGAGGTGCCACAGAGCCTGGAGGGCGATCCTTGCTGCAGCCCCGGGGACCTGCACGACGCGGGCGCCCAGCACCTGGCCCATCACCTCGGCGTCCACGACGGGGTCGGAGGCGACGTTGTAGGCGCCGCGCGCCTCCTCGCTCAGCGCCACCAGTCGGAACGCCTCGCCGACGTCGTCGCTGTGCATGGTCTGGATCTTCAGCCCCGCAGGCCATGGCACCACAGGGAGTCGTCCGGGGCGGAGCAGTGACGTGGGGACGAAGGGACCGGCCATCAGCCGCTTCTGCGCCGAGGCGGAGGTGCGTTGGAAGATGAACCCGGGGCGCATCCGCACCACGCGGAGCTCCGGGTGGCGGGCCTCGATGGTGTCGAGTGCGCGTTCGGCGTACGCCTTCTCCCGGCCGTACGCCGCATGCGGCACGCTGTGGGTCGGCCACGACTCGTCGACGTACTCGCCGTGGGCGGGGGAGTAGGCACCGACCGACGAGGTGTGCACGAGCGCCTTGGCGCCGGCCGCCGCGGCCGCTTCGAAGAGCCTGACGCTGCCGACGGCGTTGGCCTGCCACGTGACCATCGGGCTGTGGGTCGGCTGGAAGAGCCAGGCGGTGTGGATGACGACGTCGGCACCCTGCAGGTGCGGGACGAGGTCGTCCTCACCGACGTCGGCGACGGCGTACGTCGTCTTCGGCTCACTGCTCTCGGGCAACCGGCGAGCGAGCCCGAGGATCTCGGTGACCTGCTCGTCGGCGGCGAGCGCGCGCACGATCGCCCCGCCGACGTTCCCTGTCGCGCCCGTGACCACGACCTTCATGACGCTCTCCCCGCTGCTCCGGCGGGCGGCCCGAGTGCCGTTCCGCTTCCGGGACCGTTACCCAGAGCGGTGGCACCCGACGCGCCCGCCGGTCAGCGGCGTGGAGAAGGGTGCATCAGGGACGACGCACGACGTACGACGACGTCCAGATGCGGTCCACCTTGACCGGGGTGCCGGAGCGGCTGGAGTGCACGATCCGGTTGTCCCCGATGTAGATGCCGGCGTGGTAGGCGTTCCCGCCGTTGTGGAAGATGATGATGTCGCCGCGAGCCTTGTCGCGCTGGGCGATCCCGCGCAGGCCGGCCTTCTGCTGGTCGGTGGTCCGGGGGATCGTGCGGCCGACCTGCTTGTAGGAGAACGACGTGAGGCCGGAGCAGTCGAAGGCGTTCGGGCCGGCGGCGCCGTAGCGGTACGGGTCGCCGCGCTGCGCGAGCGCGACCTTCATCGCACGGATCCGCTGCTTCGCGCTGGTGGTGGTGGAGGCCGCCTCGGCCTGGTCGCCGGTGTGCTGGGTCGGTATCCCGCCGAGCAGCCCGGTGAACATGAACAGGCCGATGAGCACGGCGAGAGTACGCCTGGTGACAGACATGGATGTCCCTTCGTCCACGCCTGTGAAATGTGACCTGTCGGGTTCGGGCTGACGGTGCCCGCTCAGCGTGCTGAGCTCACCCCAAGGCTCCACGCGGAGTCCGCGACGGAGCCGTGCTGCTTGGGTATCCCACTTCCACCCGCATGCTTGTGGCGTCCCGGAGTGGGTGGAACTCGGCGCGTCTCCGGACGGCGGCCCGCTGGGGCCGCGGGCACACTGTACGTGTCTCGCCCAGGAGTGCAAACAGGTGTTCTTACCCGGTAAGCCGCGGGTCTAGTCCTCGAGGTAGGGATCCGCCCAGGCGCTGATGATCCGGGCCGCCCGCTGGGCCTGCCCGCGGCCCGTCAGGAGGTGGTCCGCGCCCTCGAGCGAGACGAAGCTGCGTGGGTGCCGCGCGGCCTGGAAGATCTCGCTGGCGTTGGCGATGCCGACGGTGTTGTCGGTGGGGGAGTGCATGACCAGCAGCGCACGGTGCAACGTCCGGATCTCGTCACGGAGATCCTCGGCTCGGACGTCCTCGATGAAGTGCTTGCGCAGCGTCAGCGCCTTGCCGCCGATCAGGAACTGCGCCTCACCGTCCTCGTTGATGCGCTCGAGCAGCGCGTCGTAGTTGTGCTCGACGTGGGCGGGGTCGTACGGCGCGCCGATGCTGACCACTGCGCGGACCGAGTCGACCTGGTGGGCCGCGGCGATCACCGCGGCGCCGCCGAAGGAGTGCCCGACGAGGAGCCGCACCTCGCGGCCCGCGTCGTTCATGAACCCCACTGCCTGGGCGGTGTCGGCGACCTTGTGCGAGAAGGAGCCGTCACCCCAGTCTCCCTCCGAGTCGCCGAGGCCGAGGTTGTCGAAGCGGAGCATCCCGATGCCCTCGCTGGCCAGCTGCTTGCAGATCCGGCTCGCCGCCGGACTCTCCTTGCCGAGCGTGAACCCGTGCGAGAACACGCCCCAGCCCCGGACCGGCTCGACCGGTGCGTCGATGATGCCGGCCAGCTTCGGCCCGCTGGTGCTGGCGAACGAGATGCGTTCGGACGTCGATGGGCTTCCCATGCGCCCATCGTGGCAGGTGAGGGCGGGGCCCGCGGCTCGGCGGCTGCGCCCGCTCCGGGGTCAGCTGTAGTCGGCGAAGAGCCGCTGGGCTTCTCCGTCGACGGTCATGAAGCCGCCGTACGGCACGATCCACTGGGGGCGCGTGTGCCCGAACGGCGGACCCACCACGACCACGGCGTCCGGGTTGTAGCGGTGCACCATCGTGATGGCGGTGTCGCGCTGCGCATCGCGCATGGCCCTGCGTTCGGCAGCCGGGGGACGGGTCACGAAGTCCGACGTCGGCGGTCTCGCGACGACGACGGCGTCGACCGCATCCAGCAGTCCCCGCTCGCCGAGCGACCGGACGATCCAGCCGAACTCACGGGCGGGGATGAGCTCCTCGGACGACTCGAGCAGCAGCACGCCGCCCTCGAGCACTGCGGGGTCGTCAGGGAAGCGGCCCGCGGTGAGGAGCCACTGCACCACCTCGATGCAGCCGCCCCAGGTGTGTCCGGTGACCGACCGTGCGGGACCGGCCCAGGTCCAGGGCTCGGTCGGCTCCCGCTCGCCGTGCTCGGTCAGGGCGCGCGGGTCGTTCCAGTCGTGGCCGATGTCCTCCGACTCGCCCGGCTCGGTGAGCTCGAGTCGCTCGCCGGTGAGGAGTGCGGCGCGCAGGGAGCGCTCGTGGACAGGGTCGACCGCCGGGCCGGGTCCCAGGTGCACCTGCGTCGACCCGCCGTAGAAGCCGGCCACGCCGTGGGTCCAGAGCCAGTTCAGCAGGTTGGTGTTGTCGCTGTAGCCGAGGAACGGCTTGGGGTCCTGCCCGATCGTCGACGGGTCGAGGTGAGGGACCACGGTGATCTGGTCCTCTCCGCCGATGACCGCCATGACGGCCCGGATGCCGGGGTCTCCGAACGCTGCGTTCAGGTCGTCAGCGCGCTCCCGCGGTGTTGCGTCGAGCTTGCGTGTGGTCGGGTACTCGACCGGCACCAGGCCGGTCAGCCGACCGAGCCGCTCGAGTGCCTGCTCGTGCACCGCCGGAGCGACCGCCGGCGCGGCGAACGACGGCGACAGCACCGCGACCTGGTCGCCGGGTCGTGCCTTGCGGGGAGAGAGGAGCTCCATGCTCCGACCCTATGGCGCGAAGAGGCGCTGCTCGAACGGCTTTGCGCTCTGTACGGTGCCCCTATGGCAATCGTCGCCAGGACGTTCTGCATCCTCATGCTGGCCCTCGGCTTCTACCTCATCGGCAAGGCTGTCTTCTCGGTTGACGACGAGGTCGTCTGGCGGCTGGTCTTCGGCTTCCTGATGGCGGGAGCCGGCTACCAGCTGTGGGCCCGGTTCGACCGGGTCGAGGCCCACAAGAGGGCTGCGACGCCGGAGGCATGATCCGCAAGTGTCGGTGGCGCAACCTACAATCGACACTATGTTCGACTGGTCCTGGATCGACGACCTCGATGGCAACGCGGCGGCCGACGCGCTGGCCGCGGTGCGCCAGGAGGTGGTGGCTGCCGAGGCAAAGCAGTTCGCGCTCGCCGCCCACTGGGCAGACCTGCACGCCGGCGACGGCGACGAGTCGGACCACGAGCGGCTGCCGGGCACGCGACGCGTGGTGCCGATCCGCGGCGGACGTAGCGGCTGCGTCGACGGCTGCCCAGAGATCGACGAGTACGCGGGGGCCGAGCTCGCCGCCCTCCTTGGGCGGTCGACGGCCGCCGGAGAGCAGCTGATCTCCGACGCTGTGGCGGTCAGGCACCGGCACCCCCTGCTTTGGAGTGGCATCCGAGCGGGCAAGGCGCCGGTGTGGCTGGCCGCGAAGGTTGCCCGGCGATGCGTGGCGACCCACCTCGATGTCGCGCAGGCCGAGTGGGTCGACTCGGAGACGACGCCCTACATCAACACCCTGACTCCCAAGAGGTTCCTCGACCTCGTCGACGCCAAGATCATCGAGGCCGATCCCGACGCAGCCGAGGAGCGCGCTAGGGCAAAGGCGTTGGCCAGATTCGTCCACGCCGGCCAGACCGACGAGGCGGGGTTGCGGACCCTCGTGGCGCGGGCCCATGCCGGTGACATCACCTACGTGATCGCCGTGCTTGACCGGATCGCGAGGATCCTTGCTGAGCACGGCGATCACCGGCCGGTGGACGTGCTCCGCGCGGATGCCCTGCGCATCCTGGGCAACCCCGCGAGAGCACTGGCGCTCCTCACCGGAGCCACGTTGGACGAGGCCGACCCGGAGCTCGAGACGCCGGGAGAGCTAGGGCTCGAGGTGTTGTACCCGTACGGAACCAATCTCCGGGACTCGTCGGGTCGGCCACTCCCTGCAGAGTTTCGCGAGATCGCCGACGTGCCGCTCGTCGAGGACGACGAGGTGACCAGCCTGCCTGGTCTTCATGCCCTCACCGGAGCCGCATCCGCAACGATCGGCAGCGTCTCGCCCGACGTACGCGCCGCTCTCGACCGCGCGCTCCTGATCTCCCTCGTCGAATCGCTCAGCGGCTTCGACGCATCCGCGCTCGACCCGGTGACGGTGCTCCACGTGCATCTGTCCGACGCGACCCTCGTGGCGCGCACGGGTCTCACGCGGGTCGAAGAGCTAGGTCCGGTCGTGCTCACAGAGGTCAGGGACTGGTTGAGCCATCCCATCGGCCCCGACCAGATCCGGCACCAGGTGCGGGTGCGACCCGTGCTCGACTCCGGCAGTGTGGTGCCAGTCGAGCGCTACGAGTGGCCTCGTCCGATGAGCGAGCTGGCCACGTGTCGCACGCCGTACGAAGCATTCCCCTTCGGGACCCTGCCGAGCCGCAAGGCCGACGACGACCACGCGTGGCCCTACGTGAAGGACGGCCCGCCAGGGCAGACGTCGTTGGAGAACAACGCCAAGCTGAGTCGGTTCCACCACCGGCTCAAGACCAATGGCAACTGGGTGTTGCGACATCCCGAGCCGGGGACCTACTGGTGGCGCACGCCGCACGGGCACTGGTTCCTGGTCGACACCGAGGGGACGCACTGGCACGGCCGCGATCGTGGCCTGGACGAGCAGTGGGTGCAGCAGCCGCAAGCAGCTTGACGACTGCTCAAATTGATGAATGAACATCATGGTGTAGTAAGTTCACTACATGGAAACGCTCACTGTCGCGCTGGACAAGGTCCTTCTGCTCGCGACGCTGGTCACAACAGACCTTGCACGGTTCGAACGCGAGTCCGGTCTCACCACCGCACGCATCCATCTCCTGTGGGTGCTGGGCGCTGCGGGTCCGAGCACCCAGAAGTCCTTGGCCGAGGCTCTCGGCGTGACACCTCGTAACGTCACCGGGCTGGTCGACGCCCTCGCCCAGTCTGGGCACGTCAGCCGCGAACCGCACCCCACCGACCGGAGAGCCACGCTGGTGACGCCGACTCGGAAGGGGCGGAAGACCATCCGCGACCTCGTCGAGAGCCACGAGGAGCTCGCGCAGCAGCTGTTCGGTGCTGTGCCACCGCGTCGGCTGGCAGCGTTCGTGACCACCCTCGACGAGACCATCGACATCTTCTCGCGGTTGATGGAGGAGACGTCGTGAGCGCGGTCAGGCGGCTGCTCGCCCTGGCGTGGTTGGGACTGCGCCTCGAGCTCGCGTTGTACCGGTCCCTCGCGCGATGGGTCGCGCGCCGACCGGACGTCCCCAGCGGGGCCGTGCCCATCGGGTACGCGCGGCTCGTCGGGCCGATGCTGTGGTTGTGGATCTTCGGATCGGCCGTCGAGGTGGTCGTCGTCGAGGTGGTGCTGCGGCACGTGGACCAGCCCTGGGCGGCCGCGCTGCGACTGCCTCTGCTCGTGCTCGGTGTCTGGGGCGTGCTGTGGATGCTGGGGATGCTCGCGTCGTACCGCGTGCGGCCGCACGTGCTCACCGACGCCGAGCTGCTGATCCGCAGCGGCGCCCTCACCTGGGTGGTCGTGCCCATGAGCGCGGTCGAGACGACGAGGGCGGTCGAGCACGAGCTCCCTGGGGTGATCCGCTCGTTGCACATCGAGGGTCCGCTCGTGCTGGTCGGCGTGAGCAGCCGCACCAACCTGGAGCTGGTGCTGTCCGGGCCGACCATGCTGTCCTCCTCGCGAGGGCCGGTCAGTGCCGACCGGGTGGGGCTGTGGGTGGACGAGCCGCGAGAGGTCGCGGTGCAGCTGCGGTCGCGCGCCGGCGCCGTCGGAGGGCGACGGCCGTGACGACGCCACGCGACATCGCCCGGTGGCGGATGCGCAGCCAGCTCCTCGCCGGCGAGCACGCCCCGTCCGCCACCGCCGTGCTGGAGCGGCTGCTCGCGGTCCAGGCGGAGAACGTCGGCCAGACGAGCTGGGCGGTTGCCTGCCGTACGACGTCGCCGCAGGCCACCGACCTCGCCGGTCTGGTCGACGACGGCCACGTGATCCGCACGCATGTGCTCCGGCCCACCTGGCACTACGTCGGCGCTCGGGACATCGGGTGGCTCCTCGATCTGACCGCACCCCGCGTGCGCCCGCTGGTCCGGCGCCAGCTGACCGACGGACACGGCCTGTCGGACGCTGAGGTCGACGGTGCGATCGCAACCGTGATGGATGTCCTGACGGAACGTCCCGACCGCACCCGGGACGACCTTGCCCAGGCGCTGCATGAACACGGAGTGCCGCTGCCCGGGCATGCGCTGATGCTCCTGCTCGCGGTGGCGGAGCTCGACCAGCTCATCTGCGGCGGCAGGTGTGCAGGGGGTGCGCACACCTACGCACCGTTCGCCGACCGGGTCCGCGACGCGCGCCGGCTGGACCGGGACGAGGCGCTGGCTGAGCTCGCCGTCCGCTACTTCACCGGCCACGGGCCCGCTACCGAACGGGATCTCGCTTACTGGGCGACGCTGCCGCTCGGCGACGTCAGGCGAGGGCTGGCGCAGGTCGGTGACCAGCTCGGGTCGTTCGAGCACGACGGACGGACGTTCTGGCACGACGCGAGCTCGTCGCCCCCGCCCGGTCCGTTGCAGCCGGCTGGGCACCTGCTGCAGATCCTCGACGAGACGTACCGGGGCTACCAGGACAGCCGCATGGTCCTGGACGACGAGGGGGTCGTCCCCCGTGGACGCGAGAGCGGCCTCGGGATGGCGCTCGTCGACGGACAGCTGGTCGCGCAGGTGAAGCGCACGGTGGGCCGCAGCCTTCTCTTCGAGCTGACGGCCTACCGCGGGTCGCTCAGCAGTGCCGAGCATGCGGCGCTGGAAGAAGCGGCGCACCGGTACGCCACGTTTCTCGGGCTGGAGCAGGAGGTCGTGCTGCGGAGGTGACGGGTGGGCTGTGCCACCGCCCGTGAGCGGGTCCGGCCCACTCAGGCGGCGCGGGCTTCCTGGTCCAGCGCCGTGCGCAGCCCCTGGGTGTCGACGTGAGCCCGGATGAGCGCGTTGCGACCGGGGTTGTCCGCGTGGAGCAGGCCGAGCAGGAGGTGAGCGCTGCGGATGGTCCTCTGCTCGAGCCGGATCGCTTCGCGGAGCGAGAGCTCGATCGTCTTCCGGGCGTCCTTCGCGAAGGGCAGGTGGCCCCGTCGGCGGCGGGGCGGCTCGAGCGCGTCCGGGCCGAAGGCTTCTTCGGCGCGTTGGCGAACGACGTCGAGGTCGATGCCCAGGGATGCCAGGGCTGACTCGTCGAGCCGGTCGCTGCGCAGCTCGGAGCGCAGGTGAGTGGCGACCGCTGCCGGATCGGACCCGGACGTCTGCATCGCCAGGCGCACCGACGGCGACGACTCGAGCACCGCGACGAGCAGGTGCCTGCTGTCGACGGTGGGGGAGCCGCACTGTCGCGCGACGTCCTGGGCGCCGACGACGGCCTCTCGGGCTTCCTTGCTGAACCGCTCGAACATCAGCTTCTCCTGCCGTGCTTCTTGTGGACCGCCTGACGGCTGACGCCCAGCGCGTCGGCCACCTCCTGCCAGGACCAGCCCAGCTCGCGAGCGCGCTGCACCTGCAACCGCTCGAGCCGGTCGGCGAGCTCGCGCAACGAGCGGACGGCTCGGAGGCCGGCCCGGGGATCGTCGCCGGCGGCGGAATCCACCAGGGTGCTTCGGGTCACGCTGTCAACATTAGTTGACACAATACCGCCGCGTCAACTCAGGTTGACATATAGGACTCGGGCGGTTGACGCACCGTGGATGCTGACCGGATGAGCAGCTTCCACGTCATCTCGCGCTCCGGAGACACCCAAGACACAGCCGGGGTGGTGTCCGCGTCCTTCCTGGCCGCCGGTGACGACGACGAGCGGCTGCGACTGTCGGACGTGTCCAAGCTCGCCAGGCGTGCCCGGCGGGGGATCGTCGGCAGGGCTCGCGCCGAGGACCGGCCGACGTTCAGCACGATCATCCGTGAGCACCTCGCAGCTCCTCTGGAGGGCATCGAGGTGGTCGAGGAGTCCTGGCCGGCGTACGACCTGGTGAACGTGCAGGTCGGCTTGAACGCCTGGCTGCAGGAGCTCGGGGAGAACGGCGCGACGCCGCGCCGAGAGCACCAGCTCCTGGGGCTGGCGAACTTCCGCCACCACGAGTTCGGCCTTGCCGACCTGTTGCAACGGGACCGTGAGGACTTCGGGCCCAGGCCCGGCAACGTCTCGTGGTCGAACCTGGCCTGCGGTCCGGACGGCGAGGTCCAGCAGGCCGTCCGGGCGGGGCTGTACCTCGTCAGCGAGGGTGACGCCCGCGTCGTGGTGCTTGTGCTCGCGGCGGACCCGGAGAGCGGCATGGGCGCTGCTCGGCTCCACGTCGTGGGCAACCGTCCGGGTCTCGCGAGCGCGGTGGCCGCAGAGGTCCGCGAGCTGGCGCTGGAGCACAACGTCTTCCGCAGGAGGGTCATCTCGTTCGGCCGCGACATGTTCGGCGAGCGGGGAGCCGCGCTGCAGTTCCACCGACGCCCGGCCTTGAGCACGGACGAGGTGATCCTGCCCGTGGAGACGCTCGAGACGATCCGGCGGCAGGTCGTGGGAGTGGCCGAGCACAGGGAGCGTCTCCTTGCGGCACGCCAGCACCTCAAGCGGGGGCTGCTCCTGTACGGGCCGCCCGGGGTGGGCAAGACACACTCGGTCCGCTACCTGATCAGTCAGCTCACCGGCGTCACGATCGTGCAGCTCACAGGTGACTCGCTCCGGCTCATCGGCACCGCCTGCTCGGTGGCCCGCACGCTGCAGCCGGCGATGGTGGTGGTCGAGGACGTGGACCTCATCGCGGAGGACCGCGGGATGCATCCCGGCCACCACCCCCTGCTCTTTCAGCTCCTCAACGAGATGGACGGTCTTGCCGAGGACGCCGACGTGGTCTTCCTGCTCACGACGAACCGGGCGGACCTCCTCGAGCCAGCACTGGCCGCGAGGCCGGGCCGTGTGGACCAGGCGGTGCCGCTCGACCTGCCCGACGCGGAGGCAAGGAGACGGCTGGTCGATCTCTACAGGGGTGACCTGGCTCTGGACGACAGCCGGCTCGACGAGGTCATCAGCCGGACCGAGGGCGTGACCGCCTCGTTCCTCAAGGAGCTCCTGCGCCGCGCTGCTCTCATCGCCGCCGACGAGTCCGGCTCCGGGGACCTGGCCGTCACCGCCGACCAGCTCGACGCCGCGCTCGACGAGCTGCTGGACACCCGCAACGCCATGACGCGCGTGCTGCTCGGCGGCGGCAAGGACGAGGAGGCCGGGACATGAGCCGGATCTTCACCGTCAGCGTCGCGTCGGTCTACCCCCACTACGTGACCAAGGTCGAGAAGAAGGGGCGCACGAAGGCCGAGCTCGACCAGGTCATCGAGTGGCTGACCGGGTTCGACGAGGCAGCGCTCACCGGTCACCTGGACGGAGGAACGACGTTCGAGGAGTTCTTCGCCCAGGCGCGGCTGAACCCGAACGCCTCCTCGATCAAGGGAGTCGTCTGCGGGATCCGCGTGGAGGAGGTCGAGGATCCGCTGATGCAGAAGATCCGCTACCTCGACAAGCTGGTCGACGAGCTCGCGAAGGGCAAGGCGCTGGAGAAGGTCCTCAGGAGCTGAGCGCGCGACGGCGGGTCAGACGTCTGCGGCGATCCTGAAGCCGAGGTTCCCGGCGGTCGAGTCGAGTGAGTGCGGCTGCCGTCCGGAGACCCGGTAGCGACGGCAGTACGAGGCGTGGCAGAGGTAGGAGCCGCCGCGGCTGACCCCGGTGGGGTCGCCGGCCCCCCAGGCGCCGGCGCACCACTCCCAGACGTTCCCGGTGGTGTTGTGCAGCCCGTGCCCGTTGGCGGGGAACGCGTCGACCGGACAGGTGCCCCGCCATCCGTCCGCGCCGGTGTCGTCGGCGGGGAACGTGCCCTGCCAGACGTTCATCCGGTGCTCACCCGACGGCTCCAGCTCGTGGCCCCACGGGTACGGCGCCGCGGCCAGCCCGCCCCGCCCTGCGTGCTCCCACTCCGGCTCGGTGGGGAGTCGACCGCCCCACCACACGGCGTACGCCTCGGCGTCCCGTCGGGAGACGTGGACCGCCGGGTGGTCCCCACGACCGTCGAGCCCTGACTGCGGACCTTCGGGATGCGCCCAGTCGGCGCCGTGGACCTCCCGCCACCACGGGGCAGCGGCGACGCCGCGCGTGGGCGGGAAGTCGTCGGGGAGGAGACCGCCGAAGACGAACGACCAGCCATGCCGTTCGGCGTCGGTGCGGTGCGCCGTCGCCGCGACGAAGGCGGCGAACTCGTCGTTGGTCACGGCACAACGGCCGATGGCGAAGGGTGCGACGTCGACCTCACGCGCCGGCCACTCCTCCGGGTGGTCGGGATCGCTGCTGCCGACGACCGTCCGGCCCCCGGCCAGCACGACCAGACCGTCGAGACGGTCCCCGCCACGAAGCACTCCGGGCTTGTCCGCCACCCGGATCGACGAGCCCCCGCCCGGGCCCGACGGCGAGCAGCAGCCACTCACTGGTGGACCATGACGGCTCGGCTGCGCTCCTCCAGGGTGCCCGGGTCGGCCACGTCGTCGAGGTCGAACCGCACCCGGTGGATGAGCCCCTCGAAGCGGTTGCGCACCGGCAGGTAGTCGTCGACGACGGGGGTCCCCGGGTCCACCCCGATGTTGAAGGTCTCGTCGAAGGAGAAGTAGTACGCCGTCGTCACCGGGATGCGTCCGGCGCCGACCGCCTTGCCGTCGAGCTCGATGGTGAGGCTCGCGCCGCTGCCGGGAGGACCTCCGTCGTAGTCGAAGCGGACGACCAGGTCGTGACGTCCCGGGGTCATCGGCCGGGCGCCGCGCACGACGGTCAGGTCGCGGCCCACGAAGTTGTAGGCGTAGTGCGGGACGCCGTTGACGGTGTACAGCGACCAGCCGCCGAAGCGCCCGCCCTGCGCCACCACCACGCCGCTGGAGCCGGTGATCACCTCGAGGTCGGCGGTGATGACGTGGGAGCGGTTCTTGACGTTGGGCGCCGCCTCCTCGGTCAGTCGACCGACGTGCGGGCCGAACGAGAGGGAGCGCCGTCCCTGGTGGAGGTCGAGCCGGCCGGCCACGTCGGGGTTCTCCCGCTCGGTGACCCGGTCGTCCAGCGGCAGGACGTTGTGCTTCTCCGCCTCCCGCTGGAAGAGCTCCTGGAGCTCGCGCAGCCGCTCGGGGTGCTGCTGAGCCAGGTCGTGGGCCTGGCTCCAGTCCGCGGCGTGGTCGTAGAGCTCCCAGACGTCCTCGTCGAAGGGGCGGTCAGGCGTGTCCACCATCTCCCACGGCACGCCGTGACGGGTCACGGCCGTCCAGCCCTCGTGGTAGATGCCGCGGTTGCCGAGCATCTCGAAGTACTGCGTGGTGTGCCGGTCCGGGGCCTCCGGCTCGTCGAAGCTGTAGTGCAGGCTCGTGCCCTCGATCGGCTGCTGCTCCACGCCGTCGAACGCGGCAGGCGCGGGGACCCCCGTCGCCTCGAGGATCGTCGGGAGCAGGTCGATCACGTGGTGCCACTGGTGACGGATCTCGCCGCGGGCCTCGATCCCGTCGCCCCAGCGAACGATCATGCCGTCGCGCGTGCCGCCGAGGTGCGCGACCTGCTTGGTCCAGGGGTACGGCGTGTTCATGGCCAGTGCCCACCCGGCGGGGTAGATCGCGTACGTGGTCGGGTCGCCGAGCGTCTCGAGCCGGGCAGCCATGTCCGCGGTCTCGTCCTGGATCCCGTGACCGACCAGGTGCTCGCGGAACGTGCCGCGCGGTCCACCCTCGCCGGAGGCGCCGTTGTCCCCGAGGAGGTAGAAGAACAGCGTGTTGTCGAGGATCCCCTGCTCCTCGAGCGCATCGACGAAGCGCCCGACCTGGAC
>CADCUK010000082.1 GCA_902805865.1 uncultured Nocardioidaceae bacterium | reverse complement strand
GCGCGTGCGGCTGTTCATCGACGTCGGCACGAACTGCGAGATCGTCCTCAGCGACGGCGAGACGATCCTGGCGACCGCCGCGCCCGCCGGCCCCGCCTTCGAGGGCGGGGCGATCAGGTGCGGGATGCGGGCCGCCGACGGTGCCATCGAGGTCGTCCGCCTCGACCCGTCGGTGACGAGCGACTCCGCGGAGGGCGTGCGGCTCCAGGTCATCGGCGACGCCGAGCCCCGCGGCCTCTGCGGCTCCGGGCTCGTCGACGCCGTCGCCGAGCTGGTCAGGGTGGGGCTCCTCGACGCCACCGGCCGCTTCGTGCCCGACGAGGAGGCGAAGGAGCGGGTCCCGGGGCTCGCGGACCGGTTGACGATGATCGGCAAGGAGCGGGTCTTCGTGCTGCACAGCCCCTCCGCCGGCGCAGCACCCGAGGACTCGGTCTACCTCTCCCAGCGCGACGTCCGTGAGCTGCAGTTCGCCAAGGCGGCGATCTCGACCGGGTGGACGCTGCTGCTCGAGCAGCTCGGCGTCGAACCGGGTGACGTCCAGCAGGTACTGCTCGCGGGCTCCTTTGGCAGCTACCTCTCCCCCGCCGCCGCGATCCGGGTCGGGCTGGTCCCCAAGCTCCCGGTCCTCCGGATCGTCTCCGCCGGCAACGTCGCCGGCGAGGGCGCGAAGATGAGCCTGCTCAGCGTGCAGGAGCGTGCGGGAGCAGCCGCCCTGCTGGAGGAGGTGGCCTATGTCGAGCTCTCCGACCGCACGGACTTCAACGACCGTTTCGTCGAGCTCCTCGCCTTCCCAGTCTGAGCGGGCCGGCCGCAGCGGCACCGTCGCGCTCGTCGCCTGCGGCGCGATCGCCCAGCCCTGCGCCGAGATCGTCGCTCGCCGTGGCTGGCCCGTGGACGTCCACCCCTTGCCGCCGCTGCTGCACAACCGACCCGACCGGATCGCCGCCGAGGTCGAGCAGCTCGCGGACGGGCTCGCGGACCGCTACCGCGCGGTCGCGGTGGGGTACGCCGACTGCGGCACCTACGGCGCGCTCGACGGGCTCTGCCGGCGCCGAGGCTGGCACCGGCTCGCCGGGCTGCACTGCTACGACCTGTACGCCGGGGAGAACGCCATGACCCGGCTCTTCGAGGAGGAGCCCGGCACCTACGTGCTCACCGACTTCCTGGTCAGATCCTTTGACCGGACGGTGATCGCCGAGCTGGGCCTGGACCGGCACCCGGAGCTCCGCGACGACTACTTCGGGCAGTACCACCGCGTGGTCTGGCTCCGTCAGGACCCCGGTGCCGAGATCGAGGACGAGGCCCGTGCCGCCGCCGACCGGTTGGGGCTGCCGCTCGTCGTCGTGGACACCGGGCACCAGCGTCTGGAGCACGCGCTCGAACAGCTCCTGCGCGATGCCGGAGGCAGCTGAGGCAGCCGAGTCTCAGCGCCGCTTGGTGCGCTGCTCGAGCCGGTCGAGGAACGCCTGACGCCACTGCTCGGTCTCGGCCACCTGGTTGAACGTGAACACGTGCAGCCCGGCGACCGCCGCGCCGGGCCTGGCCAGCGCCGGCGCGCACTGCTCGAGGAACCGCTCGCCGGTGAAGCCTCCCGGCGCCGCGAGGCGGAGCATCGCCCCCTTGTGCTTGACGAGGAACCGGGTGGAGTCGCCCACGCCGATCTTCGTCGCCATCGCCAGCAGCTTGGCGCGCTCGGCGGGCCCGGGCATGCCCAGCCACAGGGGCAGGGTGATCCCCCGTGCCCGCATGCGCAGCAGCCACCTGTCGATGGCCGCGGGGTCGAAGACGAGGTTGCTGACGATCGAGGTCGCGTGCTGGCGCTTGTCCCACATCGACTGGACCGTCACGTCGTCGTCGATCAACGGGTGCGTCTCGGGGTAGCCGGTGATGCCCACGTCCTCGAAGGGTCGTCCCAGCTCGGTGAGGTCGGCCAGCATCGGCAGGGCCGAGTCGTACACCCCCTCCGGCGGGGTCTTGTCCCCTGCCGGGACGAAGACCGAGCGGATGCCGGCGGTCGTCAGCCGGTCGGCGATCTCGGCCAGCTGCTCGCGGTCCCGCACCATGCGGGACGCCAGGTGCGGGACCACGGAGTACCCGTGCTTGGTCAACCGCTCGGCCAGCTCCATCGTGGCGTCGAGCCCCTTCGCCGGGGACGCGGTCACGGTCAGCGCACGGTCCACCGGCACGTGCTCGAGGACCTTGTCCTCGATCGTGGGTGTCGGCAGCACCTCGTACCGGGCCGCCCTGACCAGGTCGGCGAGAAGCGTCACAGAGGCTCGGGTGTTGCGCATGCTGCAACTCGTTTCGTCATACGCGCTGAGAACCCCATGCTGCCAGTCCGCTCCCGTCGCGGCAACGACTTGAGGGTCCGGGACTGCGTTCAGTGCACGCCCTCGAGGTTCAGCACCACGACGCCGACGATGATGAGGGCCAGCGCCGTGACCTTCACCGGGTTCCACGACTCCCCCAGGTAGACCACGCCGATGACGGCGATTGCCGCCGTGCCCAGCCCCGCCCAGACGGCGTAGGTCACCGAGACCGGGAGCCGCTGCACCACGATGGCCAGCAGCCAGATCGCCACTCCGTAGCCGGCGAGGACGATCGCCGCCCAGAACGGGTCGCGGAACCCCTCGGTGCGAGGCAGCGCGGCGGTGCTGAGCACCTCCACCACGATGGCTACGGCGAGCAGGGCGAAGGCGACGAACATGAGCGCATCATCCCCCGGCGTGGACGGGTTCGGGGACCATCGCCAGCCGGAACAGGAAGAACCGGACGAGTCCCACCCCGAGGTTGGCCGCCGCCAGCACCAGCAGCTCGGCCGTCCGTGAGGGTCCGTCGACCGACGCCTCGAGCAGCATCAGCGAGCCACCGGTGACGGCGAGCCCGAAGGCCAGGAGCGCCAGCCCCAACGACTGGTGGGACAAGGTCCGGGCCGTGCCGCGGACCCCGAAGGTGACCCGCCGGTGGCCCCAGGTGCCGGCGATGGTGGAGAGCACCAGCGCGATGGCGTTGGCCCACTGCGCGTCGAGGCCGGTCCGCAGGAGGATGTAGAGCAGCCCGTAGAGGACGTTGAACACGCCACCCACGCCCGCGAAGACCACCAGCTGCAGGAGGACAGGCCGCTTTCTGTCCACCGTCGTGGTGTGCGAATCGATCACCCCAGCGCCGACGGCGTACTGTAGGCGGGCGCTCTGCCCATGGCCCCTTGCATGCTGAGAGCCTACAAACCCGCACACGCTACCGAGGACTTCAGTGCAGTCGACCGAGCAGAGCCGCGAGCAGACTCGATCTCCCCAAGACGGACTGGCCGTTGCCGCTGCCTGGATGATCCACATCTACACGGCGACGGGCACCGTGATCGCGTTCCTCACCGTGATGGCGGTGATCGAGGGCGAGATCGTCCGCGCGCTGTGGCTCGGCCTGGCCGCGATGGTCGTGGACGGCACCGACGGGATGCTGGCGCGGCGCTTCGAGGTCAAGCGGTGGGTCCCGTGGTTCGACGGCGCGCTGCTGGACAACATCGTCGACTACCTGACCTATGCGTTCACCCCGATGGTGCTGCTCTGGAGCGCCGGCTACCTCGGTGACGGGTTCTCCGCCACGGTGCTCGCGGTCATCCCGCTGCTGGCCTCGGCGTACCAGTTCTGCCGCGTGGACGCGAAGACCGAGGACCACCTGTTCCTCGGCTTCCCCAGCTACTGGAACGTGCTCGCGCTCTACGTCGTGGTGCTCGACCTCGGCACGACGTCGGTGGCGGTCCTCCTGCTGGTGTGCGCGGCGCTCGTCTTCATACCTGTCGGGTACGTGTACCCGTCGCGCACCGACACGATGTGGCACCTCACCTGGGCCCTGACCACCCTGTGGCTCGTCAGCTACGCGGTGCTGATCAGCCAGATCCCCGACCCGAACGCGATCTGGCTGGCGATCTCGCTCGCCTACCTCGTCTACTACGTCGGGCTGAGCCTCTACCTCACCACGCGGCGCGCGAGGGTGAGCGGCTAGGCCGCCGGACCGGCCCGCCAGAGCCGGGCCTCTGCAATCTCGGCGAGGTCCTCGACCTGCAGGCGCCGCAGCTCACGCACGATCACCTCGAAGGCCGAGATGTCGTCCGGGTCCCCGCCGTCGACCCGCAGCGCCTCCAGGTCAGCCTCGTACAGCGCGATCTGCAGGCTCAGCGTCCGTTGGAACTCTGAAGCCTCCGTGGTGTGTGCCGCGTCCATGAACATCCACTCCCTCCGGGTCTTGTCTCCATAGACGCGAGCGGAGCTCATTCGGTTGCATCCGGACCCGAACGACCGGCCGCGGAGGCGAACCCGAGCCACGTGTGCCGGTTGCCCGCCCAGCACCAGCCCACCTTCGGGGCGTCCCGACGCTCCTTGCCGTCCCGTCCGGTGCCCCCGCTGATCCAGATCGCCGGTGTCCGCGCGTCGAGCCCCCGTGCCTTGGTCTTGCGCGAGCCGATCGTCATGAAGCAGTGGTTCGGCTCGAGCCGTTCCGGGTGCTGGAGCAGCCAGCTGATCCCTTCTGACACCGTCAGCGGTGTCCGCCCGCGGGCCTCGATCGCGGGGAGCGCCTCGTTGGGGCTCCAGTTCAGCATGTCGTCGCCGCGCTCGACGGATCGCAGCACGTACAACGGCGCCTCGGGGACCTCCACACCGGGGACGGGCCGGAACGCGTCGAGGTCGTCCATGTCCGTCACCACGAACCCCGGCTTGCCGGCGCGGGTCAGCAGGGTGGCAAGCGTGGACGCAGCGACGCAGTCGGGATGGACGACGACGACGTCATCGTCGTCGACCGAGAGGGTCTCCGCTCGGCTCAGGAGCTCCTGTGGGCTCGTCCGGGCCAGCTGGTGCACGCCCAGCTCTACTAGTCGTCGAACCTGTTCCTCGGCGGACATCGCGCCTCCCGTTGCCTTTGCCGGTGTCGTGGTCGTCGTAGGTCACGTCGACGTGCTGGAACCCCTTGTGCCGCTGCGCCTTGGCATAGCTCGCGTAGGCGCGCCGGTCCGCCTCGGTGAGCTCGACCGCGTCGGTGAAGGGCGTCAGCAGCGCCCGCGGGTAGAGCCGCTGGTTGAGCACGACGTTCAGCTCGACGCCCAGCACTCCCATGGCGGAGGCCACGAAGAGCAGCGCGATGAGCCCCAGGACGAGCGCGAAGACGGCGTTGACCTCGGTCGTGGTCGTGACGATCTCACGGACGTACGACCCGCCCAGGACCTGCATCAGGTGCCAGAGCACGGCGATGACGAAGGCGCCCGGCAGGGAGCCCCGGAAGGACGGGCGACGGGACGTCGTGAAGCGCATCATCAGCGCCAGCACGACGGCGGTCGCGCTCACCGAGATGCCTGTGGTCACGCCCACCACCCACGAGCCCAGGTCGACGCCGAACGAGCCCAGGTTGCCCACGACGCCGGTCGCCGCCGTCACGAGCAGGACCGCGAGCCCGCTCACCGAGAGCAGCACCAGCGACCGCAGCCGGCTCACCACGGGGTTGCCCCGGACGTTGCGCGGGATCGCCCAGGCCACGTTGAGCGCGTTCTGTGCGGCCTGGCCCAGCCCGGTGATGCCGTACAGCGCCGCCAGGCTTCCGACGATCACGCCGCTCGTGCTGCCCTGAAGTCCCTCGGGACGGCCGAGCTGGGTGCCGACGATCGGGAACTGGCTCAGCGCCGAGTCGAGCAGCCGTGCCTGCAGCTCGGGGTTGCCCTGCAGCACGAAGCCGAGCACTGACGAGGCGATCAGCAGCATCGGGAAGATCGCGATGAACGCGTAGTACGTCAGGATCGCCGCGAGGTAGGGGCCCTGGTCGTCGAAGTACTTGTAGATCACCGCCAGCGGGAATCCGACCACCGGGTGCCTGCGCTGGAAGTCGTCGACACGGTCCACGGTCCCAGGCACAGCCAAACGCTACGCCACCCGGCCCTACGAGGGCTGGAGCGTCCTCTGGAACTGGTGCTCGCGCGCCACCGGCCGGTAGCCCAGCGCCTCGTTGACCGCGATCATGTGGTCGTTGGACTCGGCGTTCCACGTGTCCACGGTCCGCAGCTGGGGCTCGGTGTCGGCCAGCCACAGGTTCATGCCGCTCTTGAGCAGCAGGCCCAGCCGGTGACCCCGGTGGGTGCGGACCACCGACGTGTCGTGCTGGTGACCGATCTCGGGCCGGTCCCCCTCGACCGCGACGACGGTGTGCCCGGCCAGCTCGCCGCTCTCGCGGTGACGGACCAGCAGCCGGTAGAGCCGCTCCCCCCGCCGCTCGATGGCTGTCTCGTAGTCCCTGATGCGCTGCGGCGGGTAGACCTCGTCCTCGATCTCGAGGTCGTCGAGCGGCGCGTCGTTGATCGCCGCGGACATCACCGCGACGTCGTCCAGCAGCTCCTCGGGTGTGGGGCCGACGATCCGGACCAGCTCGTACGCCGAAGCGGCAGCCGTGGCCTCGTCGTACAGGCCCTGGATCTTCTCGAGGGAGATCTCCTCGAGGTGCTGTCGGCGGTTCACCGCCGTGGAGCCGAGCGTGTATCCGCGCCGTCCGGCGAACTCGACCCCGAAGGACCCGTCAAAGGCATCGGCTCCGACCTTCGTGCGGCCCATCTGCAGGGCGACGCCCTCCACGTGGTCCGCCATCGCGTTCCCGTGTCCCTGCTTCCGCGCGTCGGGGTGGACCGCGCAGCTCAGCCAGGCGAGGTCGAGGTTGTCCCACTCGCTGGTGTTCACCACACCCAGCGCGGCCAGCCGGCCGCCGACGAAACCGCCGAAGTGCCGTCCCGGCTCGAGGTCCCACCCGTGCCGCATCCAGCCCTGCACCTGGCTCGGTGTCGAGAGGATCAACCACGGTGCCTCGTGCTCGCGGATCGCGTTGCGCAGCTCGACGATCCCCTCGACGTGGTCAGGGTTGTCGGCGGTGAGCTCCGCGATCTCCATGGTGTCCATGCGCACCAGGCTGCACCCTGGCCCTCCGCTGCACCAACGGATTTACCTCCGGCAGGATGAGCACATGGACACGCACCAGCTACGGCGGTCATGGGCCGAAGGGCAGCCGCGCATCGGGTTGTGGAGCCTGTTGCCGGGTGTCGTGACCGGTGAGGTGCTGGCCAGGACCGGAGCCGACTACGTCGTAGTCGATCTCCAGCACGGCGCCGGCGCGGAAGCGGAGCTGCCGGGGGTCGCCGCG
>CADCUK010000081.1 GCA_902805865.1 uncultured Nocardioidaceae bacterium | reverse complement strand
TGCACGACATCATCGACGCGGTACGGGCGACCCTCGACCAGACCCCGCCCGAGCTCGCCGGCGACATCATGGACCGCGGCCTCGTCCTCACCGGGGGCACCGCCCTGCTCCGAGGCCTCGACGAGCGGCTGCGCCACGAGACCGGCATGCCGGTCCACGTCGCGGAGGACCCGCTGCACTCGGTGGCGCTCGGTGCCGGCAAGTGCGTCGAGGAGTTCGAGGCTCTCCAGCAGGTGCTCGTGTCCGAGCCCCGGCGACGGTAGGAGAGTCGATGCCCAGCACGTCGTCCAGCGCGTGGAGCAGCGCGTCCGACCGTTCCTCGAACCGGTCGTCGAACAAGCGCCGCCGACCGAGCAAGTCGCTGCTCGCCGTGCTGACGCTCGCCTGCCTCACCGCGATCACGGTCGACTACCAGCGGGACGAGTCCTCGCCGTTCGAGCCGGCTCGCGGCGCCCTGGGTGACGTGCTCGGGCCGGTGCAGGAGCGGGCGGCGGTCGTGGCCCGGCCGCTGCACGAGATCCCCGGCTTCTTCGAGGCGAACCAGTCGCTGCGCTCGGACATCGCCAAGCTGCAGGCCGAGAACGCCAACCTCCGTGGGCAGCTGGCCACCACCTCGGAGGTGCGCTACCGCGCCGCCGAGCTCGACGGCTTGCTCCAGGCGTCGAGGACGAGCGGCTTCGCGCTCGTCCCGGCCCGCGTGGTCGCTGTAGGACCTGCCCAGTCGTTCTCGTTCACGGTGACGATCGACGCCGGCACCAGCTCCGGCATCCAGCCGGACATGACCGTGATCAACAACGAGGGGCTCGTGGGCCGCGTCACCGAGGCGAGCCGCAGCTCGGCCACCGTCCTGCTCGTCATCGACCAGGAGTCCGTGGTGGGTGCGCGCCTCGGCTCCAACGCCGAGGTCGGCTTCCTCCAGGGCCGTGGTGACATCGGTGGCGACGGACGGCTCGACCTCGACCTCGTCGACGACTCCGAGACCCCGGGGAAGAACGACGTCGTCGTGACCTGGGGCAGCAACAACGGCTCGCCGTACGTCGCAGGGGTGCCGATCGGCTCGGTGGAGGCCGTGTTCTCGAGCCCGCGCGAGCAGGCCAAGCACGCGGTGATCAAGCCGTTCGTCGACTTCTCCTCGCTCGACCTCGTCGGAGTCGTCGTCAACGCCGACACCGAGGGTGACCGACCGGTGATCCAGGCCGGCGAGATCCCCGCCGACGAGACCGACGACGAGGAAGGACGCTGAGATGCCGCTCGCCCGTGCGTTGACGTTCACCCTCGTCCTTCTGTTCGCCGTGGTGCTGCAGGTCAGCTTCTTCAGCTTCTTCTCGTACGACGGAGTGGTGCCGAACCTGGTGCTGCTGGTCGTGGTCGCCGCCGCGTTGACCCGTGGGCCCGAGCTCGCCGCCGTGCTGGGGTTCGTGGGCGGCATGGCGATCGACCTCGTCCCGCCGGCCGACCACGTCGCCGGCCGCTGGGCGCTCGCGCTGGTCCTGGTCGGCTACGTCGCCGGCCGGGTCCGTCAGGACGCCGGACGCTCGACGCTCGTCGCGCTCGGCACCGTCGCAGCGGCGTCCTTCGTCGGCACCTCGGTCTTCGCGCTGTCCGGCATGCTGCTGCGCGACCCGGCGATCCCGGTGGGCGAGGCGCTGCAGGTGATCCCGACCGCGCTCCTCTACGACCTGCTGCTGGCGCCGTTCGTGCTGCCTCCTGCGATGCGGATGTTCAAGCGCATGCAGCCGCAGCAACAGGTCGCCTACTGAGAATGCGCGGCTGACGACGATGGCGATGCTCCCCCTGGACCGACTGCGCGACGCGGGCAAGAAGCGCGTGCCGACCTACACCAAGGGCCGGTTGCGGCTCGGTGTGATCCAGGTGCTCGTGATCACGCTCTTCCTCACGCTGTTCGGCCGGCTCTGGTACCTCCAGGTCTTCAGCGGCGACGAGTACACCGCCAAGGCCGCCGACCAGTCGGTCCGCGACATCGTCGTGCAGCCGGCGCGCGGGCTCATCGTCGACGACATGGGTCGACCGCTGGTCGCGAACCGCACCTCGTGGGTCGTCACCGTCGACCGCACCCTGCTGCAGAAGCTGGAGGGCCGGACCCAGAAGCGGCTGCTGCAGCGGATCGCCGACTCGGTGGACAAGCCCTACGAGTCGATCAGGGCACACATCCGGATCTGCGGTGAGCCGAAGTCCCAGGCCGGCGTCTGCTGGAACGGCTCGCCCTACCAGCCGGTGCCGGTCGCCAAGGACATCCCGCAGCAGACCGCGCTGATGATCATGGAGCAGAACGAGGACTTCCCGGCGGTCATCGTCGAGGCGCAGAGCGTGCGCGCCTATCCCGCGCCGTACGGCATCAACGCCGCGCACCTGCTCGGCTACCTCAGCCCGATCACCGAGTCGGAGATGGAGCGCGCGGAGGAGGACGGCGACGAGTCCGTCCACGGCGCCTCCGTCGTCGGCCGCGCGGGGCTGGAGAAGGAGTACGACGAGTACCTCCGCGGCTTCCCGGGCTACAAGCAGGTCGCGGTGGACTCGATGGGCCGCGTCCTCGGCGACTCGGGCGAGATCGAGGGCCAGGTGGGGGACACCCTCGTCACCTCGATCGACTCCCGGGTGCAGGCCGTGGTCGAGCAGCAGCTGGCGCAGACGATCAAGACCGCCCGCGCGACCGTCGACACCGTGACCGGCCGCCCCTACGTCGCGGACTCCGGCGCCGCCGTGGTGATGGAGGCCGACACCGGCCGCATCGTCGCGATGGCCAGCCAGCCGACGTACGAGCCCGACGTGTGGGTCGGCGGCATCGGCCCCGACGAGCTCGAGCGGCTCTACTCCGAGGAGGCAGGGACGCCGCTGCTGTCGCGCGCCACCCAGGGCCAGTTCGCTCCCGGGTCGACGTGGAAGCCGTTCATGACCGCCGGTGCGCTGCGCGACGGCACCTACACGCAGTCCTCCTACCTCGACTGCTCGTCGGGGTTCCAGGTCGGCAACCGCGTCTTCAAGAACTACGAGTCCGGCGCCTACGGCTCGATCGGCTTCCAGAAGGCGCTCGAGGTCTCCTGCAACACCTTCTTCTACCGGATCGGCTACAACTTCTGGCAGAAGTACGGCTCCGACGAGACCGACGTCGACGCCAAGGACCCGCTGGTCGAGATCGCCAAGACCTTCGGCTTCGGCTCCGAGACCGGCATCGACCTCCCGGGTGAGGCCTCCGGGCGGATCGCGGACCGCAAGTGGAAGCTGGCCTACTACGAGTCGATGAAGGACTACTACTGCGAGGTCGGCGAGGAGCCGGGCGACGACTTCCTCCACCGGTTCGCACGCGAGTTCTGCATCGAGGGCTACGCCTACCGCGCCGGCGACGCCGTCAACTTCTCGATCGGCCAGGGCGACACCCTCGTCACCCCGCTGCAGCTCGCCCGAGGGTACGCCGCGATCGCCAACGGCGGGACGCTCTACGAGCCGCGGGTCGGCAAGGCGATCGTCAGCCCCGAGGGCGAGGTCATCGAGGAGATCGAGCCGTCGGTGCAGGCCGAGCTCGACATCCCCGGAGGAGACCTCGACTTCATCGACGAGGCCCTGCAGAACGTCTCGCGCACCGGCACGATGGCCTGGCGGCTCGTGGACTTCCCGCTCGACGCGGTGACGCTGCGCGCCAAGACCGGCTCCGCCGAGGTCTACGGCAAGCAGAGCACCTCGTGGGTCGCCTCCTACACCAAGGACTACGTCGTGGTGATGATGGTGTCCCAGGGCGGCACCGGCTCCGGCACCTCCGGCCCGGCGATCCGGACGATCTACGAGACCTTGTACGGCATCGACGGCGACAAGGTCCGCTCGGAGGACTCCGCGATCCCGGGCGTCGTGCCGCCGACCCGGCTCCCCGTCTTCGCCGAGGACGGCTCGATCCTTCCGCCGTCGACGAAGCCCGGAGGGGACGAGGAATGAGCATCATCAACCCGCCCCGGGCCCGGTCGCCGCGTCCGGCGTACTCTCCCCCGTCGATCGCGCAGTCGAGCCTGGCCCGCGTGCCGCAGCTCGACTGGATCCTGCTCCTCGCCACGGCGGCGCTGCTCACCCTCGGCACGATGCTCGTGTGGTCGGCCACCGCCGAGCGCGACGTGCTCACCGGCGGTGACTCCGAGGCGTTCCTGCGCAGGCACCTGGTCAACATCGCGATCGGCATCGTGCTGGCCGTGCTGGTCGCCGCCACCGACCACCGCTGGGTGCGGATCCTCGCCCCGGTCGTCTACGCCGCCTCGCTGATCGGCCTTGTGCTGGTCCTCGTGATGGGCTCGACGATCAACGGCTCGCGTTCCTGGATCATCATCGCCGGGATGTCGATCCAGCCGGCGGAGTTCGCCAAGCTCGCGGTCGTCGTCGCCATGGCGCTCGTGGTCGCCGAGCGCACCGAGAGCTCATGGAAGCAGCGCGAGGTCGGCGACCTGGACGTGCTCGGCATGCTGGGCATCGCCGCCCTCCCTGCAGCGATGATCCTGCTCCAGCCCGACCTCGGCACGATGCTCGTGCTGCTCGCCACCGTCTTCGGCGTCATCGCTGCCTCTGGTGCCCCTCGCCGGTGGCTGCTCGGTCTCGGGGTCGCTGGCGTCGGGGCGGCCGCTGCGGCGGTGCGGTTCGGGCTGCTCGAGGACTACCAGATCGACCGGTTCATGGCGTTCACCAACCCGGCCCTCGACCCGCGGGGTGCGGGGTACAACACCGAGCAGGCGCGGATCGCGATCGGCAACGGCGGGGTCTTCGGTCAAGGGCTCTTCGACGGCTCCCAGACCCAGTCCGGCTTCGTGCCCGAGCAGCAGACCGACTTCATCTTCACGGTGGCGGGGGAGGAGCTCGGTCTCCTGGGCGCCGGAGTGGTGATCGCCCTGCTCGGCGTGCTCCTCTGGCGTGCGCTGACGATCGCCTCGCAGGCCGACGACCTGTTCGGCCGGCTCGCCGCAGCCGGCATCGCGTGCTGGATCGGCTTCCAGTCGTTCCAGAACATCGGCATGTGCCTGGGGATCATGCCGGTGACCGGCGTACCCCTGCCGTTGGTGTCGCACGGCGGCTCCGCGATCTTCGCCACGATGATGGCGGTCGGGCTCCTGCAGACGATCCACCTGCGCAGCCAACGCTCGATGGGGCTCGGGGTCGCCCACTCCAGGCGGGACCGCTCGCGTTTCTGAGCCCCCGACTCTCTGCGTCCGACGAAGTCGAAACCACAGTCAGCACCGTGTGACTTCCAGGCACCTGACGACGGAAACTCGCCCCACAGCCACCCGCGCCGCGTCCAAGCGGGTCGGGCCGCAGACCGGCCGGGTCGGTGGCCCTGTCCACCTGGACCGCTCCAGGTTCGGAGGCCGGGATGGCGTGATGGCTCGGCCGCGGTCCTCCCGCTGGGGAGAACGGCTCACCACGGCGTCGTACCCTGGTGCCGTTCCCCGTAGCCGACCTTGAGGTTTCTCCGTGCCTTCGACTGTCTCGTCCGACCTGACGTCACGTGTGGACCACGCGTCCGTGTGGCCACGGCTCGAGCCGCTGCTGTCCGGCGTGCAGAAGCCGATCCAGTACGTCGGCGGGGAGCTGAACTCGACCCTCAAGGAGTGGGACGAGGCCGAGGTCCGGTGGGCGCTGATGTACCCCGATGCCTACGAGGTCGGGCTGCCGAACCAGGGCGTGCAGATCCTCTACGAGGTGCTCAACGAGCGCGACTGGGCGCTGGCGGAGCGGACGTACGCCGTGTGGCCGGACATGGAGAAGGTGATGCGCGAGAACGGCATCCCTCAGTTCACCGTGGACCAGCACCGGCCGGTCCGGGCGTTCGACGTCCTCGGGATCTCGTTCGCCACCGAGCTCGGCTACACGAACATGCTCACGGCGCTGGACCTGGCCGGGATCCCGCTGCACGCGGCGGACCGGGGCTTCGAGGACCCGATCGTGCTCGCCGGCGGCCACTCCGCGTTCAATCCGGAGCCGATCGCTGACTTCATCGACGCGGCGGTCCTCGGCGACGGTGAGGAGGTCGTGCTCGCGATCTCCGAGGTGATCCGCGAGTGGAAGGAGGAGGGCTGCCCCGGGTCGGCCGACCGCTCTCCTCGCGACGAGCTGTTGTACCGCCTGGCGGTCTCCGGCGGCGTCTACGTCCCGCGCTTCTACGACGTCGAGTACCTGCCCGACGGGCGCATCAAGCGCGTCGTGCCCAACACCTCCGGCGTGCCGTGGCGGGTGCACAAGCACACGCTGATGGACCTGGACTCCTGGCCGTACCCGCGCAAGCCGCTGGTGCCGCTCGCCGAGACCGTCCACGAGCGGTTCTCCGTCGAGATCTTCCGCGGCTGCACCCGCGGGTGCAGGTTCTGCCAGGCCGGCATGATCACCCGCCCGGTCCGCGAGCGGTCGATCACCACCATCGGCGACATGGTCGAGAACGGCATCCGCAAGTCGGGGTTCGAGGAGGTCGGGCTGCTCTCCCTCTCCAGCGCCGACCACAGCGAGATCGGTGACGTCGCCAAGGGGCTCGCCGACCGCTACGAGGGCTCGAACGTCTCGCTCTCGCTGCCGTCGACCCGCGTGGACGCCTTCAACATCACCCTCGCCAACGAGTTCTCCCGCAACGGTCGGCGCTCCGGGCTGACCTTCGCCCCCGAGGGCGGCTCCGAGCGGCTGCGCCGGGTGATCAACAAGATGGTCACCGAGGAGGACCTCATCCGGACCGTCGCGACGGCGTACTCGCACGGCTGGCGGCAGGTCAAGCTCTACTTCATGTGCGGGCTGCCCACCGAGACCGACGAGGACGTCCTCGAGATCGCCGACCTGGCGAAGAAGGTCATCGCGAAGGGCCGTGAGGTCTCCGGCCGCAACGACATCCGCTGCACGGTGTCCATCGGCGGCTTCGTGCCCAAGCCGCACACGCCGTTCCAGTGGGCGCCCCAGCTCGACTGGGAGACCACCGACGAGCGGCTGAAGAAGCTGCGCGACGACGTGCGGTCGGACAAGAAGTACGCGCGCGCGATCGGCTTCCGCTACCACGACGGCCGCCCCGGCATCGTCGAAGGGCTGCTGTCCCGTGGTGACCGCCGGGTCGGCCGCGTCATCGAGAGCGTCTGGCGTGGCGGCGGGCGGTTCGACGGCTGGAGCGAGCACTTCTCCTACGACCGCTGGGTCGACGCCTGCACGGACGGCTTGGAGGGCACCCCGGTGGATCTCGACTGGTACACG
>CADCUK010000080.1 GCA_902805865.1 uncultured Nocardioidaceae bacterium | reverse complement strand
TTCGCCGGACCGCCGGAGGACGACATCGACTGGGCCGACCTGTCACCGGGCGGCTCGCTGAAGTTCCTGCAGCGGGTGTGGCGGCTGTCCGGTGACGTGACGTCGTCGCCGGGAGCCGACCCCGCCGAAGGTGACCTGGCGCTGCGCAAGGCCACGCACCGGACCGTCCACGACGCGGCGCAGCTGGTCGAGGGACACCGGTTCAACGTGATGGTCGCGCGGATCATGGAGCTGGTGAACACCACCCGCAAGGCGATCGACTCCGGCTGCGGCCCGGCCGACCCGGCGGTGCGTGAGGCCGTCTAGACGGTTGCGGTCCTGCTGAGCCTGGTCGCGCCGTACACGGCGGAGGAGATGTGGGAGCGGCTGGGCCACGAGCCGACCGTGGCCAAGGCAGGCTGGCCCGTCGTCGACGAGGCGCTGCTGGTCGAGGACACGGTGACCGCGATCGTCCAGGTGCAGGGGAAGCTGCGGGCCAAGCTGGAGGTGCCGCCGACGATCAGCGCCGCCGACCTGGAGGCGCTGGCGATGGCGGACGACGCGGTGGTGCGCAGCCTGGAGGGGAAGACCGTGCGCAAGGTCGTCGTCCGCGCGCCCAAGCTGGTCAACGTCGTCGTCGGCTGACGCACTCCGGCCTGGTCGGCTCGGTAGTCTCGGCCCATGCCGAAGGTCACCGTCGTCACCGACTCGACCGCGTCGCTCTCGGGCGACGTGGCGACGGAGCACGGGATCGTCGTGGTCCCGCTGCAGGTGGTGATCGGAGCCCGCTCGTACGACGACGGCATCGACCCCGAAGCCAGCCCCGAGGCAGTGGCCAAGGCCCTGCGGGAGTTCATGCCGGTCAGCACCTCGCGACCCAGTCCCGCGGTGCTGCTCGAGACGTACGAGCGTGCCGCGGCCGAGGGCGCCGAGGAGATCGTCTCGGTCCACGTCAGCGCGGACGTCAGCGGCACCTACGAGTCGGCGATGCTCGCAGCGCGTCGCGCGCCGGTGAAGGTGCACGCGGTCGACTCGCGACAGATCGGCGCCGGCACGGGGTTCGCCGCACTGACCGCGGCTGAGGTCGTTGCGGGCGGGGGCGACGGGGAGGACGCGGCTGCAGCGGCCCGGAGCCGGGGGACCGCCACGGCGTCGCTGTTCTACGTCGACACCCTCGAGTACCTCCGCCGCGGAGGGCGGGTGGGTGCCGCCGCTGCCTTCCTCGGCTCCGCGCTCGCTGTGAAGCCGATCCTGCAGCTCGACGACGGCCGCGTCGCGCCGCTCGACAAGGTGCGCACCTCGGGGCGGGCGCTGGCGCGGCTGGAGGACCTGGCCGTCCAGGCCGCCGGCGAGAGCCAGGTCGACGTCGCGGTGTGCCACCTCGCGAGCGAGGGCCCGGCGCGCGCGCTGGCCGAGGTGCTGACCACCCGTCTCGCGGCTCAGCTGTCCGGACGCGTGGTGGGAGTCGCTGAGGTCCCGTCGGTCCTCGGGGCGCACGTCGGCCCGGGACTGGTGGGCGTGACCGTCGCTCCTCGGGAGGACTGACAACCGCCCCCACTGGTGGTTGAGGAGCGAGCGAAGCGAGCGTCTCGAAACCACCACATCACCCCCAGCCGCACCCACGAACGCGTTCTCCACATCGCCCGCACTTGCGGTGCTCGACGGCCGGGCTTCTTCCTAGCGTGCGCCCCATGCGCAGCCGTCCCACCTCCGACGAGTCGGTCGCCGACGTGACCCGCCGTCGGCTCGACGCCCTCATCGCCGAGCTGGCGGTGACGAGGGGCGAGGAGCCGCCGCCGCCTCCGGCGGACGAGCCGGGCGACGTTGCTGATCCCAAGCCGACGGGGTCGTTGCCCCAGCCGGCGGGGTCGGTGCCGCGGCCGTCGTCGGGTCGTCATGCCCGACGACCGGTCAAGCCGGGCCGACGGCTGGCGGGGTGGATCGACGACCGCCTGCCCCCAGCGGTCCAAGGGCGCGCCCACCTGGGCTCCGCGCAGTTCGGCCTGGTGGCGCTCGTCGTCGCGGTCGGGCTGGTGGCGGGCGCCTGGTGGCTGGTGCGCTCGGCCGGGTCGTCGGGCGAGGCGGGTGACGTGGCCCCGCCCCGCCCGGCTGCGACGGTCTCGGCCGCCGCGGACGGCGCTGTTCCGGCCCCTTCGGTGTCGGCGCCCGCCTCGGCGGCACCGTCGAGCGGGCCGTCGCCCGCTGCTGGGGAGCAGATCGTGGTCGACGTGGTGGGGAAGGTGCGCAGACCGGGTATCGCGGTCCTTCCTGCCGGTTCCCGGGTCGTGGACGCCGTCCGCGCCGCGGGAGGCATGCGCCCCGGGGTGGACCCCGCGACGGTGAACATGGCGCGGCCCCTCACCGACGGCGAGCAGATCGTCGTCGGGCTCCCGTCGGCCCCCGCGGCCCCCGCCGCCGGACCGACGGCACCGAGCGGTGGTGCACCGACGAGCGGAGCTCTCGTGAACCTCAACACGGCCGACCAGGCGACGCTGGAGACCCTGCCTGGCGTCGGTCCGGTCACCGCGGCGTCGATCCTGGAGTGGCGGGCCGAGCACGGTGGGTTCACGTCGGTCGACGAGCTCCTCGAGGTCTCCGGCATCGGGGACGCAACCCTGGCCGAGATCGCCCCGCACGTGACCTTGTGACCCTGTCGGCCCGGGACCTGTACGAGGCCAAGGAGGCCGACGCGGTCGACGAGGTCGAGGGCTCCCGGGTGACCGGCCCGGACCTGCGCACCACCCTGCTCGGCGCCTCGGCCTGGGCAGGTGCGCTGGTGGGGCTCCACGCCACGAACACCTGGTTGGTCGCGGTCATCGGTGCGCTGCTGGTGGTCACCGCGCTCGTTGCCCGGCACAGCCGGATGGCTGCCGCGTGCCTGCTGACCGCGGCGGTGCTCGCCGGCTCCGGCGCGTTGCGGGTGGCCGTGACGCAGGTCAGCCCGGTCTCGGAGTGGGCGAGCGATCGCGCGGTGGTCGAGGCCGAGCTGCTCGTCACCTCCGACCCGGTCCTGCGAGAAGGGCGTTTCGGTGACTTCATGATCGTCTCCGCCCAGCTCCGGAGCGCGGTCGCCCGGGGACGGCTCGTGCACTCCCAGGTGCCGGTGCTCGTGATAGGCGGGACGTCGTGGCGCGACGTGCGGCTGGGATCGACGGTGACCTTCACCGGGCGCCTGGGGCCGGCCTCGTCGGCTCGTGAGGCCGCGGTGATCTCCGGACAGGGGGCGCCGGTCCTCGTGCGCGGCCCGCCGGCGGTCCTGGGCGGCGCAGAAGCCGTACGAACCTCGGTGCGCGAAGCAGCCGACGGTGGACCCGACGAGGCCGCCGCCCTGGTGCCTGCTCTCGTGACCGGCGACGACGCCGCGTTGCCTGCCGAGCTCGTCGACGACTTCCGCACCTCCGGGCTCACCCACCTCACCGCGGTGTCGGGCACCAACCTCACGCTCGTGCTGGCCTTCCTGCTGCTCGTCGCCCGGTGGTCACGCGTGCGCGGGCGCGGTCTGCTCGTCGTGGGGCTGCTCGGCGTGGTCGGGTTCGTGCTGATGGCACGCCCCGAGCCCTCCGTGGTCCGGGCCGCGGCCATGGGCACGGTGGCTCTGCTGGGCCTCGGCGCCGGCGGACGAGCAGCGGGAGTCCGAGCGCTCGGAGCCGCCGTTCTCCTGCTGCTGGTGGCAGACCCTTGGCTCGCGGTGTCACCCGGCTTCACCCTTTCGGTGCTGGCGACCGCCGGGATCCTCTTCGTCGCCCCGCGGCTGCGGGACGCCCTGGCCGGCTGGCTGCCGAGACCGTTGGCGGAGGCTGTCGCCGTACCCCTCGCGGCGCAGCTGGCCTGCACGCCGGTCGTGGCCGCCCTGTCGGGCGAGGTCAGCCTGATCGCGGTGGCGGCGAACCTCCTGGCCGCACCGGCCGTCGGGCCGGCCACGGTGCTCGGCCTCCTCGGCGGGCTGCTGGGGCTGGTCGTCCCGCCCCTGGGTGCCGTCGTCGGAACCGTCGCCACCTGGAGTGCCCAGCTGATCGTGGTCGTCGCCCGCCACTCCGCCGACCTCCCCGCGGCGGCCGTCGAGTGGTCGACGGCAGCACCATCACTCGCGGTGCTGGCGTTCCTCACCCTGGTCGTCACGGCGGTCGCACCCCGGGTGCTGCGCCGGCCGCGGACGACGATCGCGGTCGTGGTCCTGCTGGCGATCGCCATCGTCCGGCCGGTGCCCGTCCTCGGCTGGCCGCCCCGCGGGTGGGTCCTCGTCATGTGCGACGTCGGTCAGGGCGACGCGCTGGTGCTGTCCACCGGAGACCGGGAGGGAGTGGTCGTCGACGCCGGACCCGACCCTGCCGCCGTGGACGGATGTCTCACGCGGCTGCGGATCGAGCGGGTGCCGGCGGTCGTGCTCACGCACTTCCACGCCGACCACGTCGACGGCCTGCAAGGGGTTCTCCGCGACCGGTCAGTCGCCGAGCTCCAGGTGTCGGGGCTGCGGGAACCAGTGTCCGGTGCCGAGCAGGTCGAGCGGTGGGCGGCGACCGCGGACGTCCCCGTCCGGGTGCCGGCGTACGGCGAGGTGGTGCACGTCGGGGAGGTGACCTGGGAGGTGCTCGGCCCTCAGCGATTGGTGCCGGGGAGTCCCAACGACGCCTCCGTCGTGCTCCTCGTCGAGGTGGAAGGGGTCCGGTTGCTGCTCAGCGGCGACGCCGAGCCGCCGTCCCAGGCGGCGCTCCTGCGGGACGGGTTCGGGGCGGTCGACGTGCTGAAGGTGCCGCACCACGGCAGCCGCTACCAGGACGCGCGGCTGCTGACCGAGCTCGGGGTGCGGGTCGCCCTGGTGTCGGCGGGGGAGGACAACGACTACGGGCACCCCGATCCCGGGACGCTCGGCCTGCTCGAGGACGCCGGGGCGATCGTCAGGCGCACCGACGAGCACGGTGACGTCGCCGTGGTCGTCGACGACGGTGAGCTCCGAGTGGTCAGTCGAGGCCCATGAGCTGCGCGGGGTCGAGGTTCAGCGCACCGGCGAGCGCAGGTGCCGCCGCACCAGCCCTCCCGGGCGTGCGGGGGTGGACACCTCCGCCTGTCGGTGGGCTGTGGCACGCTTGCCGACGATGACGACCCGATCCGACACCGCCTCGCCGCTGGGCTCGGTCACCCTGGTGACCGGTCCCGAGGAGTTCCTCAACGAACGTGTCGTGCACGCCGCCCGGGCCGCCGTGCGCCGCGCCGACCCCGAGGCCGAGGTGAGCGACGCGCAGGGCGACCAGCTCACGCTTGCTGCCTTCGGTGACCTCGCGGCTCCCTCGCTGTTCACGAGCACGCGCTGCGTCGTGGTCCGCCAGGTCGAGGACGTCCCCGAGGAGGTCCACGACCCACTGGTCGGCTACGCCTCGGCTCCGGAGCCCGACATCGCCCTCGTGCTCGTGCACACCGGCGGTCAGAAGGGTGTCGGCCTGCTCAACAAGCTGCGCAAGGTGCCGGCGGTGACCGAGCACAAGTCCGAGGCGGTCAAGGGTGGCGGCGTCCTCCAGTGGCTGCAGCTGGAGGCGCGACGGAGCCGGGCCCGCCTGGAGCCGGATGCTGCCGACACGCTGGTCGAGGCGCTGGGTCCCAATCTGCGGGCGCTGGCCGCTGCTGTCGACCAGCTGAGCCACGACTTCCCCGAGCAGACGCTCACGCGGGAGCTGGTGTCGAGGTACTTCTCGGGCCGTGCCGACGTGAAGGGCTACGAGATCGCTGACCACGCGTTGTACGGGCGCACCGCGACCGCCATGGAGGAGCTGCGCTGGGCTCTGGAGACCGGGGTGGGTGGCCCGGCGATCACTGGCTCGTTCGCGTCGGCGGTCAGGGGGCTGGCCAGGTACAAGGGAGCCACCCGAGGGCTGCGCGACAACGACCTCGCCCGGGAGGTCGGGGTGCCGCCCTGGAAGCTGAAGTCGCTGCGCGAGCAGGCCCGCGGCTGGGACGAGGACGGTCTCGCGACGGCTGTGCAGGCGGTGGCCGGCGCGGACGCCGAGGTCAAGGGGGCGGGCGCCGACGCGGCGTACGCCTTGGAGCGGATGGTGCTGACGATCACCCGAGCCCGGCTCGAACGCTGAGCCGTCCGCCGGCCGCCGCCCGCCAGCCACCGACTGCCCGCCGCCGCTCACGGCCGCCGGCCAAGGGCGGGCCCGAAGGCATTGGGAACGACAAAGGCGCCTCACCCCGGACGGGGGAGGCGCCTTCGAGGCGTCAGCTGCGCGTCAGAGAGACGCGGCCTTCTTGAGGATCGCGGACTTGCGGTTCGCGGCCTGGTTCTTGTGGATGACGCCCTTGGAGGCGGCCTTGTCGAGCTTGCGCGCGGCCACCTTGGCAGCCTGCTGCGCCTTCTCGGAGTCTCCAGCGTCAGCGGCCTCGCGGAAGCTGCGGACAGCCGTCTTCAGCGCGGACTTCACAGACTTGTTGCGCTCGTGCGCACGCTCGTTCTGCTTGTTGCGCTTGATCTGGGACTTGATGTTTGCCACGTGGCAGGCCTCGGGTCTTTCGGAACGGGGTTCGGGATGCGGGCACGCCGAAGGGCGAACACGCGAGTCCCAACTCTAACAGCGCGGGTCGAGCCGCCCCAAATCGTCGGGCCGCCTCGACCGGATCGGGACGTTCGAGGGGCGCGACCGCGGGCGAAGGTCCTCCATCCTTGCCTCGTTGGGGTCGTGACGCGGCCCGGCACCGTTCTCTACCGTCGGAGCCACGCGCGTATCCAGACCGTCGGAGCCACGCGCGGATCCAGCGAGGCCGCACTCGAGATCGGGGGAGACCGTGCACGCAGGCGTCCGGCGCTCGCTCACGTCGCTGGCCGTGGCCCTCGCGCTGATCGCCGGAGGCGCCGGCATCGCCGCATCGCCCGCACAAGCAGGGATCGGCACCGGGGCGGTCCCGGCGCACGAGCTCACGGTGCAGGTCGCCGGGCCCGGTGCCGGAGAGGTGCTCGGTGAGGGCATCGACTGCGGGTCCGACTGCTCGGAGACCTACGCGGCCGGCGCGTCGGTGGTCCTGGAGGCCAGACCCGACGCCACCTCGGCGTTCTCCGGATGGACCGGCTGCGACGAGCAGCCCGAGGGCGACTGCCTTGTCACGATGCAGGCGGCTCGTTCGGTCACGGCGACGTTCGGGCCTGCAGAGTCGGACACCCGCAAGCTCACGGTGCAGAAGTCCGGCACGGGCGACGGGCGCGTGCTCGCGACGGGCATCAGCTGTGGCCAGGACTGCACGCAGAGGTACCCGACCGGAACCCTGGTGAGGTTGATGGCCTACCCAGCGAACGGATCGACGTTCCGGGGCTGGACCGGCTGCGCGTACACGGCGAGCACGGAGTGCGTGGTCACGGTGGGCAGTGACACGGTCGTCGGCGTCAGGTTCACGTCCACCAGGCGGCTCGACACCGAGGTGGTCTCCGCGAGGATCAGGTCCGAGAAGCGCACGGCGACCTTCGGTTTCACCGCAGAGAACGCGCGCGGGGAGGTGTCGTTCGAGTGCCGGATGGACGGCGCGACGTTCAGGGCCTGCGACTCCCAGCGGACCTTCCGTCGGGTGCGACCCGGCAGCCACACCTTCCGGGTGCGCGCGGTCGACCGCAGCGGCCCGGACGCGACGCCGGCCGAGGTGGAGTTCGTCATCCGGCGGTGAGCGGCGCCGTGGCCCGGTGGAGTCAGCGCTGGCGCGTCAGGACCAACCGCGTCGGCGGGCCAGCCAGGACCAGGTGGCAGCAGCCGACCACCGCCGGTGCACGCCGAGGAACGGGGACGACGCAGGGACGGGACGCGAATTCGCTTCGACCATGTACCCGCACAGGGCGGCCAGGTAGGCATCGACGTGGTCCGGCTCGGCGCCCGCCGCCAGGGGGTGCGCTGCGAGCAGCGCGTCGGTGTCGGCCTGCTCGCCCTGGGCGGTGACCAGCAGGTCGACCACGTCCTGCCACGCAGGTCCCAGCGCTGGCCAGTTCCAGTCGCACAGCAAGGTCCGGCCGTCGTCGGTGAGGATGAAGTTGTCGTCGCGGGCGTCGGCGTGCAGGAGGTGCTCCGCGTCAGGGACCTCGGCGTACGAGTGGGCCAGCGCCGCGAGGTCGTCGAGGTGCGGCCAGACGGGGCCGGTCTCCCTGACGTGGTCCCACCCGGTGAGCAACGTCGGCATCTCCTCGTGGAGGGGGAGCAGGTCGAGCCCAGGCACGGGTGCGCTGGTCACGCGGGCGGCCACTGTCAGCGTGGTGAGGCACCGGTCGAGCTCTTCGGGCTGCCACGGCCGGGACGGGGCGCGTCCCTCGACACGCTCGAGGCCGAGCACCACCCAGCGGTCGTCCTCGCTCGACCAGAGCAGCTTCGGGGCGGGCAGCTCATCAGGCAGCAGGCGCAGCTTTCGCGCCTCCTCGGCGTACGACGCGGCGATCGACCGCTGTGCCTGCTTGCTGGCAGCCTTGACGAACACCGTGCTGCCGTCCTCCCCGGTCAGGCAGGACGCGAAGCCGGGCGTGAACCCGGCACCCTGCGACGCCGCGTGGCACACGGGCGACCCGAGGTGCTGCTCTACGAGGGAACGCACGTCCGGGGGAAGGTGCTGCCACTCCAGCCGCCTGGCGGTGCGCCCGTGCGGAACCTCCTGGACGGTCTCCAGCAGGAGCGGCACGGTCATGGGCGCCATTGAAGCAGCGCCGCGACCAGGACGGCGGGACCGTCGTGAGGAACATGGGAGAATGGCGCGTCCCGCCGTGAACCTGCGGTCGTCCCGTAGTCGCCAGTCCCTCGTCGTCAGTCCCGAAGTCGTCCACCGGAAGAGTTACGTGTCCCAGCCCAGACAGGCCGCCGCGCCGCCGCCCGGCAGCACCGATCCCGCGATCATCAGGAACTTCTGCATCATCGCGCACATCGACCACGGCAAGTCGACGCTGGCCGACCGGATGCTGCAGCTGACCGAGGTCGTCGACGCCCGGCTCATGCGCGCGCAGTACCTCGACCGCATGGACATCGAGCGCGAGCGCGGCATCACGATCAAGTCGCAGGCCGTGAGGATGCCCTGGACGGTGCGGTCCGGGGACGAGGAGGGACGCACGTTCGTCCTCAACATGATCGACACCCCCGGGCACGTCGACTTCACCTACGAGGTGTCACGCTCGCTCGAGGCCTGCGAGGCGGCGGTCCTGCTGGTCGACGCCGCGCAGGGGATCGAGGCGCAGACCCTGGCGAACCTGTACCTCGCCCTCGGCGCCGACCTGACGATCATCCCCGTGCTCAACAAGATCGACCTTCCCGGAGCGGAGCCGGAGAAGTACGCCGCAGAGCTCGCCGGCATCATCGGCTGCGACCCCTCCGACGTGCTGCGGGTCTCGGCCAAGACCGGCGAGGGGGTCGTCGAGCTGCTCGACGAGATCGTCCGCCAGACGCCGGCCCCCGTGGGCGTCGCCGACGCGCCGCCGCGCGCCCTGATCTTCGACTCGGTCTACGACACCTACCGCGGTGTCGTGACGTACGTGCGGGTGATCGACGGCAAGCTCACCCACCGCGACCGCATCAAGATGATGTCGACCGGGGCGGTGCACGAGATGCTCGAGGTCGGCGTCATCTCGCCGGAGCCGATCAAGTCCGCCGAGATCGGCGTAGGGGAGGTGGGCTACCTCATCACCGGTGTGAAGGAGGTCCGGCAGTCCCGCGTCGGCGACACCGTCACCTCGCAGGTCAACGGCGCCACCGAGGCGCTCGGCGGCTACAAGCACCCGAACCCGATGGTGTTCGCCGGGCTGTACCCGCTCGACGGCGACGACTACCCGACGCTGCGCGAGGCGCTCGACAAGCTGCAGCTCAACGACGCCGCCCTCGCCTACGAGCCGGAGACCTCGGGCGCGCTCGGCTTCGGCTTCCGCTGCGGCTTCCTCGGGCTGCTGCACATGGAGATCGTCCGTGAGCGGCTCGAGCGCGAGTTCAACCTCGACCTGATCTCGACCACGCCGAACGTCGTCTACGACGTCACGATGGACGACGGCACGAAGGTGATCGTCACCAACCCCAGCGAGTTCCCCGCGGGCAAGGTGGCCGAGGTCCGCGAGCCGGTCGTCCGCGCCACGATCCTCACCCCGAGCGACTTCATCGGCACGATCATGGAGCTCTGCCAGGCCAAGCGCGGTGCCCTGCAGGGCATGGACTACCTGTCCGAGGACCGCGTCGAGATGCGCTACACGCTGCCGCTCGCCGAGATCGTCTTCGACTTCTTCGACATCCTGAAGTCGCGCACGAAGGGCTACGCCTCCCTGGACTACGAAGCCACCGGCGATCAGGCGGCCGACCTGGTGAAGGTGGACGTGCTCCTGCACGGGGACCCGGTCGACGCGTTCAGCGCGATCGTCCACAAGGACGCGGCCTACAGCTACGGCGTCGGCCTGGTCGGCAAGCTCAAGGAGCTGATCCCCAGGCAGCAGTTCGAGGTGCCCATCCAGGCTGCGATCGGCTCACGCGTGATCGCACGGGAGACCATCCGCGCGATCCGCAAGGACGTGCTCGCCAAGTGCTACGGCGGCGACATCAGCCGCAAGCGCAAGCTGCTCGAGAAGCAGAAGGAGGGCAAGAAGCGGATGAAGATGGTCGGGCGGGTCGAAGTGCCCCAAGAGGCCTTCATCGCGGCACTGTCCACCGGCGACTCGGGTGTGAACAAGGAGAAGAAGTAGCGGTTCAGCCCGGTCTGGGTGGCGCGTCGTCGGTGACGTCGCGGGTGCCGGTGTGGTCCCGGAGGAACCGGTACCCGTGCGGGCTGCGCCACAGGTAGGTCCCGGAGTCGAGCACCGTGTAGCTCCAGCCGACCGCATGGGTCTTGAGGCGGTGATGTCGGCGGCACAGCGGTGCGATGTTGCACGAGCAGGTGGTGCCGCCCTGGCTGTGCGGGACGACGTGGTCGTGGTCGCACCGGCGAGCGGGGCGGGCGCACCACGGGAAGACGCAGCCGCCGTCGCGGAGGTCGATCTGCTCGGCCAAGCGATCGGGGACCTCGTAGGAGCCGACGTGGATGTGCTCGTCGAGGTCGATCACCGGCTTGACGACGACCCGGGCGAAGGGGTCCCCGCACCACTGACGGATCTGGTCGGCGGTGACGAGGTCGCCGGTGTTCTCCACCCGTCCCACGACGGACCGGCCGGAGAGCGCGTCCTGGCTGAGGTGCACGTGCAGGACCACCTCGCGGGAACCGCGGCGGGCCACCCCTCCAACTGACTGCCCGTCCTCGGTGGTGCCGGACAAGAGGTCGAGGACCAGGTCGGCACGCGCGATCTCGCCGACGGCGGCGGCACGGCGGGCACCCAGGGGCAGGGAGGAGCCGAGCGCCTCGAGGTGAGCCGCACGAGCGCTCACGGCGGCGTCGAGGTCGAGGGCGTCGGCGAGGTCGAGCTCGCCGTACACCTTGCTGGTGCCCGCGAAGGAGACCTGGCGGTGATCGACGGTGAAGCACCGGTGGTCAGCGGCCGAGGCGGCCGCCTCCTCGGCGGTCTCGGGCATGAACCGCGCGACAGCCTCCTCGATCAACCGGTCGACCACGATCGGGCCGACCCGGTGCGCGACGTGCGCGACCTGCCGGTCGACGAAACCGGCTGCCGGCTCGGTGAGCTCCATCGTCTGCCGGGCGATGCGCCGGGCGCGCCACGCGGGCAGGTCGTAGCGCATGACGCGTGCCCAGAGCCGGGGGAGCCGGTGCTCTAGCTCGACGGCCTCGCCGATCAGCCAGCGTCCGTGGTCTGTCGGCATCCCGAGCGCTGCGGCGAGCTCGGCGACGCAGAACTCGCCCACCAACGGTGCCCCGGGGCCGGCGATCGGGACCACGGTCTCGCCGAAGACTGCTGAGGCCGACGCCTCGTCGAGGCTGTCGACCGAGTGCATCGCCGCCCACTCAGCAGCGCGTGCCAGCTGGTCGGCTGCGGCCACCATCTCGGCCGCTCGAGCGGCGCGCGCGGCTGTGAGCACCCCCGCCCGGGAGTCGAGGTCGGTCGCTGCTTCCATGGTTCAACCCAACACGAAGGCACCGACATTTTTGGGGCCGGAACGGGTGCATGGACAGCCTTCAACCAGTGTTAGATTGAGCCGCCGCCGTTCGGCGGCAACCAACCTCACCTCGTGCGCCAGGGGAAGCCGGTCCAAGTCCGGCGCTGACCCGCAACCGTAGGTCGCTCTCCGCAACAACCGGGAGCGACGAGCCGGAACACCTGCCTCGGGGAGACCTGACACCACGCTGTCGCGGACCGCAGCTGGGCTCGTCGAGCCCTTCTGCTCTTGCAGCGGGGAAGGAAACCACGTGCTCAAGCACGCACGCCGGGCGACGCTCGCCCTCACCACCTCGGCCCTCCTGGCCACAACCGTCACCACCGGAGGGGTCGCGCAAGCGGCGCCCTCGGACGTGAAGCCTCGGGCCGCCGCTGCGGCCGACTGGCTCGCCACCCAGCTCGAGGGTGGGCTCGTCACCAGCGAGTATCAGGACTTCAACACCGGCGAGTGGATCTCGTACACGGACTACGGTCTCAGCCTCGACTTCTTCTACGCCTTCGACGGGCTCGGGGTGAAGCGCGCTGTGCGCCGGGACATCCTCGACGCGATCGAGGCGCAGGACGAGAACTACACCGGCGGCCAGTACATGTACGCCGGCGCGACCGGCAAGCTGCTGACCGCGGTCCAGGAGCAGGGCATCGATCCCTCGACGTACGCCGACGGTGACCTGGTGGCGAAGCTCGAGGGACTCGTCCACACGGGGTCCGACTCCGAGCGGGGTCGCGCCAAGGACACCTTCGACTCGTCGGACCCCTGGGGTGGGGACTACTCCAACACCCTCGGCCAGTCGTTCGTCGTCCGGGCCCTCACTGCCGCCGACAGCGAGCTCGCCGACGAGACGGTCGAGTTCCTGCTCAAGCAGCAGTGCTTGGAGGGCTTCTTCCGCGTCTACATGGAGTCCTCGGACCACACCTGCGAGTCGGGTCGCTCCACCGAGCAGAGCGGGCCGAGCATCGACGCCACCGCGACCGCGGTGCTGGCGCTGGTCGAGGCGCGTGCGGCCGGTCTCCCCGGCCTGGGCGACGACATCAAGGACGCTGCTGCCTGGCTCGTCGCCCAGCAGCGCGACAACGGTTCGTTCGCGGACGAAGGCGTGGCGAACTCGAACTCCACCGGTCTCGCCGCGGAGGCGCTCGCCGAGCTCGGCAGGACGAAGCCGGCCGCTCGCGCGGCGTCCTGGCTGGCGTCGCTCCGGGTGACCGCCAAGCTGGCTCGGACGACCGCGTTCAAGCGTTCGGACGTCGGCGCGGTGGCGTTCAGCAAGGCTGCCCTGCGCGAGGGCAAGCAGGACGGCATCACCCGCGACGTGGTCTACCAGTGGCGCCGTGCGACCGCTCAGGCGGCCGTCGGGCTGGACAGCTGAGGCCATGACCGCGCGCTCTTCGCGCGGCGCCGCCGCCACGGCCACCCTGGTGGCCCTGGCGGCGGTGCCGCTCGCACCCGCCGGCCCGGCAGCGGCAGCCTCCGGTCGCTGTGCTCCCGGGACCGGGGTGACCGTCGTCCTCGACTACGGCCCGATCGGCGGTGGCGTCGTGATCGGCTGCGACCCCGACGGAGCGGGCAGACCTGCTGCGCAGGTCGTCGAGGCCGCGGGGTTCGACCTGGACTACGTGAGCAGCCAGCCCGGCTTCGTCTGCCGCGTCGAGGGACGGCCGAGCCAGGACGAGGGCGAGGACTGTGGCGACACGCCGCCGGGCAACGCCTACTGGGGGTTGTTCTGGTCCGACGCCGACCCGGCGAGCTGGGTCTACTCCAGTGAGGGGGTCGGCTCGCTCGACGTCCCCGAGGGCGGCTCCATCGGTTGGCGCTTCCAGGACGGTGGTGACCGGGAGAACCCCAGCGCGCCCCCGAACCCCGAGAAGAAGACGCCGTCACCGCAGCCGACCAAGAACCCGTCACCGCAGCCCTCCAAGCCCCCGAAGGCCGCCGACCCCACCCCGACGCCGACCCCGTCCGCCTCCGCGCCTCCGGGCACCGAGGGGTCGTCGCCTGCTCCCGAAGCCGCCCCGGGCGGTCAGAAGGAGCGGCGTCCCGGCACCGCCGGTAGCCGTGACGGCGACCAGGGCGGCAAGGGGACGGGCAGCGACAAGGGCAAGGGCGACAAGAGCAAGGCGGACAAGGGCGAGAACGGCAAGAACGGCAAGAACGGCAAGGACGGCAAGGGCAGGAATGCGGAGAAGGACGCGGAAGCCGGTCTCGAGGAGGACGTCGACACGACGACCGACGCCGCGATCGAGCCTGCGTCCGACGAGCCCCTGACCGACGACGGTTCCTCGACAGTGCTCACGCTGGTGGCGGGCGGAGCGGTGCTCCTGCTCGTCGGAGCAGCCGGGGTCATCGCCTGGCGGAGGAGGGTCTGACGATCGCCGTCCTGCCTCGCGACCTGCACCCCGGGGCCTGGTGGCTGTGGGCACTGGGTCTTGCCGCTGCGGCGACCCGCACCACGAACCCGTGGCTGCTGGTCCTGGTGGTGCTGGTCGCGAGCGTGACGGTGCTGGCTCGTCGGACGGACGCGCCGTGGGCGTTGTCGTTCCGGCTCTACCTGTACCTCGGGCTGCTCGTCATCACGCTCCGGGTGCTCTTCAGGGTGCTCTTCGGAGGCGGGTTCGGGACCACGGTGATCCTCGACCTTCCCGCGATCCCGTTGCCTGACTGGGCTGCCGGCATCACGCTCCTCGGTCCGGTCACGTCCGAGGCCCTGCTCGCCGGGCTGTACGACGGCATGCGGCTGGCCACGATCATCATCTGCGTCGGGGCTGCGAACTCGCTGGCCAATCCCCGGCGGCTCCTGGCGTCGTTGCCTCCCGCGCTCTACGAGGTCGGGACGGCCGTGGTCATCGCGCTGTCGCTGTTCCCCCAGCTGGCGGAGAGCGTCCAGCGGGTGCGTCGGGCCAGGCGGCTGAGGGGCGATCCCGGTCGAGGTGTCGGTGCGCTGCGCCGGATCGTCGTACCGGTCCTGGAGGACGCGCTCGAGCGCTCCCTGTCGCTGGCCGCCAGCATGGACTCGCGTGGCTACGGCCGGGCGGGCGAGCTGTCGACCGCGCAGCGGCGCACCACCGGCGTGCTTCTGGTCGGCGGACTGCTCGGCCTCGTCGTCGGGATCTACGCCTTCCTCGACTATTCGGCACCTCGGTTCATGGTGTGGCCGATGCTGCTCGTCGGCCTCGGGCTCTCTGCGGGTGGCTTTCTCGCCGCCGGCAGGCGCGTCCGGCGCACCCGCTACCGTCCCGACCGCTGGCGACTCGCAGAGCTCGTGACCGCGGGCACGGGCATCGCCAGCGCGGTGATGATGTCCGTCGCGGCCCAGGCCCGCCCGGACGTGACGGTGCCGTTCACCGGGGCGGCACCGCCGCTGTCCGTGCTGGCCCTCGCCGCGGTGCTGGTCGGGCTGCTGCCTGCCTTCGTCACCCCTGAGCCGGTCATGCACCAGCGACCCGAGCGCGGGGCTCCTCGAGAAACCGTGGCGGACCACCCCCAGGCGGTGGCGCGATGAGCATCGAGTGGCGCGACGTCACTTTCCAGTACGCCGGTGCGGCACGACCGACCCTCGTCGGCGTGGACCTGCACGTCGCCGAGGCGGAGCTGGTCCTCCTCGCGGGCCGCACGGGTTCCGGGAAGACGACGCTGCTGCGCACGATCAACGGCCTGGTCCCGCACTTCAGCGGCGGCCACCTCACCGGTGACGTGGTCGTCAGCGGACGCAGCGTCCGCGATCACCAGCCGCGCGAGCTCGCCGACCTCGTGGGCTTCGTCGGCCAGGACCCGCTGACGACGTTCGTCACCGACGTCGTCGAGGAGGAGCTCGCCTACGGCATGGAGCAGCTCGGACTCGACCCGCAGACGATGCGACGCCGGGTCGAGGAGACGCTCGACCTGCTCGGCATCGCCGACCTCCGGCGTCGCGCCCTGCGCACGCTGTCCGGTGGGCAGCAGCAGCGCGTCGCGATCGGTGCCGTGCTCACCATGCATCCCAAGGTGCTGGTGCTCGACGAGCCCACCTCGGCGCTCGACCCGACCGGTGCAGAGGACGTGCTCGGCACGCTCGCGAGGCTGGTCGAGGACCTCGGCCTCACGGTGCTGCTGGCCGAGCACCGGATGGAGCGGGTGATCCCCTTCGCGGACCGGCTGCTCGTCGTCGAGGACGGCCGGGTCACCGGTGGGCCCACCGCCGAGATGCTCGAGTCGTCGCCGGTGGCGCCGCCCGTCGTGGAGCTCGGCAGGCTCGCTGGGTGGCAGCCCCTGCCGGTGTCGGTGCGCGAGGCCCGACGGCGTACCCCTGCCTTGCTGGAGACCCTCGGCACCCCGCCGGCGCGGCCACCGGCCGTCCCGGTCAGCGCCCTGCTCCAGGCCCGCGACGTCGTCGTCCGCTACGGCTCCACCGTCGCGGTCCGCGAGGTGTCGCTGTCGGTCGGTGCCGGCCGGGTCGTCGCGCTGATGGGCCGCAACGGCTCCGGGAAGTCCTCGCTGCTGTGGGCGCTGCAGGGGAGCGGCCGGCGTGACGCCGGCCAGGTCGACGTCGCCGGGGCCGACCCCTCCACGCTCTCCGCGGACAGGGCGCGCGCCCTGGTCGGGCTGGTGCCGCAGAACGCCACCGACCTGCTCTACCTCGAGACCGTCGACGAGGAGTGCGGTGCCGCGGACGCCCAGGCAGGCGCCTTGCCGGGCTCGTGCCGGCTGCTCCTCGACCGCTTCGCGCCCGGGATCGACGGGGACCGTCACCCACGCGACCTCTCCGAGGGCCAGCGGCTCTCCCTGGTGCTGGCGATCGTCCTGACGGCACGACCGTCGGTGATCGCCCTCGACGAGCCGACCCGCGGCCTGGACTACCGCGCCAAGCAGCAGCTGGCCGACGTCGTGGCGGGGCTCGCCGCGGACGGGTGCGGGGTGCTGGTGGCCACGCACGACGTCGAGTTCGTCGCCCAGGTGGCCGACGAGGTCGTGGTCATGGCCGGGGGAGAGGTGGTCTCCGCAGGCCCGTCCGGTCGGGTGCTGGCCGAGTCGCCCGCGTTCGCGCCGCAGATGTCGAAGATCCTCGGCGAAGGCTGGCTCACCGTGGACCAGGTGCGGGCGGCACTCGTATGACGGCTTCCCCCATGACCCAGCAGCAGATCGCACCGTCGCCGGCGATGCGGCTGCGTAGCCGGTCCACGCTGGTGCTCACGCTGGCCACCGTCGCCGGACTGATGATGTTCGTCTGGCCGTTGCTCCTCGTGCCGGACCCCGCTGCCGCCGAGGTCGCCCCGCCGTTCCTCTTCCTGGCCCTGCTGCCGGTGCTGGTGCTGGTGGTCCTGGTCGAGCTGACCGAGGGCGGCATGGACGCCAAGACCCTGGCGATGCTGGGGGTGCTGACCGCCATCAACGCGGCACTGCGCTCCCTCGGGGCCGGGCTCGCCGGCGTCGAGCTGGTCTTCTTCCTGCTCGTGCTGTCGGGCCGCGCGTTCGGCGCCGGCTTCGGCTTCGTCCTGGGGTGCACGTCGCTGTTCGCCTCGGCCCTCCTGACCTCCGGTGTCGGCCCCTGGCTGCCCTACCAGATGCTGTGCGCGGCGTGGATCGGGCTGGGCGCAGGCCTGCTCCCGAGGAACGTCAAGGGTCGTCCGGAGATCGCGATGCTGGTGCTCTACGGCATCTTCTGCGCCTACGCGTTCGGGTTGCTGATGAACCTGTCGTCGTGGCCCTACGCCCTCGGCATCGAGGTGCCCGGCCACACCGGCTCGTTGTCGTTCGTGCCGGGCGCACCGTTGCTGGAGAACCTCCACCGGTTCGGCATCTACACGCTGCTCACCTCGACCGGTGGGTGGGACACCGGCCGGGCGATCACGAACTCGGTCGCGATCGTGGTCCTCGGGCCGGCCATCCTCGCCACGTTGCGCAGAGCCGGTCGGCGGGCGTCGTACGGGCCGGTCAGCAGCGCCCCGCACGAACCGCGATGATCCCGCTGGAGCTGCCTGCCGGCGTCCTCGCGATGACCGCCAGGGGCGACGACTGGTCGGCCTGGGTGGCAGCACTGCCAGGAACGTTCCGCGGGGTGCTCGAGGAGTGGCAGCTCACCCTGGACGGCCCGCTCAACCACGGGTACTGCTCGATGGTCGCTCCGGTGCGCACCGCCTCGGGCCGGCCGGCAGTGCTGAAGGTCGGCTTCCCGGACCGCGAGTCCGAGCACGAGGCGCTGGCGCTGCAGCACTGGCACGGCAACGGGGCTGTTCAGCTGCTCCGCGCCGACCCGCACCGCCGGGCCATGCTCCTCGAGCGGCTCCACGAGGAGACGCTGTCGGAGCTGTGGGACCTCGAGGCGTGCGAGGTGGTGGGGGAGCGCTACGCCAGGCTGCACATCCCGGCGCCGCCGCAGCCGCGGCGGTTGTCAGCGGAGCTCGGTCGCTGGCAGGGCCAGCTCCAGGCCCTGCCCCGCAACGCGCCGATCCCGCGGAGGATGGTCGAGCAGTGCCTCGCGATCACCCGCGACCTCGTCGACGACCCGGTCACCGACGGCGTCCTGCTCCACGGCGACCTGCACTACGACAACGTCCTGGCCGCGGACCGCGAGCCGTGGCTGGTCATCGACCCCAAGCCGCTGAGCGGCGACCCGCACTTCGAGCCCGCGCCGATGCTGTGGAACCGCTGGGACGAGGTGGTCGGCTCCGGCGACGTCCGCAACGCCGTACGCCGTCGGTTCCACACGATCGTCGACGCTGCCGGCCTCGACGAGGACCGGGCGCGCGACTGGGCGGTGCTCCGGGTGGTGCTCAACGCCGTCTGGGAGCTGGAGGAGAGGACCCCCGACCCGACCGGGATCACGCGCAGCATCACGATCGCCAAGGCCGTCCAGGAATGACTTTCCCGGTCCAGCCGTCGGAGTGCCTACCTACGGCTGGGGACAGTGAACTAGGTTGTCCTGTGATGGAGCCCACGTCACGTGGGCCTTACGTGGAGGTGTTTTCCGGGTGGCAGTTGTCAATGATCTGACCGGGATCGAGAACCGTCCGATGACGGTCGGTGAGCAGTTCCGTCAGCGGGTGGAGAAGAGCGGCAGCCGAGAGGCGTACCGCTACCCCGTCGGGGAGCAGTGGGAGTCCGTCACCTGGCGTGAGGTCGGCGACCGGGTGAACCGGCTTGCTGCCGGTCTGGTGTCCCTGGGCGTGGACGCCGGCGAGCGGGTCGGCATCGCCTCCGGCACGCGCTACGAGTGGATCCTCGCGGACCTGGCCAACATGTGCGCCGGTGTCGCCACCACGACGGTCTACCCGTCGACCAACACCGACGACGTCGGCTACATCCTCGCCGACTCCGAGTGCCGCGTGGTCTTCGCCGAGGACGACTCGCAGATCGCGAAGCTCAAGGAGAAGAAGTCCGAGCTGCCGCTGGTGACCAAGGTCGTCACCTTCGACGGTACGCCGGACGGCGACTGGATCATCAGCCTCACCGACCTCGAGAAGCTCGGCGAGGAGCAGCTGAACCAGGACGCCAACGTCGTCGACGAGCGCATCGCAGCGACCTCCGGCGACTCGCTCGCCACCCTCATCTACACCTCCGGGACCACCGGGCGCCCCAAGGGCGTGCGGCTGCGGCACTCGTCGTGGACGTTCGAGGGCGCCGCGATCCAGGCGCAGGGGATCCTCTCCGAGGACGACCTGCAGTTCCTGTGGCTGCCGATGGCGCACTCGTTCGGCAAGGTGCTGCTCTCCACCCAGCTCGCCTGCGGTTTCGCCACCGCGGTCGACGGCCGGGTCGAGAAGATCATCGACAACCTCGCCGTCGTGAAGCCGACGTTCATGGGCGCCGCTCCGCGCATCTTCGAGAAGGCCCACGGCCGGATCATGGCGATGCAGGAGCAGGAGGGCGGCGCGAAGAAGAAGATCTTCGACCAGGCGTTCGCGGTCGGCTTCAAGGTCAAGGAGCTCCAGGCCCAGGGCAAGTCGGTGCCGCTGCCGCTGAAGCTGCAGCACGGCCTCTTCGACCGGCTCGTCTACAGCAAGATCCGCGACCGCTTCGGCGGGCGGGTCCGCTTCTTCATCTCCGGCGCCGCGGCGCTCAACAAGGAGGTCGCCGAGTGGTTCGGCGTGGCCGGCATCCTCATCCTGGAGGGCTACGGCATGACCGAGTCCTCCGCGGGTGCGGTCGTCAACCACCCCGACGACTACAAGTACGGCGCCGTGGGCATCCCGTTCCCGGGCACCGAGGTGAAGATCGCCGAGGACGGTGAGGTCCTCATCAAGGGCCCGCACGTCATGGAGGGCTACCACAACATGCCCGAGGAGACGGCGGAGACGCTCAAGGACGGCTGGCTCCACACCGGCGACATCGGCGAGTTCGACGGCGAGCACCTGAAGATCACCGACCGCAAGAAGGACCTCTTCAAGACCTCCGGCGGCAAGTACATCGCCCCGTCGTCGATCGAGTCGACGTTCAAGGCGATCTGCCCCTACGCCAGCCAGTTCCTCGTCCACGGCAACGACCGCAACTACGTCGTCGCGCTGGTCACGCTCGACCCCGACCAGATGCAGGAGTGGGCGACCCACCACGGCAAGAGCGGGCTCAGCTACTCCGAGATCGTGCAGCTGCCCGAGGTCGAGGAGATGGTCGGCGGCTACATCGACCAGATGAACTCCAAGCTGAACCGCTGGGAGACCATCAAGAAGTGGAAGCTGCTCGACCGCGACCTCAGCATCGAGGACAACGAGCTGACGCCCTCGATGAAGGTCAAGCGCAAGGTCGTCGAGCAGAACTTCAAGTCCCAGATCGAGGAGATGTACGCCTCCTGATGACCGCACGATGGTGACCTGATGGGCTCTGCCCCACCAGACGGTGACCCCGCTCCCGCCGACGGCGCGCTGCCAGCCGCAGCGCTCGCCTCGGCAGGGGAGCGGGGTCTCGGTCTGTACGTCCACGTGCCGTTCTGCGCGAAACGGTGCGGCTACTGCGACTTCAACACCTACACCGCCGCCGAGCTCGGTCCGCCCGGTGGCCCGCCCGGCGCATCGCGCGAGACGTACGCCGACGCGGCGGTCGCCGAGGTCGGGTTCGCCCACCGGGTGCTGGCCGGGACGGACCGGCCGGTCGAGACCGTGTTCTTCGGCGGTGGCACCCCGACGCTGCTGCCACCCACCGACCTGGCCCGCATCCTCGGCGCGATCGACGACTCCTTCGGTCTCGCACCCGACGCCGAGGTGACGACGGAGGCGAACCCCGACAGCGTCTCGCCGGCCGACCTCGAGGTCCTGCGCGCCGGCGGCTTCAACCGCATCTCGTTCGGCATGCAGTCCTCGGTGTCCCACGTGCTCCGGGTGCTCGACCGGACCCACGACCCGGAGGGTGTCCCGCGCGCGGTGCAGTGGGCCCGCGAGGCCGGGTTCGAGCAGGTGAGCCTGGACCTGATCTACGGCACGCCGGGGGAGTCGCTCGACGACTGGCGTCGGTCGCTGGAGGCCGCGTTGGCCTGCGGGCCGGACCATGTCTCGGCGTACGCCCTGATCGTGGAGGACGGCACCGCGCTCGCGCGTCGCGTGGTGCGCGGCGAGGTGCCGTCGCCGGACGACGACGACCTGGCCGACAAGTACCTGCTCGCCGACGAGGCGCTGACCGCGGCCGGGCTGTCGTGGTACGAGCTGTCGAACTGGGCGCGGGACGAGGCGGCACAGTGCCGCCACAACCTGCTCTACTGGCGCGGCGGCGACTGGTGGGGGATCGGTCCCGGCGCGCACTCCCACGTCGGGGGCGTGCGGTTCTGGAACGTCCGGAACCCGCGCGCCTATGCCGCGCGGATCGCCGACGGGGTCTCACCGGCCGAGGCGCGCGAGGTCCTCGACGAGCCCACCGCCCGGATGGAGCGGATCCTGCTCGAGACCCGCCTGGTCGACGGACTTCCGGTCTCGGTGCTCGACGAGCACGGTCGCAGCAGGCTGCCGGGCCTGCGCGATTCGGGACTTGTGGGCATCCAGGGGGAGCGGGTGGTCCTGACTCGTGAAGGACGGCTCCTTGCTGACGCCGTTGTACGCGACCTGGTGCCCTGATCGTCCTAGGGTGTCCCCATGACACAGACCCCGGACCCCAACGACCCGAACCAGCCGGGTCCCGACGACACGTCCCCGCTGCCGCCGGCGCCTCCGCCGCCGCCGCACGGTGACCCGATCACCACCCACGGCGAGCAGTACGGCCAGGAGGCCCCGCCGCCGCCGCCCGGCTACGACCCGGCCCAGCAGCAGCCGCAGTACGGCCAGCCGCCGCCGCCCGCGCCGTACCAGGACCCGGGCTACCAGCAGCAGGGTTTCCAGCAGCCCGGCTTCCAGCAGCCCGGCTTCCCGCAGGGCCAGGCCGGTGCGCCGTACGGCATCCACCCCGGCACCGGCATCCCCTACTCGGACAAGTCGAAGCTCGCCGCCGGACTGCTGAACATCTTCATCTCCGGTGTCGGGAGGATGTACATGGGCCAGGTCGGGCTCGGTGTCGCGATGCTGCTCGTGTCGATCGTCACCTGCGGCGTGGGCCACCTCTGGTCGCTGATCGACGGCATCTTGATCCTGACCAAGGACGACGCCAAGGACGCGCAGGGACGGATCCTGAAGTCCTGACCACCCGGCTCCTGGCGCTCAGCTGACCAGCCGGAGCGTGAGCGGGTAGCGGTACTCCTCGCCGCTCGCGGCCTTCACCGTGGCGAGCACGACCACGACCACGTAGAAGACCGCGAGCGCGAGGAGCATGAGAAGTCCGATGACCACGAGCGCGAGCAGAGCGGAGACCGCGGCGTAGATCAGCGCCGAGATCTGGAAGTTCAGCGACTCGACGGCATGCCGCCGCACGAACGCGGACTGCTTGCCCTTGGTCAGCATGATCACCAGCGGCACGACGAATGCCATCGCGATCGCGGCGCCGACGAACGAGCCTGCGTGCGAGACCCAGCCCCAGGTGCGCTCCTCCGAGGTCGCGGGCTGCCGCGAGGACGACGCCGGAGTGCCCGGGCCGGTCGGCCTGTCACGCATGCTCATGGGCCCTCCGGCGAGGTCACGAAGTCGATCAGCTCCTCGACCCGGCCCAGCAGAGCGGGCTCGAGGTCGTTGAAGCCCTGCACCTTCGACAGTATCCGTTTCCAGGCGCGCGCGATGTCGCTCTGGTCCCGGTGCGGCCAGCCGAGGCTCTGGCAGATCCCGTGCTTCCACTCGACGTTGCGGGGGACGGTCGGCCACGCCTGCAGTCCGAGCCGGTCCGGCTTGACGGCCTGCCAGACGTCGACGAAGGGGTGACCCACGATGAGGACGTGGCGACCGACCGGGCTCTTGGCGACCGAGGCCGCGATCCGGCTCTCCTTCGACCCGGGCACGAGGTGGTCCACGAGCACCCCGACACGTCGCTCGGCCGCGGGGCGGAAGTCGGCGAGCTGGTCGCCGAGGTCGTCGATGCCGTCGAGGTACTCCACGACCACGCCCTCGACGCGCAGGTCGTCGCCCCACACCTTCTCGACGAGCTCGGCGTCGTGCCGGCCCTCGACGAAGATCCGGCTCGCGCGGGCGACCCTGGCGCGGGTGCCGGGCACCGCGACCGAGCCGGAGGCGGTGCGGGTGGGGACAGCGGGGCCCTGCCGGGACGGCGGCCGGAGGATGACCGGCACACCCTCGAGGAGGAAGCCCGTGCCGAGCGGGAAGGTCCTGCGGCGTCCCCTGCGGTCCTCGAGGGTGACCGTGTCCAGGTCCCGCTCGACGGCGACGATCTCACCGCACCAGTCCGTGGTCACCTCCTCGACGACGAGCCCCTTGTCGGCGGAGATCTCCACGGCCCGGCCGCGCTTGGGGGCGCGCCAGTCGGTGTTCAGGACGTCGGAGCCGTAGCGGTCGTAGGACATACCTGCCAACGCTAGGTGGCGCCGTCCGTGGCTCGAGGGCGGCGCGCCGCCCGGGAGGTCGGACCCGGGTCACACCAGGGGCAGGCGGCGGGCGGTGCGGGGGACCTGCTCGTAGCCACGCCGCACCGCGTCCCCGAGCCGCTCGGCGGGGAAGGGCCACTCGGTGTGGCGCAGCGCGTCCTCCAGCGGCACGGACCTCGACGCGAGGTCGTAGATGGTCTCCGCGACCATGCCGATGTCCCCGCGCTGGTCACGGACGAAGTCGATGCCGACCACGTCGCCGTGGCCCGGGACCACGACCGTGCCGTCCCCGACGAGCCCGAGCGCGAGGTCCAGCGAGGCAGGCCAGTCCAGCGGGAACGAGTCCGGCCCGTACGACGGCGGGGCGGACTCCTCCACGAGGTCACCGGCAACCAGCACGTCGGCGTCCGGGACCCGGACCACCACGTCCCCCGCGGTGTGCCCCCGGCCGGGGTGCACGACCTCGGCCACCCGGTCGCCGAGGTCCAGCGCCCACACCGACGAGAAGGTCCGGTCGGCGGGGAGCGGTTCGGTGGCCAGGACGTCGGCCCGGTGCGGGTCGTCGACGTCGTCGGCGTACACCGCCTTGGCGGCGTCGCCCGAGGCGACCGTGCTGGCCGCCGCGTCCTCGTGGGCGACCAGCTGGGCCTCCGGCCAAGCGTCGCGGAGGGCCCGGTTGCCGAAGGTGTGGTCGAAGTGCTCGTGGGTGTTCACCACGGCGACCACCTCGCCGCGGCCGAGCCGCCGCAGCTCCTCCGCCAGAGCCCGGGCAGCCCGGTCGGCGCCGAGGGCGGCGACGACGAGCAGCCCGCGGTCGCCGGCGACGACCGTGACGTTGACGTCGAGCCATGCGTGCCGGGCGACCCACACGCGGTGGGCGACCTCGGTGAACCCCTTGTCGGCGACGAGCTTCGGTCCGGCCATCGCCCCACCGTAGCCAGGTGATCCCGTTCGAACATGTGTACGAGCGGTGGGGCGCGGGTATGCCGGGGGCATGACCGACAACGCACCCCAGGACAGCACCCGGACCACAACCGACAACGCCGCCGACAACGCCGCCGACAACCAGGCCGCCAAGGACCCGGACACGTGGGTCACCGGCGACGAGCCGGCCACCGCCTCGCAGCACTCCTACCTCGAGACGCTGGCGACCGAGGCCGGCGCGGAGGTCCCGGAGCAGCTGTCGAAGGCCGACGCCTCCAAGCTGATCGACGAGCTCCAGGACAAGTCTCCCCGGCTCGGCTGACCTCCACGCGGTCGCGCCCGGGCGCACCGCTCGCCGGCAGGTACGATTGGCACTCACTGTGGCTGAGTGCCAGTCCTGCTCGCCGACCGGGTGCGCTGACGGGAAGGAGAGGTCGTGATCGAGGATCGGAAGCTGGCCGTGCTCCGTGCCATCGTCGAGGACTACGTCGCGACCCAGGAGCCCGTGGGGTCCAAGGCCCTGGTCGAGCGGCACCAGCTGGGGGTCTCGCCGGCCACCGTGCGCAACGACATGGCCGCCCTCGAGGAAGAGGGGCTGATCGCCCAGCCGCACACGAGCGCCGGCCGCATCCCGACCGACAAGGGCTACCGCCTCTTCGTCGACCGGCTCAGCCAGGTGAAGCCGCTGAGCCCGGCCGAGCGCCGGGCGATCACCACGCTGCTCGAAGGCGCGGTGGACCTCGACGACGTCGTCCAGCGGTCGGTGCGGCTGCTCGCTCAGCTGACGCGCCAGGTCGCGATCGTGCAGTACCCGACGCTCTCGCGCTCGACGGTGCGCCACGTCGAGCTGGTCACGATGAGCACCACGCGGGTGCTCGTCGTGGTGATCCTCTCCACCGGCCGGGTCGAGCAGCGCGTGGTCGAGCTACCCGACGCGGTGTCCGACGAGAGCGTCGCGACGTACCGGTCCGCGGTGAACCGCGCGGTGATGGGGGAGCGGATCGCCGACGCGACCGAGAAGCTCGCCGACGTCCCGCGGTCCTTCGAGCAGCACGACCGCCCGGTCGTGTCGATGCTCGTCGCCGCGCTCGTCGAGGCGATGTCCGACCACCGCTCCGACGAGCGGATCATGGTCGGCGGGACCGCCAACCTGGCTCGCTTCGGTGACGGCTTCGAGGTCACGATCCGGCCCCTGCTCGAGGCGCTCGAGGAGCACGTCCTGCTGCTCAAGCTGCTCGGCGAGGCGGGTTCACCGGCACACCTGACCGTGCGGATCGGGTCGGAGGTGCCTCACGAGGGGCTCGCCTCGACCTCGATCGTCGCCACCGGGTACGGTCCGGGCTCGGAGTCGCTGGCCAACCTCGGTGTGGTGGGCCCGACCCGCATGGACTACCCCGGCGCGATGGCGAGCGTGCGCGCGGTGGCGCAGTACCTGTCCAAGATCCTCGACGAAGGATGACCCCTTGAGTCACGACCCCTACGAGATCCTCGGCGTCGCGCGGGACGCGGACGCCGACGCGATCAAGAAGGCCTACCGCAAGCTCGCTCGCCAGCTGCACCCGGACGTCAACCCGGACCCCGCCACCCAGGAGCTGTTCAAGGACGTCACGCGCGCCTACGAGATCCTGTCCGACCCGGAGAAGCTCCGGCACTTCGACATGGGCGGCGACGCCTTCTCGGGCGGGATGGGCGCCGGCGCTGGGTTCTCCTTCACCGACATCATGGACGCGTTCTTCGGCGGTGCAGGCGGCGGAGCCGCCCAGGGCGGTGGCGGACGTGGACCGCGGCCACGGGTGCGCCGTGGGCAGGACGCGTTGATCCACCTCGAGATCGCCCTTGCCGAGGCGGCGTTCGGCACCACGCGCGAGCTCAAGGTCGACACCGCCGTCCTCTGCACGAACTGCCACGGCGACGGCACCGCTCCCGGCACCCACCCGGTGCCGTGCCAGACGTGCCAGGGGCGCGGCGAGACGTTCCACGTCCAGCGGTCGTTCCTCGGCGAGATCCGCACGATGCGTCCGTGCGCGGCGTGCCGCGGCTTCGGCCAGCTCATCCCCGACCCCTGCCGCGAGTGCTCCGGCGACGGACGGGTCCGCTCCCGACGCACCCTCACGGTGAAGATCCCGGCCGGTGTCGACGACGGCACCCGGGTGCAGCTCGCCGAGCAGGGCGAGGTCGGCCCCGGTGGTGGCCCGGCCGGTGACCTGTACGTCGAGCTGCGGGTCTCCGAGCACCCGGTGTTCATCCGCAAGGGGCGCAACCTGCACTGCACGGTGACGCTGCCGATGACGGCTGCGGCGCTCGGGGTGTCGGTGACGCTGCCGACGCTCGAGTCCGACCTGTCACCCGAGGCCGCGACAGAGGCCGGCTTCTCCGAGCCGCCGCCGACCGAGGTGCCGCTCGAGGTCCGGGCCGGCACCCAGTCCGGCGCCGAGATCGTGCTGCAGGGCCAGGGCGTGCCGGCGCTCCGCGGAGGTTCCCGCGGCGACCTGCTGGTGCGCGTCATCGTCGAGACGCCGACCAGGCTCGACGACCGGCAGGAGCAGCTGCTCCGCGAGCTCGCCGTGCTGCGAGGTGAGGAGTCCCCGGACGGTCACGTCGCCCCGCACCAGAAGTCGATGTTCGACCGGCTGCGCGACGCCTTCGGCCCACGGTGACGCCGGCATGACGTTGGCGATGTTCGTGCTGCCCTCGGTGGCCGAGGCGTCCGTGGGGGAGGTGCTCACCCTCGACGGCGAGGAGGGGCACCACGCCGCTGTCGTGCGGCGGATCGCCGTGGGTGAGGAGATCTCCCTGACCGACGGCGCCGGCACGGTCGCCCGGTGCCGGGTCGCCTCGACCGGCGGCTCGACCGGCGGCTCGACCGGTAGGGGGTCGCTGACCGCGGAGGTCCGCGAGGTCGTGCGGACCCCGGCCGAGATGCCGCGGGTCGTCGTCGTGCAGGCGATCCCCAAGGGAGACCGCGGTGAGCTCGCCGTGGAGATGCTCACCGAGGTGGGTGCCGACGTCATCGTGCCCTGGGCAGCGGCCCGGTCCATCGCCCGCTGGAAGGGCGAGCGTGCCGACAAGGCGCTGGCCAAGTGGCGCTCCGCGGCGAGGGAGGCCGCGAAGCAGGCCCGCCGCTCCTGGTTCCCGACGGTGTCCGACCTGGCGTCCACCGACGACGTCGTCGCGCTGCTGGCCAAGGCCTCGGTCCGGGTGGTGCTCCACGAGGCCGCGTCCGGCCCGCTGGCCGACGTCCCGGTGCCGGGACGTGGCGAGATCGTCATCGTGGTCGGTCCCGAGGGCGGCATCACCGAGGAGGAGCTGAGCGCGTTCTCCGCGGTCGGCGCCGAGCCGCTCCGGCTCGGCTCGTCGGTCCTCCGGTCGTCGACGGCCGGGGTGGCCGCCGCCGCCGCGTTGCTGTCACGGACCCCGCGCTGGCGCTGACGGGCTGCGCCGTCCGTCGACGCGCACCACTATTGCCCACCGAGCTGTCCGAGCCACCCCTGGACAGCTCGGCGGGCAATACCCAGCCGGTCACTTCACGGTGATCTGCTTGGTGTCCTCCGCCTCGCCGTTGCCCTCGCCGCCGGACATGTCCGCGTCGTACACCCGCAGCGTGTAGTCGCCGGGCTCCGCGGTCACCTCGAACGAGTACGGCGACAGGCTCATGCCGTCCTGGGCGGTCGTGAACCCCTCGTCGACGACTGCGCCGTCCTGCAGGAGCTGCCAGGAGACGTTCGCCTCGAAGAAGATGCCCCGACCGTCGACGACGAACGTCCGGTCGACGGTGTCACCCTCCTGCGGGTTGATCACCCACACGGTGGCCTGGACGTCCATCGGTGCGCCGGCAGTGACCGGCTCGCTCACCGGGACACCGAGCACGCTGTCGGTCATCTCGCCGTCGATCATGAACTGAACCGGCTGCCGCTGCTGGAGCACGGCCTGCGCGGTGTGGACCAGCTGCTGGACCGCCATCTCGGCTTCCTCTGACGACATGTCGGCGGGGCGGTCCCGCAGGCCGGCGTCGTTGGAGAGGTCGATCCACACGGGGTCTCCCGCGGCCTGGCCGGTGATGCTGACACCTGGGACAGAGGTGCCCTCCGGCCAGTCGCTGCGGTAGTCGGGGTCGAGCGGGGTCCCCGCGACGGCCTCGGTGAGGGCGTTGCTGACGTCCCGAGCGGTCACCGAGCCGTCCTCGACCCGGTGGAACTCGCGGAACAGCCGGGTGCCTGCCGGGGTCTCGCCGACGTAGTAGACCGGTGCGGCCAGGGTCTCGCCCGACGGCGGCTCCGTGGGCGGCTCGTCGCTGGGATCGGTCGGCGCCGGGGTCGGCTCCGCCTCCTCGGTCTCCTCCGTGGTCGCCGACCCGCTCGGCGAGGCGCTGGCCGATGCGCTGGGCGAGCCGGCCGGTCCCGAGGTGGTCACCGGGTCGTCGTCGGTGATCACGGTGACCGCGACCAGCGTGGCCGCCGTCGCCGCGACGGCGCCGAGCGCGGCGAAGATCCAGGGACGCTTGCTGTTCATCGGGACCACCTTCGAGCGGGTTCGGGACTGGATGTGGTGCAGGGCGGGGGGCGGGTCGACGTCGGAGACGGCGTCCTCCAGAAGAGGGCGCAGGTCGTCGTCGCGCGGGCCGGGAGCGTCAGTCACGGTTCTCCTCCAGCAGGGCTCGCAGGGCGGCTGCCCCGCGGGAGGCGTGGCTCTTCACCGCGCCGCGGCTGATGCCGAGGTGCTCGGCGATCGCCGCCTCGTCGAGGTCGAGGTAGTAGCGCAGCGCCAGGACCTCGCGCTGGCGCTCGGAGAGCTGCTGCAGGGCGTCGAGCACGGTGCGCCGGCGCTCCTGCGCCAGCGTCGGAGCGTCCGCGGCCGGGGCGTCGCCCGGCGGCTCCTCGGGGTGGCGGGCCCGGACGCTGCGGTGCCGCAGCACCGACCGCGAACGGTTGACGACGGTCTGCCGCAGGTAGGCGAGCGCCTTGTGCGGCTCCTCGAGGGTGTGCCAGCGGCCGTGCATCGCGACGAAGGAGTCCTGGACGACCTCCTCGGCGGTCGCCTCGTCACGCACGAGCAGGACCGAGAGCCGCACCAGCCGGCGGTAGTGCGCGGCGTACAGCTGCTCGACGGCGGTGTCGGCGTCCCAGCCGGCGTGCTCCTCACGCGCGGCCAGCTCAGGCTGGGCCGGCCGGCCGTCGCTGGTCATCACTGGTGTCACGCTAGTTCCACGCGCACCTCCGGCCGCGGGTTTACACGCCGAGCCGACCGTCCGGTTCGGGCTAGGGTGCGGGTCATGAGCGAGGACTGCCTGTTCTGCAAGTTCGTCTCCCGCGAGATCGAGCCCGACGTCGTGCACGAGACGAGCACGACGCTGGCCTTCCGTGACATCAACCCGCAGGCCCCGACGCACGTGCTGGTGATCCCCAAGGCGCACCAGCCGACGATCGCCGACCTCGCCGCCCACGAGCCGTCGGTCGTCGCCGACCTGGCAGCCGCGGCAGGAGCCGTGGCCGAGCAGGAGGGGCTCGGGGAGGGCTACCGGCTCGTGTTCAACACCGGCCAGCAGGCGGGCCAGACCGTCTTCCACGTGCACGGGCACGTGCTGGGTGGCCGGTCCCTGGAGTGGCCGCCGGGCTGAGAGCCCCGCGGGAAAGGCAGGCGCGCTCGTCAGGACACTCCCGTACCATGGGGAATGCCCTGAACAGGGCAGATCACCCGCAGCTCACCCGCTCCACACCCGCACTGACGCAGGAGGTCGGCCCGCCGGGCCCTACATGACCGAGACCACGAACCGTCGCGACCAGCCGCAGCACATCGTCGACGTCCCCAACAGCATCAACATGGTGGCGCTGCTCGGCCCCAACGACGAGCACCTGGCCCTGATAGAGGACCGCTTCGACGCGGACATCCACGTGCGGGGCAACCGCGTGACGCTCCGCGGCGCATCGCACGAGCTGGCGCTCGCCGAGCGGCTCATCGACGAGCTGGTGACGATCCTGCGCACCGGCCAGGGGCTGACCCCGGAGATCGTCGAGCGGGCCATCGGCATGCTGCGGGCCGAGTCCCAGGAGCGGCCGGCCGACGTGCTGAGCCTCAACATCCTGTCGAACCGTGGCCGCACGATCCGGCCCAAGACGCTGAACCAGAAGCGCTACGTCGACGCGATCGACAAGCACACGATCATCTTCGGCATCGGCCCCGCGGGCACCGGCAAGACCTACCTCGCGATGGCAAAGGCCGTGCAGGCCCTGCAGTCCAAGAGCGTCAACCGCATCATCCTGACGCGTCCTGCGGTGGAGGCCGGCGAACGCCTCGGCTACCTGCCCGGCACGCTCAGCGAGAAGATCGACCCCTACCTGCGCCCGCTGTACGACGCGCTGCACGACATGGTCGACCCGGAGTCGATCCCCAAGCTGCTGGCCGCCGGGACCATCGAGGTGGCGCCTCTGGCGTTCATGCGCGGTCGCTCGCTGAATGACGCGTTCATCATCCTCGACGAGGCGCAGAACACCTCGCCGGAGCAGATGAAGATGTTCCTCACCCGGCTCGGCTTCGGCTCGAAGATGGTCGTCACCGGGGACACCACCCAGGTCGACCTCCCCGGCGGTGTGAAGAGCGGGCTGCGGGTCGTCGAGGACATCCTCGACGGCGTCGAGGACGTGTCGTTCAACCGGTTGACCGGCCATGACGTCGTACGCCACCGGCTGGTGGGCCGCATCGTCGCGGCGTACGACGCCTTCGAGACCCGTGACGGCGGGGCAGCGGGTGTGACGCACCCGCGGGGACACCGCCAGGGCGGCGCCGGCTCGTGAGCGACCCCGGCAGGAGCGGCACGGCATGAGCATCGAGGTGCTCGAGGAGTCGGGATCGGACACCGACGCCAAACGGCTGGCGCAGGTCAGCAGGTTCGTCCTCGACCGGTTGCGGGTGCACCCGCAGGCCGAGCTGTGCATCAAGCTCGTCGACGAGCAGACGATCGCCGAGCTCAACGAGCAGTGGATGGACAAGACCGGTCCCACCGACGTCCTCGCGTTCCCGATGGACGAGCTCCGGCCGGGGCTGGTCAACGAGGAGCCCGAGGAGGGGATCCTCGGCGACCTCATGGTGTGCCCGTCGGTCGCCCGGCGGCAGGCCGACGAGGCGAGGGCCAAGGGACAGGCCGGCTACACCGCGGAGGACGAGCTCGACCTGCTGACGGTGCACGGCATACTGCACCTGCTGGGCTACGACCACGCCGAGCCCGAGGAGAAGGCGGAGATGTTCGGACTCCAGAGCCGGCTGCTGGCCGAGTGGCAGGCCGCCCGCGGCGGGGCTGACGTCGAATGACACCTGGCGATACCTGGCTCCTCGTGGCCGCCGCGCTGCTCGTGGCGGCGGCGGGGATCTTCTCCAGCGTCGACGCCGCCCTGGCGTCGCTCTCGAGGGTCCGTGCCGAGGAGCTGCTCGCCGAGGGCCGGGGCGGCGCGCGCCGGCTGCTGACGATCGCCGACGACCCGCCACGGTTCCTCAACACCGCGCTGTTCCTGCGGATGCTCTGCGAGATCACCGCGATCGTCCTGGTGGCCGAGGTCCTGCTCGGGGCGTTCGCGGACGTGCGGGTCGCCGTGCTCGTCACCGTGGCCGTGATGCTCGTCGTCGAGTTCGTCGTCATCGGGGTCGGGCCGCGGACGGTGGGGCGGCTCCACGCTCAGCGGGTGGCCCTGATGAGCGCCGGCTTCGTCGTCTTCATGACCCGGATCCTCGGACCGCTGCCGCAGCTGCTGATCGTGCTCGGCAACATCCTCACCCCCGGCCGCGGGTTCAGCGAGGGACCGTTCTCGTCCGAGGCCGAGCTGCGCGAGCTCGTCGACCTGGCAGAGGCGAGCCAGGTCATCGAGTCCGGCGAGCGGGCGATGATCCACTCGGTGTTCGAGCTCGGCGACACGATCGCCCGCGAGGTCATGGTGCCGCGCACCGACGTGGTCTTCATCGAGCGGAACAAGACGCTGCGGCAGGCCATGTCGCTCGCCCTGCGCAGCGGCTTCAGCCGGATCCCGGTGATCGGCGAGAACCTCGATGACGTCATCGGTGTCGCCTACCTCAAGGACGTCACCCGACGCGTCTTCGACCGGCACGAGGCGGAGTCGACCGAGCGCATCGAGTCGGTGGTCCGCCCGGTCATGTACGTCCCCGACTCCAAGCCGGTCGACGAGCTGCTGCGGGAGATGCAGGCGGAGCGCAAGCACGTCGCGATCGTCGTCGACGAGTACGGCGGCACCGCCGGCCTGGTCACGATCGAGGACGTCCTGGAGGAGATCGTCGGGGAGATCACCGACGAGTACGACCAGGCCGAGGTCGGCGTGGAACGGCTCGCCAACGGGTCGTTCCGGGTCAGCTCCCGGTTCCTCGTCGACGACCTCGACGAGGTCTGCGGGATCGCGATCGAGGACGACGACGTGGACACGGTCGGCGGGTTGATGGGCAAGCACCTCGGCCGGGTGCCGATCGCCGGCTCTGTCGTCGAGGCGCACGGCCTCCGCTTCGAGGCGGAGGGGCCTGCCGGCCGGCGCAACCGCATCGGCACGGTCCTTGTCACGCCGCTCGAGACGTCGGACTCCGAGGACAGCGCCGAGGGTGCCGAGCCCTACTCTGACTCACATGCCTGACCAGCCGATCAGCTCGGACGCGGACAACGCAGAGGACCGGAAGCTCCTCACGCTGGCCCGGTCGACGCGCGCCCGCACCCGGGCGGCCGAGGGAGCCTGCGTGCGGGACCTCGACGGGCGCACCTACGCCGGCGCGGCGGTCGACCTGCCGTCGCTGCAGCTGTCCGCCGTGGCACTCGCCGTCGCGATGGCGTCGTCCAGCGCCGCTGCCGGGCTGGAGGCCGTTGCGGTGGTCACCGATGCCGAGACCGTGGACGAGCGTGACCTCGCGGTCGTGCGGGACTTCGCCGGAGCCGGGGTGCCGGTCCTGCGCGCCGACGCCCGCGGCCAGGTGCAGGAGACGCTCACCAGCTGAGCCCAGGTCGTGCGGGTCAGCGTGCGCCTGGGCGCACTCTCAGCTGCACGACCCCTCGACGGAGCGTCACATGTCGACGCCGATGAACATCGGGTCGCCCGACGTCGTCTCCAGCGGCCCGAGCTCCTCGCAGCTGCCCGAGGGGACCTCACAGTCGTAGACCAGGTTGTCGCCCATGAAGACCCGGCCACCGGGCTTCTCGGGCTGCGCCACCGCCACGAGGATCGAGCCGTCGGTGTCGACCGCCCACCAGGCCAGGCCGTCGTTCCTCTCGGTGGGTCCTTCGTCGAGGA
>CADCUK010000079.1 GCA_902805865.1 uncultured Nocardioidaceae bacterium | reverse complement strand
GCACTCCTGCTGGGTGCCGGTGGCGGCGTCGGCGGCGCGGCGGCGCTCGACGCCGTCGAGGACGATCCGGCTCCCGCCTCCTCGACGTCGGAAAGCGGCACCACGGGCGCCGTTGCCCCGCTGGAGGCGGAGGAGAGCCCTGAGGGCGACCCGGCCCCCGGACCCGACGGCACCGCCGAGGCGGTCGCGGCGACCGTGCTCCCGTCGGTCGTGAAGATCACCGTGATCAACGGCACCGACAGCGGCGGCTCGGGCTCCGGCGCGATCCTCAGCGAGGACGGCGAGATCCTCACCAACAACCACGTGGTCGAGGTCGCCGAGGGCGGTGGTCAGATCACGGTGGGCTTCGACGACGGGAGCACCGCTCCGGCCACGATCGTCGGCACCGACCCGGTCACCGACCTCGCGGTCATCAAGGCGGAGGGCGTCTCCGGCCTGAGCCCGGCGCGGATCGGTGACTCCGACGCGCTCTCGGTCGGCGAGGAGGTCGTCGCCATCGGCTCGCCGTACGGGCTGGAGGCGACCGTCACCAGCGGCATCGTCAGCTCGCTCAACCGTCCCGTCGCGGTCGGCGGCGACGAGTCCGGCGACGACACGATCTACCCGGCGGTGCAGACCGACGCCGCGATCAACCCGGGCAACTCGGGTGGGCCGCTGGTCAACCTGGCCGGACAGGTCGTCGGCATCAACAGCTCGATCCGTACGTCGTCGAGCGGCCTGGGCGGCGAGGGCGGCTCGATCGGGCTGGGCTTCGCGATCCCCATCAGCAAGGTGCTGCCGATCATCGAGCAGCTGCGCAGCGGCGAGACCCCGAGCCACGCGCGGCTCGGCGTCACGGTCGGCAACGAGATCGAGGGTGGCCTGGCCATCGGCGCGGGCATCAAGAACGTGGAGGGCGGCTCCGCGGGCGAGGAGGCCGGACTCCAGGCCGGCGACGTCGTGCTCAAGGTCGACGACGAGGTGATCTCCAGCGTCGATGGGCTGGTCGCGACGATCCGCGGCTACCGTCCCGGCGAGGAGGTCACGCTGACCGTCCTGCGCGACGGCGAGACGCTGACGATGAAGGCCACGCTCGACAGCGACGTGGAGGGCAACGACTCCTGATCAGCCCTCGGGCTGCGGGCTCTGGAGGGCCGTCCGGAGACGGGCGGCCTTCCACCGCGTCTCGGCGTACTCGTCCTCGACCGTCGACCGCACGGTGACCCCGCCACCGGTCCCCAGCTCGTACCCCCATCCCCGCCGAGACGGCGCTCGCGCGAGGTCGAGAGGGCGCTCGTGCGGGGTCGAAGCGGCACTCGCGCGGATGGCGACCAGGGTCCGGATCACCACGCTGAGGTCGGCCCGGCCGTCGCCGGAGATCCAGCCGAACGCTCCGGCGTACGCACCTCGCGGTGACGACTCGACGGCGTCGATGATCTCCATCGTCCGGCGCTTCGGGGCGCCGGTCATCGAGCCGGCCGGGAAGAGCGAGCGCAGCGCACCGATCGTCGTGACGTCGCCGCGCAGCCGACCCCGCACCGTCGACACGAGCTGGTGCACCGACTCGTAGGACTCGACCTCCATCAGCGTCGGCACGGACACCGTGCCGGGATCGCACACCATCGACAGGTCGTTGCGCATGAGGTCGACGATCATGAGGTTCTCCGCGCGGTACTTCGGGTCGGTCGCCAGCCGGCGACGGTGCTCCTCGTCCTCCTCGACGGTCGCTCCCCGGGGCGTGGTGCCCTTGATCGGCTTGGCCTCGATCGTGCGGTGCCGGTCGACGGTGGCGAACCGCTCGGGGCTCGAGCTCAGCAGGTGCACGCCGTGGTGCTGCAGGTAGCCGGAGTACGGCGCCGGGTTGACGGTGCGGAGCCGGAGGTACGCCGAGACCGGGTCCAGCTCGGACTCGACCCGCTCCCGGTAGGTGAGGTTGACCTCGTAGCTGTTGCCCAGCCGGAGCTGCCGCTGCACCTCCTCGAACGCCGCTGCGTACTCGTCGAGCGGGCGCTCGTGCGAGCCCGAGACGGCGCTCGCGCTGGTGCCCGTCGGCGCGAGCGCCGTCTCGACCTTGCGCGAGCGCCGTCTCGACGTGAGGGTGCGGGGGTTGCGAAGGCGCATCCAGACGGCGTCGGGCACGCCGGAGGCAGGGTCGGCGGGGCGACCGGGCAGGTCGGTGCGGCAGCCGTAGCCGAGGTAGCCGACCCAGCTGACCGACGGGTCGCCGCCGTCCGCCGCGACCTGCTCCTCCAGCACCGTGAAGATGTCGTCGCCGACCTGCTCCGACTCCCCCGACGCATGGCGGAGGACGGTGCGGCTCGTCGCGTCGAAGGTCAGGGAGACGTCGTCGTCGGCCAGCGCCCCGAGCACCGACCGGCTCCCCGACCAGGGCCGCGCACCGCCGCCGTCGAGCCAGAAGACCCGGTCCGAGGAAGCCCCCGCCTCCCGGAACGCCTCGATCTCGTCGGCCTCGTTCATCGGCCCTCGAGGAAGTTCTCGACGAGCCGGGCGCCGTGCCGGGTCAGCACCGACTCGGGGTGGAACTGCACGCCCCGCAAGGGCAGGCTCCGGTGCGCGACCCCTTGGACGACTCCGTCCTCGGACCGCGCGGTGACCCGCAGGCAGTCGGGCAGCTCGACGGCGGCGAGCGAGTGGTACCGCACCGCCTCGAACGGCGACGGGATGCCGTGGAACAGTCCCGACCCGTCGTGGACCACCTCGGCGACCTCACCGTGCGCCGGCTCCACGGCAGCAACCCGACCGCCGTACGCCGACACGAGCCCCTGCATCCCCAGGCACACACCGAGGACCGGTGTCGCGGCACGGAGCAGCAGCTCGCGGCCGACCCGGAAGTCGTCGGCGTCGTCGGGACTGCCGGGACCTGGCGAGAGCAGCACGTGGGTGAAGCGGTCCAGCTCCTCGACCGCCACCTGGTCGTGCTGGACGACGACCGGGAGCTCTCCCGTCACCGAAGCCACCAGGTGCACGAGGTTCCAGGTGTAGGAGTCGTAGTGGTCGACGACGACCACCTGCGGTGGCTTCGAGATGCGCCCTCGCAAGCTCGGACGCTCCTCAACCACCGGAGGGCTTCAGCAGGTCGAGCACGAGCTCGCGGAGAAGGACGAAGCCGTTCTCGGTGAGGATCGACTCGGCGTGGAACTGCACCCCGCGGAAGTGCGGCCCGGCGACCAGGTGGATGTCTCCGCTGACCGGATCGCTCATCGCGGTGACCCCGTCGGGCAGGGAGCCGGTGGGACGGCCGACGAACGTGTTGTAGAAGCCCACGACCTCCTCGCGCTCCGGTCCGAGCGTCACGCGTGACTGAGTCCCCTGGAAGACGATGTCCTTATAGGCAAGGGGAATCCCGAGCCGGTCGCAGAGCACCTGGTGCCCGAGGCACACCGACAGGAACGGTTGTCCCGACGACAACAAGTCGCTGGTGGCTGAGCGGAACGCTTCGATCTTGGGTTGGGAGCCGTCCCTCGGATCGCCCGGTCCGGGTCCCACGATGACCAGGTCGTAGCCGTCGAAGGCCCCGGTCGAGTACTCGTCCCACGAGACCACCGACGCCGACATCCCGAGCACGGTGAGCACGTGCCGCAGCATGTTGACGAAGTCGTCCTCGCCCTCGAGGATCGCCGCCGTCTTCCCCTTCAGCTCCGGAGCAGGTGCTGAGCCGCCCTGGTCGGTGAGCCAGAACTTGCTGAGCCGCTGGTTGCGCGAGGCAAGTGCGATCAGGACGTCCTCGTCGCGCGTGAGCTCCTCCACCCCCGACGTGGGATCCGGGGGTGCGTCGGTGAGGCCGAAGGCGGTCAGGATGCCGCCTGCCTTGGCAAGCGTCTCTGCGACCTCGTACGCCGGGTCGGAGTCGCGCACCAGCGTCGCCCCGGCAGTCACCTTGAGCGCACCGGCGGGCGAGACGTCGGCGGTCCGGATGACGATCGGGCTGTCCGCCGTCGGCGAGCCGTCCGGGGAACGGCCCAGCAGGGCAAGCGCAGCGCCGTAGTAGCCGCGACCCTCGGTCTCGTACTTCTTGATCAGCCGACAGGCGTTCTCGACAGGGGCACCGGTCACGGTCGCGGCGTACATCGTGTCCCGCAGCACCGCGCGCACGTCCCGGCCGGTGCGGCCGGCGAGGAGGTACTCGGTGTGCACGAGGTGGGTCATCGGCTTGAGGAACGGCCCGAGCACCTGGCCGCCCTCGTTGCAGACGTCGCACATCATCTTGAGCTCCTCGTCCACGACCATGAAGAGCTCGTAGATCTCCTTCTCGTCGCCGAGGAACTCCAGCAGCTGGGCTTTCCGCTCCTCCTCGGGGACGCCGCGGAGGCGGAACGTGCCGCTGATCGGGTTCATCCGGACGTCGCCACCGTGCACGGAGACGTGCCGCTCGGGGCTCGCGCCGACGAGGTAGCGCTCACCGGTGAAGAAGCAGTAGGTCCAGTACGCCCCACGCTCGCGCTCGAGCAACCGGCGCAGGACCGTGAGCGCCTTGGTCGGCCCCCAGTCCTCGAGCTCGGCGCGGTAGTGGCGCCCGACGACGAGGTTCGCACCCTCCCCGTTGCCGATCTCGTCGTCGATGATCCGCCGGACCACGGCGGCGTACTCGTCGTCGGAGCTCTCGAACCCACCGCGGTCCCGGAACGCCACGTCCTCGTCCGGCAGCGCTTCGAGCAGCTCGGCGAAGGGCAGCTCGGCCTCGAAGTCGATGTCGACCACGGTCAGCGGAGCGCCGTCGTCGTGCGCCTCGAAGCCGCGCTCGGCCACCTGCCGGAAAGGTACGGCGAGCAGCCGGTCGAACCTCCGCCCGGGCGCGGGTGTGCCGTCCTCCAGCGGGACGTCCATCAGCGAGGCGACCTCGGACCGGGTGCCGCCGACGAGGGTCACCGTCGGGGCGTCCTTGATGCGGATGACCGCCCAGGCCTCGTGCTCCTGCAGCTGCTCGAGAGCGGCACCTGCGGAGGTCACGGCGTCGGACATGCCCGGAACGCTACCAACGGGGCTCCGGGAGCAGGGCGGGCAAGGTCGGGCACCGACCGACGACTGGGGTGACGACCCGAGTGACGACCGGTCACCGCCATCCCCCGAGCCGGAGGCGCCGAAACGCCGGGAGCCCAAGGTCGGGACCGGTTCGGGACCAACTACCCGACGATCAGGGCCCCCTCATGACCATGAACCGGACAAACTGCCCTTCGTTCAGCGCCTGGGACTCGGCCATAGTTGGGCCTGCCGGGGTGGTCGGGCAGGTGGACCTCACGGCGGCGGGGGGAACGAAGGTGGGGGGCCACCGGGGAAGTGGTGGAACGCTCGATCGGGGGCCGGACCTTGGGGGGCCGGTTCCCTGGTCGAGCGAGCGGCGGTGGATGTGCGCGTGCGGGGGTGGTGCCCGCGGACATCCACCGCTCAGCTCGTGAGCGCGATCAGCACCGCGTCAGCTCGTGACCGTGACCAGTCGCTGCGTCGCCCGCGTCAGCACGACGTAGAGCGTCGCGCGGCCGGTGACCGACTCCTGCTCGATCTCCTCGGGCTCCGCGACGACGATGCCGTCGAACTCCAGCCCCTTGGTCTCCAGGCCGGTGAGCACGACCAGGCGGGCGTTGTCGCCGCCGAGCAGGGCGTCCGCGACCTCGGGCCAGCCTTCGACCCACTCGACGACCTCGGCGCGGCGAGCGGCCGGGACGACGATGCCGACGGTCCCGTCCACCACGCCGAGCAGCTCCCCGACGCACTCGCGGACGCCGTCCTCGAGGACGTCGACCTTGACCTCGACCGGGTCGATCCCGGTGCTGCGTACGGCGTCCGGCAGGTCGGCGGACAGGCCGACCCGTTCGGCGTACGCAGCGGCGTAGCGGTAGATCTCGGCGCTGTTGCGGTAGTTCGTGTTCATGTGGAACCGGTGGCGCGGCCGACCGGCCCGGGTCACCAGCGACGGGTCACCGAACAGAGCGGCCTCGCGCGCCTCGGCGGCCTCCTCCGGGTGTGGCCACGACGACTGGGCCGGGTCGCCGACGACGGTCCAGGTGGCGACGGGGCCACGCCGACCGATCATGCGCCACTGCATCGGCGTGAGGTCCTGGGCCTCGTCGACGAGCACGTGGGCGTAGGTGTCGTCCTCGGTGCGGTTGGACGTGCGCGGACCGGCGAACTCGCGGTCGCTCATCGTGGTCAGCTCGGGCATGTTGGCGTCGACGAGGTGGGCCAGCGGGTCGGGCTCCTCCTCGCTGTCCTTCGCCGGGGCGTCGCCGATCTGGTAGCGGAGCTCGTCGATGAGCGGCACGTCCTCGATCGAGAAGGCCTGCTGCCACGCCTCGGACGAGCCGAGGGTCCGCACGTCAGCGGGCGACAGCACGCCCTCGGCGACCATGCCGAGGAACTCCGAGCCCTGCAGCCAGCGGAGCACGTCGGTGGCGTCCAGCGGCGGCCACCAGTCGCGCACGAACGTGAGGAAGCGGTCGTCGCCGAGCATCGTGTCGACGAACTCGTCGCGGCCCCGTTCCAGCGCGCGCTCCCCGCGGACCTGGCGCCAGAGCGTGTCGACCAGCGCGGACGCCACCCGCCCGACCTGCTTGTTGCGCTGCCCCTGCGACAGCAGCTGCCGACGGACGCGGCCGAGCTCGCGTCCGCCGAGGACCAGGGTGTCGTCGCGGTAGAACACGCGGAACTCGCGGGGCGCGCCGGGCACGGCCTGCCGGGCGGACCGACGCATGACCTCGGCCATCCTGATCCCGCCCTTGACGTCGGCGACCGCCGGGACGTCGTGCCGGGAGGCGCTGATCCCGTCGACCACCTCGCCGAGCGAGCGCAGGGCGACCGCGGTCTCGCCGAGCGACGGCAGCACGCGCTCGATGTAGCGCATGAAGACCCCGGAGGGACCGACGACGAGCACGCCGCCGCGCTCGTACCGCGCCCGGTCGGTGTAGAGCAGGTAGGCCGCTCGGTGCAGGGCGACGACGGTCTTGCCGGTGCCCGGACCGCCGGAGATCTCCACCACGCCCTTGGACGGCGCCCGGATGGCGCGGTCCTGCTCGGCCTGGATGGTGGCCACGATCGAGTGCATCGTCCGGTCGCGGGCGCGGGACAGCTGCGCGATGAGCGCGCCCTCGCCGATCACGGGCAGCTCGTCACCGGCCTCGGCGTCCAGGAGGTCGTCCTCGACCCCGACCACCGCACGACCGGAGCAGCGCAGCACCCGGCGGCGTACGACGCCTTGGGGCTCGGTCGGCGTGGCTTGGTAGAACACCGCGGCTGCAGGGGCT
>CADCUK010000078.1 GCA_902805865.1 uncultured Nocardioidaceae bacterium | reverse complement strand
GACGCTGGCGATGCTAGTCTTCGACGAGAGCGAGGACGTGCGGTCGGTGCAGCTCTACGGCACCGACCCCGTGTACGTCGGCAAGGCCGCCGAGATCCTGTGCGCCGAGCACGGGGTGGCCCACATCGACCTGAACTTCGGGTGTCCGGTGCCGAAGGTGACCCGCAAGGGCGGCGGGGGAGCGCTGCCGTGGCGGCGGGGCCTGCTGGCCGAGATCCTCGAGTCGGCGGTGCGAGCAGCCGAGCCGTACGGCGTGCCGGTGACGATGAAGACCCGCAAGGGCATCGACGAGGACCACCTGACCTACCTCGACGCCGGTCGCATCGCGCAGGAGACCGGCTGTGCCGCGATCGCGCTGCACGGTCGGACCGTCGCCCAGGCCTACTCCGGCGATGCTGACTGGGACGCCATCGGTCGGCTCGTGGAGCACGTCGACATCCCGGTCCTCGGCAACGGGGACATCTGGGAGGCCGCGGACGCGCTGCGGATGGTCGAGCAGACCGGGGCGGCAGGCGTGGTCGTCGGACGAGGGTGCCTGGGCCGTCCATGGTTGTTCCGGGACCTTGCAGCAGCCTTTGCCGGGGAGCAGGTCGCTGTGCTGCCGACGCTCGGCGAGGTGGCGGCGATGATGCACCGGCACGCCGAGCTGCTCGTCCAGCACATGGGGGAGGAGCGAGGCTGCAAGGAGTTCCGCAAGCACGTCTCGTGGTATCTCAAGGGGTTCCGCGCCGGCGGAGAGCTGCGGCGCAGCCTGGCGCTGGTGGAGACGCTGCCCGAGCTCGACCGGCTGCTCGCCGACCTGGACCCCGCAGAGCCCTTCCCGGTCTCCGAGCTCGGCGCACCCCGTGGACGTCAGGGGAGCCCCCGACGGGTGGTGCTTCCCGACGGTTGGCTAGCCGACCAGGACGGCCGCAGCGCGTGCGTGACCGAGGAGCTGGAGTCCGGCTCCGGCGGATGACTCGTTCCGCGCCGCTGGCCGTCGCGTCGACAACACCGCAGGTCACCACCTTGAGGACATGGATCGTCTGATTTCGAGAGGCCTGCAGGTCCGCCGCGGTATGACGCGGATCACTTCAGAAATGCACGTTTGGCCCTTGTGAGGCCGGGCACAGAACGCTCTTGAGATATGACCTCGGGGCTGTCTCTGTGCTTGACTCACCGACCGTTGTCCTGAAGTCGACCCGAATGGGGATCTCATACATGACCACCACGCGACAACGAGCCACAGCTCGCCTCGCCGCGCGGTTCGGCAGCCTCTCCCGGCTCGCAGTGCTGTCCACGACCGCCACGGTTGCCGTGGTCGCGCTCGGCGTCACCGCCGCAGCGGCGCCCGGCGCCGTCGAGGACGGCTCCACCGAGGTCAGCCTCGAAGCCGCCGCTCCTCTCGACCTCGAGCACTTCGCGGAGCTCCGCGACGAGCGCGTCTCCCGAACCGCTCCGCGCATCGCGCTGGAGCCGAAGCCCACCGACCGCAAGTTCGCCACTGCGGACCTCAACGTGTGGACCGCACCTGGCGAGCAGGGCAAGCGGCTCGGCCTGGTCCAGTGGGGCACCAAGGTCGCCGTCACCGGTCAGGTCGTCGGCAACTGGGCCGAGGTGCTGATCGGCGAGGGCAAGCGGGAGACCGTTCGCTGGGTGAACGCGACGTACCTCGCCGAGAAGAAGCCCAGGCCGGAGAAGCCGGAGAAGCCGGAGCCCGTTGCCCCTCCGACGACCTCGGGTGGCACCACCACGGCGCCGGCGGCGCCGGCTGAACCCGCTGCCCCGAGCACCGGCGGCACCTGCACCAACGGCACCTCGGTCTCAGGGACCCCGAACGTCATTGCGATCCACCAGGCGGTCTGCGCCAACTGGCCGTCGATCACGAGCTACGGCACCTACCGAGCCGACAGCGGTGACCACGGCTCGGGTCGGGCGATCGACATCATGATCAGCGGTGCCACGGGTTGGGAGATCGCGGAGTTCGTCCGTGCCAACGCGTCCCAGTTCGGCGTCAGCTACATCATCTTCTCGCAGAAGATCTGGTCGGTCGACCGGGGCGGCGAGGGTTGGCGCTACATGGAGGACCGCGGTTCGACCACGGCCAACCACTACGACCACGTGCACGTGTCGGTCTACTGACGCTCTCTCGAGCTCAGCCTCAGCAGAACGCCCCTTCCCGGTCCGGGAGGGGGCGTTCTGCGTCCGCGGGTCACTCGCTGACCGAGGGCGCCGGCGCAGTGGGCTCCGGGGTCCCGCTGGGGAGTGTCGGCACCGATGTCGGCTCCTCGGACGGCTGCTCGGACGGCGCATCGCTCGGCTCGTCGGAGGGTTCGACCGACGGCTCGGCGGAGGGCTCCGCGGTGGGCTCGTCCACCGGTGGCTTCTCCTCGTCAGCAGGCGGCTCGTCCTTTGGCTGCTCCTTGTCGGAGCCGCCGCCGATGCGGCTGATCGTGGTGCCGTCTCCGTCGTCGGTGCCGCCGGTCATCGACGAGACGGACTCGCCGGTGGCGAGCTCGAACGCGGTGATGGCGACAAGGGCAGCTGCGAAGAGCCCGGCAGCGACCAGTGAGATCCGCTTCCACGGCAGCGCCCCGAGCCGCTCGCGCCAGGTGCTGCGCTCCGGCTCCTCGGCGAGCGCGTCGAGGTCGTCGCGCGCCTCGTCGAGACGCTCTTCCGCGTGGGAGAGGTGTGCCTCGACCGCGGACTCGTTCCCCTGCTGCCGGTTCGCGCGTCGCAGCTCGGCCTGGGCGATGCCGACCTTGAGCCGAGCGGTCTCCTGTGCCCGTGCAAGCTGTGCGCGGCTCGTGGCCAGGCCCTGCGTGTACAGCGCCCCGCCGACCGTGGCGATCACGCTTCCCAGCGCAGCACCGATCAAGGTGCCGGCGGCACCGAGCGTCGAGAGGAGCACCGCCGACGAGACGGCGGCAAGGGCTCCCGCAATCGTCTTGAGCCAGTCGATCTCGAGCTTCTGGCCGGTGTCCTCGCTCATGTCCCCCCAGTATGCCGAGCGCTCTTCCCGGTCCCGGCCACGGGTCGCGAGCGGTCGGGACGGTCGGCGCGCGGGGCTAGGGTCGGTCCCGATGGGGTCGACGACGATGCAGTACGACGAGGCCGACCGCGCCCGCCTGGTGTGCGAGCCGAGCAAGCAGTCCGCGAGGACCGCGTTCGAGCGCGACCGGGCCCGCGTGGTGCACAGCGCTGCGCTGCGCCGGCTGGCTGACAAGACGCAGGTCGTCGGGCCCCAGAGCGACGACTTCGTCCGCAACCGGCTGACCCACACGCTCGAGGTCGCCCAGATCGCCCGCGACCTGGCCCGTCAGCTGGGCTGCGACGCCGACGTCGTGGAGACCGCCGCGCTGGCCCACGACCTCGGCCACCCGCCCTTCGGGCACAACGGTGAGCGGGCGCTCGACGAGGTGGGCGGCGGCGCCGGCGGGTTCGAGGGCAACGCCCAGACCCTCCGGATCCTCACGCGTCTGGAGGCGAAGTCGGTCGACGAGGCCGGCGCCAGCGTCGGGCTCAACCTGACGCGGGCGACGCTCGACGCGGCCACCAAGTACCCCTGGCCCCGTGCCGAGGCGCCGCCGGCTTTGGGTGCGAACGCGGACGGGACGCCGCGGGCGGTGGCGAAGTTCGGCGTGTACGACGACGACCTCCCGGTCTTCGGCTGGTTGCGGGAGGGTGCCGCACCGGGACGCCGTTGCCTCGAGGCGCAGGTGATGGACCTCGCCGACGACATCGCCTACTCCGTGCACGACATCGAGGACGGCATCGTCGCCGGTCGCATCGACCTCGCCGCGCTCGAGGAGCCGGCGGTGCGTGCGGACATCTGGGCGACGGTCCGCGAGTGGTACCTCCCCGACGTGGACCCGGCTGCCCTGGACGACGCGCTGCGCCGGATGGCCGACCGGGTGGGCTGGCCCACGTCGTCGTACGACGGCAGCAGGGCGGGGCTCGCGGCACTGAAGAACCTGACCTCGCGCCTCATCGGCCACTTCTGCGGCAGCGCCACGGCGGCGACCCACGCGGCGTTCGGGCAGGAGCCGCTGGTCCGCTACGCCGCCGACCTCGTCGTCCCCGAGGAGACGCTTCTGGAGATCTCGGTCCTCAAGGGGGTGGCGGCGCACCTGGTCATGCGGGCCGAGGACCGCCTCGCGATCCTCGACCGCCAGCAGCAGCTGATCGTGGAGCTCGTGCAGGCGCTCCAGCGGCGGGTGCCCGAGGTCCTGGAGCCGCCGTTCCAGGCCGACTTCGCCGCCGCGGCGGACGAGCCCGCGCGGCTGCGGGTGGTCGTCGACCAGGTCGCCAGCCTGACCGACTCCTCAGCCGTCGCCTGGCACCGTCGGCTGTGCCGGTGACCCTGTGGACGAGCCGTCTCCAGTGGCCGAGAGCGTCGTCGGTGCGACATAGACTGCGGCCGTGGCAGGGCTGATCCGGGACGACGACATCGCGCTCGTGCGCGAGCGTGCCGACATCGTCGACATCGTTCGGCAGTACGTCACCCTCAAGCCCGCCGGTGGCGGCGCCTTCAAGGGGCTGTGCCCGTTCCACGACGAGAAGAGCCCGTCGTTCCACGTTCGTCCCGGCAAGGGGTTCCATTGCCTCGCGGGCGAGACCGAGGTGATCACTTGGGAGGGGACACGGCCGATCCGGGAGCTGGCTGGTGGCGTGCACCGGATCCTCGGACAGGACGCGCGGTGGCACGACGCGCCGTTCTACTCCTACGGTGTCCAGAAGCTGTGGAAGCTGACGGTCACGCGCAACCGCCAGGTCAAGGAGCTCTATGCCACCGACGGCCACCGGTGGTTCGTCAGGTCCGGCAAGGATCAGCAGAGCCGTCGGGAGGTGCTAACGACTGCCCTCAAGGCCGGTGACCGGCTCTGCCACACGTATCCCGCGTCGCGGATTCGTCAGACGACGCTGTCACCCTTCGGGATCGCGCACGGCTTCACCTTCGGCGACGGGACGAGGAGCAAGCGCGGTTCCATGGCGCTGATCTGTCCGCCGAAGGACGAGGCCATGCTGAAGTGGTTCCCGAACAGCGTGACGTCCTCCAGTGGACCGAACCTCTTGGTGCACCACCTGCCGGCCTTCTTCAAGGAGAAGCCGTCCATCGAGGAGTCGGTCCCGTACCTCCTCGGGTGGTTGGCAGGCTACTTTGCGGCCGACGGGTGCGTGGCAGCCGACGGCACGGTCATTCTCAACTCGGCCCATCGCGAGAACCTCGAATACGTTCGCACCCTGTGCACGCGCCTCGGCATCGCGACGTACGGCATCACGACTCAGATGCGCGAGGGATTCGCGGGCCGCGAGCCGAGCGCGCTCCACCGGATCCACCTGGTCAACGAAGACTTGTCCGGGGATTTCTTCCTCATCCCCGCGCATCGTGACCGCTTCGCGGCTGCAGAGAAGAAGTTCGCTCGCCGGGGGTGGGTCGTGCAGAAGGTGGAGGAGAGCGACCGGGTCGAGGAGGTCTTTTGTGCCGAGGTCGAGGAGGGGCACGCCTTCGTCCTGGCGGACAACATCCTGACCGGCAACTGCTTCGGTTGCAGTGAAGGCGGCGACGTCATCTCCTTCCTGATGAAGCACGACGGACTGCCGTTCAACCAGGCCGTCGAGTACCTCGCCGACAAGACCGGCGTCCAGCTGCGCTACGCCGAAGGCGACGACCGTCCCCAGCGCCGGGACCCCAACCCGCGGCACCGGCTCATCGAGGCGAACAAGCTCGCCCAACAGTTCTACGCCGACCACCTCGTGGGGCCGGAGGGGGTGGCCGGTCGCCAGTTCCTCGGCGAGCGCGGGTTCGACAAGGAGGCTGCGGCCACCTTCGGGCTGGGCTTCGCGCCGCGCGACGGGGACGCGCTCTACAAGCACCTCCGCCAGAAGCAGTTCACCGACGCCGAGCTGGTCGCCGCGGGGCTCGTGGCCGAAGGACAGCGCGGGCACTACGACCGCTTCCGCGGCCGGTTGCTCTGGCCGATCCGCGAGACCAACGGGGAGACGATCGGCTTCGGCGCCCGCCGCATCTTCGACGACGACCGCATCGAGGCGAAGTACCTCAACACCCCCGAGACCTCGATCTACAAGAAGAGTCAGGTCCTGTACGGCATCGACCTCGCCCGCCGCGAGATCGCCCGGTCCTCCCAGGCGGTCGTGGTCGAGGGCTACACCGATGTGATGGCCTGCCACCTCGCAGGGGTGGCGACCGCGGTCGCCACCTGCGGCACGGCGTTCGGCGAGGAGCACGGCCGCGTCCTCCGTCGGCTGCTGCACGACCACGAGGAGTTCCGCGGCGAGGTGATCTTCACCTTCGACGGCGACGAGGCCGGGCAGAAGGCCGCGCTGCGCGCGTTCGGCGGAGACCAGCAGTTCGTCGGGCAGACCTACGTCGCGGTGGAGCCCGAGGGGCTCGACCCGTGCGACCTGCGGCTCAAGGGTGGCGACGCCGCGGTCCGCGAGCTCGTCGCGCGGCGCATCCCGCTCTACCGGTTCGTGCTGTCCAACGTCGTGGCCCGCTACGACCTCGACCGCGCCGACGGCCGGGTCGACGCGCTGCGCGAGGCGGCGAAGCTCGTCTCGAGCATCAGGGACCGCTCGAAGGTCGATGCGTTCGCTCGTGAGCTCGCCGGGATGGTGGGCCTCGAAATGGAGGAGGCCCGGGCAGAGGTACGCCGCGCAGCGAGCCGTCCCGCGCGCAGCCCCGCCCCGCAGGGCCCCCAGCACCGACCTCAGCCAGGTGACCAGCAGGGTCAGCAGCCTGCTCAGCAGCCAGCGCCGCAGGCGCGTCCGCTGCCCGACCTCCGGGACCCCCGCTTCTCGTTGGAGCGGGAGACGTTGAAGCTGGTCATCCAGGCTCCGCACGTCGTGGCGCCGGTGGCCGCGGACCTCGGCGACAACGACTTCACCCACCCGACCTACCAGGTGGTCTGGGACACGGTCGCGGCTTTCGGTGGACCCGCCGCAGCGCCCGAGCCGGACGTGTGGGTCGGCAAGCTGCGCGACTCGATCCTCGGGCAGTTCGACGACGACCAGACCAACCCGGCGGTGCGCGCCTTCAACGCGCTCGCGGTCGAGCCGGTCCTGGCAGCCAAGGAGCCGGACCAGGCCTACGCCGCTGCCCACGTCTACCGCTTGCAGGAGGTCACCGTGATGCGCCGCATCGCCGACCTGAAGTCGAGGCTGCAGCGGACCAACCCGGTGGACGAGGCGACCGAGTACAACCGCATGTTCGGGGAGCTCGTCGCGCTGGAGAGCCACCGGCGCACCCTCCGGGAGCGCGCCATCGGGGCC
>CADCUK010000077.1 GCA_902805865.1 uncultured Nocardioidaceae bacterium | reverse complement strand
TGCAGTGGGGATCCAGGCGACCCGCTGGTCCCTCGACCGCGCCGATCACCGGCAGGGTCGGCGCAATGCGTGGTTGCGGACCCTCGACCGCTTCGGTCTCGGCTTCGACTCCTGACCCCCCGTTGAGTAGGCGCTGGCGCGAGGTTGAGTGGGCGCTCGCGCGGGGTTGAGTGGGCGCTCGCGCGGGGTCGAGACGTCAGTCGTCCCGGTCCTGCCACGTGCAGATGCAGGCCTCGTTGCCCTCGGCGTCGGCGAGCACCCAGAACGCTCGTGCCGCAGCGTCGCTGACCAGCCGGCCACCGGCCGCGACCGCCGCCGCGATCCGCTCCTCGGCGATGTCCTCCGGCACGTTCACGTCGAGGTGGATGCGGTTCCTCTCGTCGCGCGGAGCCTCCATCTGCTGGAACCAGATGTTGGGACCGAGCCCCTCGGGGTCGATGATCGCGTCGACGGGCTCGCCCTCCTTGGTGTGCTCGGGGACGTACCCCAGCACCGCTTGCCAGAAGGGAAGCACTGCAGCGATGTCCACGGCGTCGATCGCGATCTCCACGACCATGCTGTCCCGTGGCGTGCTCCGGTAGCCGCCCTCCTGCGCGAGGTCGCTGATCGACCGCGCCAGCGCCACGTCGCGATCGGTCAGTGCGTTCTTGAAGTGTGTGGTCGACATGACGTGCACCAGGTCGGGGTAGCGCAGGTCGATCGACGCGTGATGGTCGCGTTCGTCGCAGAGCTTTGCGAGCTCCGCCGCGAACCGGCCGGCCTCGCTGAACGAGCCGCAGCCGAAGTTGGCCTCCACACCCGAGCGGATCACCCTCCAGTCCTGCAGTCCCAGCGCGGTGAACTCGACAGCGGATACGAGTGTCGTCATGCGTCGACGGTACGACGGAGGTCGGACCAGCGCGAGCGCCGACTCGACCTCGCGCGAGCGCCCACTCGACCTCGCGCGAGCGCCCACTCAACCTCGCGCGAGCGCCGACTCGACGGTCAGAGGACGCGGACGGAGGAGATGCGATGGACGGCGTAGGACCGGACCTCCTCGGAGCGATGGTCGAACGCCCGCAGCCAACCACCGTCGACACGTTGCGGGTCCACGACCCGTTCGTGCGTCGAGCCGTCACCGTCGACGTACCCGATCCACACGGTCGCCCCGACCTCGATCGCCTCACGCAAGGTCGCCATCGCGGACGCCGGCGACTGGCGCGGGCTGGGGCCCGACGATGCCGGGCGGATGGCGGCGGCGCGGTCGCCGGCCCTGATCGCGGTGACAGTGGCAGCGGTGTGTGCGGTCTGCCGGGCGGCTGCTTCCGCACGCCTGCCCGCTCCCGCGACCCGCGGCGTCTTCGCGCGGTGGGCGTCCCGCCTGGCGACCCGGACGACGCCGTCGGGGCCCTCGACGACCGGTGCCACGCCGAGCTCGCGGAGCCGGGGGAGCAGCACGTCCAGGGGGGTGTCGCTCACCAGCACGGTCGGCGCGATGCGGCGCAGACGCAGCCCGCGCGGGTCGTGCACCAGAGCGGCCAGGGCGCTCTCGTCGTCGCTGCGCAGGAACGCCTCGGCCGCGCCGACCCGGACGGTGCCGAACGTGCGGGCGACGTCGTCGATCAGGTACTGCAACGGCTGCGGCACCTCGGTCCGCGAGGCCCGCACGATGACCTCGTGGACCTCGGCCGCGGACCAGCCGACGTCGAAGGCGTGCCGCACCGAGCCCTCGGTGAACCGGTACACCGTCGCGCCTCCGCGTGACTCGACCTGCGCCACCGTCGCCAGGTCACGGGCCAGCGATTCCTCGAGCGGGCCCGGGGCGACCGCGGTGAGGTCGGCCTGCAGGAGCACGTGGTCGACAGGCTTCGGCAGCAGGGGTCCGATCGCGGACGCCGCGGCGTCCGGCCCCTCGGTCAGCAGCGCTCGGCCGTGCGCCGACATCCCACCGAGCCCGATCACTCCGATCACCGCCCCCTCCTCGACCGCCCACGCGACGGCGTCGTTCCGCGACGCCGGACGCCTGGGGCGGAGCCACTGGAGACGCGTGACCAGGGACGGGATCCCGGTGCCCGCGGCAAGCACGCACCCCCGGTCCAGCTCGTCGAGCTGGGCGAGCACCGCCCGACGGGTGTCGGGCAGCCAGGACCGTTCCAGCTCCGGCGCCAGCGCATTGACGCCCTTGCCTTGCAACCGGCTCCCGACGAGCCCGGTCAGTCGTTGGTTGTCCAGCCACACCGCGGCCAGCCGCGCCCAGCGCTGCCCCATTGGCAGCGTGCGCCACAGGTCGTAGCCCTCGGTCGGCAGCCAGGCGGCGTCCAGCTCGGTCGTGTCGCCCTGGGCGAGCAGCCCCGCGGACGACGCCAGCTCGACGTGCAGCGCGGCCTGCCGCTCGTCGGTGTAGAGCAGCGCCGCGGTCGCCTTGAGGTCACGCACGCCGAGCCCACCCTGGCGGAGCGCGGTCGGCGGCTCCGCGCCCCAGTGGTCCAGCAGCAGCTCGATCCGGTGCACCAGCTCGTACGCCGCGCCGGCAGCTGCCTGGTCCACGAGCTTCGCGCTGCGGGAGCTGGTCACCAGCGGGGGCGGCTCGTCGACCGGCTCCCGCGTGGTGCGCCCGCCTCGCAGCGACAGCGCCACCTCCCGGGGTACGACGAGGTGCCGCCGGTCCTGCGGCAGCAGCAACCCCCGGGCGACGAGCTGCTCGACCGGGGTCGTGGCCCCCGCCACGTCGACGGCACGGGCGGCGTTGTCGGACGCTCCGGGTGAGCCGGTCTGCTCGAGGTGCTCGAGCATCGCCCGCGCTGGTGCGTCGCACTCGGCGACCAGCCGCTGCACCACGGACTGGTCGGACAGCAGCTCGCCGATGCGAACCAGGTCGGCCGCCCGGTCGCCGGAGGAGCCGGCCCCGAGGTCGGTGACCAGCTGCGAGACCCGCTCGGGTCCGAACGACGCCAGCAGCTGCTCCACGGGGGGACCCAGCCCGCTGACCGTCGTACCCAGCAGGTCCCCGACCGTGCTGACGGCACGCAGCTCGTCCTCGCCCCACACCAGGACGAGGTCGCGCAGCCTGGTGAGGGCAGCGGTCACGCGTTCCGGCTGGGCGTTGACGACGGGCTCCAACGCGTCGGCGCTGGTCCGTCCGCCGAGCACGACGACCGCGTCCAGCACGACCAGCTCGAGCCGCGTCAGCTGGTCGAGCGCGCGAAGCACCGAGGCGCGGATCCCGGCACGGGACGCGAGCTGCGAGGAGTCCTGCGGTGCCGGGGTCGCCAGGTCGGGACGCGCGCGGAGCAGTGCGGCCAGACGCGTGTCCGGCCAGCTGCGGAGCTGGTCGGCCAACGTGCGCGGGGCGGAGGTGGACATCCGCACCACGATACCGACCGGCCCGGCAACCGCGCGGACCGTAGATTGGGGCGGTGAGCGCCCCACTCGTCGTCGGCTTCGACCTGGACATGACCCTGATCGACACCAGGCCCGGGTTCGGCGCCTGCCTCACCGTCCTGGGTGAGGAGACCGGCGTCGACTTCGACGTCGCGGGCATGGTTGAGAAGCTTGGCCCGCCGCTCGACATGATGCTCGCGCCGTACTTCCCGGACGCCGACCAGGCGCACCTCGACCGGCTCATCGACCGGTTCCGCGAGCTCTATCCCGACATCGTCGTTCCCCGCACGGAGGCGTTCCCCGGTGCGCACGAAGCGCTGGCGGCGGTCCGCAGCCAAGGCGGCAGCACGTTGGTGATCACGGGCAAGTACGGGCCGAACGCTCGACTGCACACCGACGCGCTGGGCTTCGACGTCGACCACATCATCGGCTCGGTCTGGGGACCCGGGAAGGGACCGGTCCTCGCCGAGCACGGCGCTTCGGTCTACGTCGGTGACCACGTGCACGACGTCGAGGGGGCACTGGCCGCCGGGGTGCACAGCGTGAGTGTGCTGACCGGTGGCTGCGTCGAGGCCGAGCTGGTCGCGGCCGGCACGGACACGGTCCTGCCCGACCTCACCGCGTTCCCGGACTGGTTCGAGCAGCACCTCGCTGTCGAGGCAGAGAGCCGTCAGCTCAGCTGCCGCTGACCGGGTCCACACCACTTTCCGGTTCGCCGTAGGCTGAACCCGCACACAGAGTCCGCGGTCCTCGCGGACCCCGAGCAGCATGAGGAGTCCCGGTGCCAACGGGCAAGGTGAAGTGGTACGACGTCGAGAAGGGCTTCGGCTTCCTCTCCCAGGACGAGGGCGGCGACGTCTACGTCCGTTCCTCGGCGCTGCCCGAGGGCGTGCCCAGCCTCAAGCCGGGCATGCGGGTCGAGTTCGGGATCGCGCAGGGCCGCAAGGGCGACCAGGCGCTGCAGGTCCGCGTCCTCGACGCGCCGCCCTCGGTGGCCAAGGCCGTCTCCAAGGCCCAGCGCAAGAAGCCCGCGGACATGGTCAACATCATCGAGGACCTGTACCGCCTCCTCGAGAACATCGAGGAGGGCTACCGCGCCGGCCGGCACCCCGACCCCAAGCAGGTCAAGCCGACCGCGATGCTCCTGCGCGCACTGGCGGACGAGCTCGAGCGCTGACGGTCCTCTGGTGGGTCAGACCCCGGACATCACGCCGACCGACTTGGGCGTGAGCCCCGGGAAGACCTCGGACGGTGACGCGTCGAAGCGCGAGGTGATGACCTCGCTCAGCACGTTGCGGTAGTCGGTGGTGACGAGCAGGTCGGCGTCGGTGGTGTTGGCCAGACCGGGCCAGCTGCCGTAGTACCGGCCACCGTTGACCCCGGCGCCCATGACGAACATGACGTTGCCGTACCCGTGGTCCAGCCCTTGGTTCGCGTTCTCCTTCACCCGGCGACCGAACTCGCTGATGGTCACCAGGGTGACCTTGTCGGCGAGCGGGCCGAGGTCGGCGAAGAACGCTGCGAGGGCGCCGGCGAACTCGTCGGTGCGGGACTTGATGTTGCCGCCCGCGGTGGTGCCGATGTTGGTGTGGTGGTCCCAGGATCCGTGGTCGACGGTGATGATCTCCGCTCCGACGTTCGCGCGGATCGTCCGTGCCGCGTCCTTCAGTGCCTTGGCGAGGTCGTTGTTCGGGTAGACAGCCCCGTTCGCCGGGGTCCCGGACGTGGCCCGCACCGGCGCGAAGTCGTCGACGACGTCGAGCGCGGCACGCAGCCCAAGGGCCAGGTCGGTCGGCGAGTCGGCCCAGGCGGTGTTCAGTGACAGCCGTCGTGCTGCGGACTCGGCGGCACCCGACGGGCCGGCGAGGCGGACGCTGTCGACGCCCGAGGTGACCAGGACCGGCTGCGGGCCCGAGACCGCTGCCGAGGGAACACCGCCGCCCATCTGGATCGCCTCCAACGGGGAGCCGATCCCGTCGCGTCCGACGAGGCGGTTGAGCCATCCGATCCGTGCGTTGGAGCCCGGGTCGGCGTCCTCGAGCTCCTCCATCGCCGAGAAGTGGGACCGGTTCGGAGTCGGCAACCCGGCGGCGTGGACCGCTGCCATCTTTCCTGCGTTCCACAACGGCACCAGCGGCGCGAGGGCCGGGTGCAGACCGAAGAAGCCGTCCTTGACCAGCAGCTGGTCCGAGGGGACCGCGATCCGGGGGCGGGCGTCGTAGTAGACCCGGTCGCCGTGCGGTACGACGAGGCTGAGCCCGTCACAGGCGCCCCGCATCGACAGCACGACCAGCACCTGGTCGGCGACACCTGTGGCGGCGTACGACGTCTGGGTGAATGCGGTGCCGTGCGCGACGGTGATCGCGGCGGCACCACCGAGCGCGAGCGATCCGCGGAGGAAACCACGGCGCGTGGTTCCCTTGAGCTCGTCGCAGCAGGGGTTGGGCTCAGTCATCACTGTCTCCATCGATCTCGGTGCGCAGGTCGTTTCGGGACGCCGGGTCACCGGTGCATGTGGTCCGGGGTGTCCAGCAGGGTCGTCACCAGCACCGGGAACTGCCAGCGCATGATCGCGTGCGAAGCAGTGATCGTTGCGCCAGCAGCGACACCGGTGGCCTGGGTGCATGCGGTGAGCAGCCGGGCCGGCACGGGCTTGCCGAGGAGCTGCTTGGACAGGTGGTCGACCAACGCGTCGAACCGCACGCTGGGCCCGGGCATCCATGCGACGGGCTCGCGGTAGGTCATGTCCTGCCTGGGCCACCACCGGCCGGCCATTGCGAAGTGGCTCTCGAACGAAGCCAGCAGCCGGGACGCCGAGGACCAGGACCGGTTGTCCTCCGGTTGCCCGTCGGGCCGAGCCCACTCGAACGGCTGCTGCCCGATGGAGGAGGTCTGCCACAGGATCGAGTTGGCCGCCGAGCTGTCGTTGGCCGGGGCGGCGATCTCGGTGCGGAGCACCCGGTGGGTGGCGACCACGTCGTCAGTGGGGGTGCGGGCCTTCATGCCGGCGGAGGCCTTGAACTCGGCGGAGGCGACCAACGCCCGCAGGACCGGCTTGATCTCGGTGTCGTTGTCGAGGAACACCTGCGCCAGTTGGGAGACAAGCTCCTCCGACGGGGTGTCTGAGACGAACCGACGCGCGAGCTTGCGGGCGATCTTCTGCGCCGTCTTCGGGTGGCGGGCCAGGTAGGTCAGGTATGCCGCGGTGACGGCTCGCCCGTCGGGGTCGGTGTTGGGGTGGGTGAAGTCGAGCACCTTGACGGCACCGGTCCAGTGGCTGGCGGTGTCGTAGTAGGAGCGCCAGGTGGGGCTCCACATGTCGACCCGGTAGCCGGTGAGGATCTTCGCGGAGTCCTTTACGTCGTCCTCGGTGTGGTTGCCCTTGCCGACGGTGTGCAGCTCCAGCAGCTCGCGGCCGAGGTTCTCGTTGGGGGCCTTCTTGGTGGACCGGGCGTTGTCGAGTGAAATCCCCATGGCGGGGTGGGGGATGGCGGCGACCAGCATCTGGTCGAACCGTCCCAGGGCGTGGGAGCGGATGACCTTGCCGTAGTCGGCGCGGTAGGTGAAGACGCCGTCGTCGTGGATGGGGACGTGGAGGTGGTTCTCCCAGAACTCCGTCATCACCTCCAGCACCTGGCGCTCGGAGTAGATCCGCCGCAGCAGGCACCAGCGGGCGTAGTTGGCGGTGGCCTTCCAACCCGCCTCGGTCTCGGACTGGTCGCGCTGCCAGATGGTCGCGGCGTCGAGGTCGAGGGAGACCCACCACGACCGCATCGCATCGGCTTTGTCGTCGGCGATGCCGTCGGGGTCCAGCTGGGCCTCGAACCACGCCTCTGGGCTGCCGGCTGCCTTCATCTGCTCGTGCAGCTCGGGGATGAAGCCGTAGGTGAACCGGTTCGCCAGGTGCAGCGACGCAGCGGTCGGCAGCTCCGAGGTCGTGAAGTCGTCGTCGACCGGCGGCTCCTCAGGCGGATCCACCGGCGGGGCGACCCGGGGGGG
>CADCUK010000076.1 GCA_902805865.1 uncultured Nocardioidaceae bacterium | reverse complement strand
ACGAGCACTCCAACGGAGGAACGCCGCGGCGATCACGACGCCGACGGCCGAGAAGAAGCCGGTCACCACGGCGATCCCGGACACCGGGATCGTCTCTCCGCCGGAGACCTCGAGCTCGACACCGAGGGAGCGGGCAAGCGCGGCGGCGGAAGTCGTGACCACCACCGCGGCGAGCGTGGCGATGCACCCGGTGAGTGCCAGCCTGCGGAAGCGGTTGCTGGTCGCGTGATCCCCTGCGGGGACCGCGACAACGTCGGCGTGGCTCACGTTGCTCATGACGCAGCTCCGTCACGTGCTCCGGGAGTGCCGGACTGGGCCGTGCCGTCGGCGGGCAGGCGCTCCGGCAGACCGAGCCGAGGGAACTGGTCGTCGTGGAAGATGACGATCTCGGTGATCGCTCCGCCGGTGATGCGCAGCACGTCGATGGTCAGGGGCAGGTAGGCGTCCTCCTGCTCTCGCCACAGGTAGAACGCGACGGCGGGCTGCCGGTTGACGGAGGTCGGAACGCCGAGCAGTCCGTGCATGCCCTCGAACCCGTCCTCGATCCAGTCGTTCACGACGGCGTCGCGGCCGGCGCACAGGCCAGGCGTCGGCGGCATCGAGCTGCGGACGTCGTGCCGCAGCATGGACTTGATCGCCTCGATGTCCGTGACCACGGTCGCCTCCGTGAAGCGGCGCACCAGCTCACGTGCCTCCGCGTCGCCCTCTCCCCCGGTCCAGTCCTGCCGCTCGGCAGGCAGGTGCTCCCGCATGCCGGCGCGGGCCCGCTGCAGCGCGCTGTTCACCGAGTTGACGGTGTCCCCGAGGAGCTCAGCGACGTCCTTCGCCGGCCAGCCGAGCACGTCCCGCAGGATCAGCGCGGCCCGCGGTCGCGGCGCGAGGTGCTGGACGGCGACGAGGTAGGCCAGCTCGATCGTCTCCTGCGCGACGGCCAGGGCGTCAGGCGCCTCGGCGTCGTCCGCGGGCAGCTCGTCGAGCAACCTGTCCGGGTAGGGCTGCAGCCACAGCACCTCTCCCCCGGTGGCGGGCTCCGGGCGGCGCTTGGCGAGCAGGTCGAGGCAGGCGTTGGTGGCGATCCGGTAGAGCCAGGCCCGGAACGTCGACCGGCCCTCGAAGGTCTCCCGCCGCCGCCAGGCGCGCAGGAACGTCTCCTGGACGGTGTCCTCGGCGTCGTCGAACGACCCGAGCATCCGGTAGCAGTGCACGTGCAGCTCCCGGCGGTGCCGCTCCGCCAGGGCCGTGAACGTCGGCTCGTCGACCTCGCCCAGATCGCTCACGCTCGGCTCCTCCAGTCGCGTGTCCACACTCATCAGCTCATCCTTCCGTCTTGTCGTGTCGTAGGTATGACGGAAGTGCTCGGGAAAACTCATCACTCCGATGCCGTCGCTCAGGATCGGTCGCTCGCGAGGGATGCCAGGGTCAGTGCTCGAGCAGCTGGCGCAGGCGCCGCGCGTTGCGCACGGCGTACCCCTCGCCGTCGTTGTTGAAGTAGGCATAGACGTCCCGACCCGAGCCCTCCCACTCGCGGATCCGGTCGGCCCACCACGCGAGCTCGTCGTCGGAGTACGAGCCGCCGTAGAGCCAGTCGTGCGACGGACCGTGCAACCGCACGTAGACGATCGGCGCGGTCGCGCGCAGCACGCACGGCAGGCCGGCTCCGCTCATCACGCAGTACGACGCCTGGTGCCGCTCGAGCAGGGCGAAGACCTCGTCGTGGTGCCAGCTCGGGTGGCGCATCTCGACGGCGACCTGGATCCACCACGGCACCTGGTCGAGGAACCAGCCGAGCCGCGCGTCGTCGCGTTCCATGCTCGGTGGGAGCTGCACGAGCAGCACGGCGCGCTTGTCCAGCAGCTCGTGCCACGACGCCGCGATCCTGTCGACCCAGACCTCGGGCGAGTAGAGCTTCTTGGCGTGGGTCAGGCCTCTCGGCGCCGTCCCGATCCAGGCCACGGCGAGCGTCAGCGCTTCTGGAGCTCCTCGGCGAGCATGACGATGATGCCGCTCGGCCCGCGGACGTAGGTGAGCTTGTAGATGTCGCCGTACGTCGCCACGCCGCGCAACGGGTGGCAGCCGTGCCTGGCCGCGATCTCGAGCGCCTCGTCGATGTCGTCCACCGAGAACGCGACGCGGTGCATGCCGATCTCGTTCGGCTGGGTCGGCTCGGTCTCGATCGCCTCGGGGTGGATGTACTCGAACAGCTCGAGGCGTCCGTTGCCGTCCGGCGTCTGGAGCATTGCGATGTTGGCGTGGTTGCCGTCGAGGCCGACGGCGGTGTCGGTCCACTCCCCGCTGACCGTGTCCCGACCGAGGACGGTGAGCCCCAGGTCGGTGAAGAAGGCGATCGTCGCCTCGAGGTCGCGGACGGCGATCCCGACGTTCTCGAGCTTGATGGGCATGACTCGCACGCTAGCGGACCGGCGCGAGGTGTTCAGGTCGGCTCCTGGCTAGCAGGCCAGCAGTGCGGCTCCGACGATCCCGGCGCGGTTGAGCAGCGTCGCCGGCTCGAGCGGCGTCTCGACCTCGATCAGGTGGAGGAACTGGCTCGCGTGCTTGCTGACCCCGCCCCCGATGACGAACAGGTCCGGCGAGAACAAGCGCTCGAGCTCGCCGAAGTACCGGGTGAGCCGTTCACCCCACTCGCCGAAGCTGAGTCCCTCTCGTTCACGCACCGAGTTGGCCGCACGTGACTCGGCCTCGTGGCCGTCGATCTCGAGGTGCCCCAGCTCGGCGTTGGGCACCAGCACACCGTCGTAGACGAGGGCGGTGCCGATGCCTGTCCCCAGCGTCGCCACGATGACCAGCCCGGACTGACCCGCGGCGGCGCCGAACCGCACCTCGGCGAACCCCGCGGCATCGGCGTCGTTGGTGACGACGACCGGCCGGTCCAACGCCTCACTGAACAATGTGTTCGCGTCGACGCCGATCCAGCCGCGGTCGATGTTCGCTGCCGAGCCCACGATGCCGTTCTTCACCACGGCAGGGACGGTCACGCCGACCGGTGCGTGGCTGTCCTCCTCGAGCCTGTCCAGCAGATCGCGGACGACCGACGCCACCCGCTCAGGTGTCGCCGGGACCGGTGTCTCGATGCGGTGCCGCTCCCCCACGAAGGCGCCCGCATCCGGGTCCACCAGGGCGGCCTTGATGCCACTGCCCCCGAAGTCGACCCCTACCGGGTGGGGACGCTGCTCACCGTCGGATGCGCCTGCCGTCATCCCACCAGTATGTGACCGAGCTGTTTGCAGCCTCAGTTCGTGGTGCCTCGGACCTAGGCCTCGTAGCCGCTGACAAGCCACTCGTCGAAGGTCTGCTTCCCGAAGCGGGCACCGTCACGCGGCAGGAGCTCACCCGAGGCCATGGCGCGTCCGACCAGGCCCGGCAGCTTGACACCTACGACTGCTCGACGCTGTCCGCGCTTCTGCACGACTCGTCGGGCGAGGTCGAGCAGCTGATGTTCTTCCGGGCCGGCGAGCTCGGGTGCCATCCCCGACGGTTCCCCAAGCACGGTGGTCACCAGCTCGGCGGCCACCTCCGCCGCAGCTACAGGTCGGATGAGCTGCTTGGGCACGACGGCGATCGGACCGCGGACCCGGTCGAGGATCTGTCCCGGGAACTCGTGGAACTGGGTCGCCCGGACGACGGTCGCCGGGACCGGACCGTCCAGTGCGAGTCGTTCCTGACGCTGCTTCCCTTCGTAGTAGCCGAAGTCGACGCGGTCGATGCCGACGATCGACAGGACGACGTAGTGCCGCAGCCCCGCCTTCCGACTGGCCTCGAGCAAGTTCGTCGTTGCGGTCTCGAAGAACGCCACGGCCTTGGCGCGACGCGTCGTCATGATGTTGCTGACGTCGATGACCGCGTCGGCGCCGCTCAGTGCCTCGTCGAGACCCGCTCCACTCACGAGGTCGACACCTCGACCTCGTGCCAGGACCACGGGCGCATGACCGCCCGCCGACAGTGCATCAACGACGTGGCGCCCGACGACCCCGGTTCCCCCGGCTACTGCTACCCGCATGTTTCCTCCAGCTGATGTCGTGTCTGTCTATCAAGACACCGCAGCTGCGCGACTCGTGACATCCCGACGACGAGTCGACGCACGGATCGCTAGCCTGTGCCGGTGACTGACGAGGACGGGATCGCCGAGCTGCTGGCCGACTTCCCTGTGACGGCGACGATCCCTGTTGCCTGGGGCGACATGGATGCCATGGGTCACGTGAACAACGCCGTCTACTTCCGCTACTTCGAGACCGCTCGGATCAAGTGCTTCGCGGAGCTCGGTCTCGGCTCCATCGAGCAGTCGGACGGCGTCGGACCGATCCTGCACTCGGCGAGCTGCCGGTTCCGGATCCCGCTGACCCACCCCGACACCGTCACCGTGGGCACGCAGATCGGGGACGTGGGCGAGGACCGGTTCGTCATGCGGTACCGGGCGGTCAGCCATCAGCACGGCGCGGTCGCGGCGGACGGCGAGTCACTGATCGTCACGTTCAACTACGGCACCGGCAGCAAGGCGCCGGTGCCGGATGATCTTGCAGCGCGTCTCATGGACCTGCGAAAGGGCTGAGCGCACGGGCGTTTGGAGCGGACGCGAGGATTTGAACCTCGACTCCTTCCCTGGAAGGGAAGCGTGCTGCAACTACACCACGTCCGCGGAGTCGGTCTCTGTCGAGACCGGCACGTCCGAAGTATGAACCATCTCCAGATCCTTCGCCCGCCAGGGGGCGACTTTGCGCGGGTGCCGAGGCCGTGATGTGGTCGCTCCATGGACCTCGTCGCGCCGCTCCGCTCGCGCCTGGCCCTTCCTGAGCACGCAGCGGAGGTCGCTGCGGCGCTGGTCGAAGGTTGGGACGGCCAGGTGCCGGTCGTCGACACCGCGGCCTACGGGCCCTTGGAGGAAGCGGCGTACGTCTACCGGCAGCGCTGCCACGGCGTTGATCACGTCGGGCTGGTCCTCGAGGTGCGCCGCGACGCGGTAGCCGCGGGACGCCTCCGTGGCCACGAGGCGATCTTCCCCGACCGGGTCGAGTCCCTGGCTGCCTATCTCGCGACCGGGCACCCGCAGACCTCGCTGATCTCCGCGCTCCACGACGCCGGTCCGCGGTTCCGCGAGATCCTGGCAGCCACCACCGCGGATCGTCCCGCGCTGGAGGTTGCCACTGCGGACGGCAGCGAGCACGCGCTGTGGCGGCTCGACGACTCCCTCTTCGCGGAGGTCACTACGGAGCTCGCCGACGGGGTGCTCTACATCGCGGACGGCCACCACCGGGTCGCCGCGACCCGGCTGTACTGGGACAGCGAGGCCGGGCGCGGGTCGGGGGGCCTCCCGGTCGTCGTCTGTCCGTTCGACGCCCTGCGGCTGGAGCCTTTCCACCGGGTCGTCCCCGGCCCGGTCCCCCGCGAGCAGGGGCAAGTCCTCGAGGACAGGCTGCGCGCGGCGTACGACGTGATCGAGGTCGACGCCGTCCCGGCGCTGCAGGTCGGGCAGGTGGCGATGTACGCCGACGGGTGCTGGCTCCTCGCCACCTCCCGGGAGCAACCCGAGGACGGCGTAGACGGACTCGACGCCGTGCTGCTCGAGCGCCGGGTGCTGACGCCGGCCGGGGCCTCGCCGGCGCTTCCTGTTCGCGCACCACTGGATGAGCTCGTCCGTCGCTGCGACGCCGACGGCAGCGTCCTGTTCGCTCTCGCTCCCCCGTCGCTGTCGACCGTGCTCCACATCGCCGACCGCGGTGAGGTCATGCCGGCGAAGACCACCTCGTTCCAACCCAAGCCCGTGTCGGGGCTTCTGGTCTCGCAGTGCGAATGGTGAGCCGTCCGGAGGTGCGGGAGCTCGCCCGGCTCGGCCCGCTCGAGCAGCTGCGCGCCGGGAGACTTGTCCGGCGCCTGACCCAGCTCGCCGTCGGTCTCGCCCTCTACGGCGCCAGCCTCGCCATGATGATCCGCGCGACGCTCGGCAACGCTTCGTGGGACGTGCTGCACCAGGGCATGGCCCTGCACCTGCCGATCAGCATCGGTACGGCGGTCGTCGTCATGAGCCTCGTCGTGCTGCTGTTCTGGATCCCGCTGCGCGAGCTGCCCGGCTTGGGCACCGTTGCGAACGCGTTCGCGGTCGGCATCGCCGTCGACGTCACCTTGGCCTTCCTCGGTGCGCCGGACGACTTGTGGGCTCGCGGATTGCTCATGGTGGTCGGCGTGGTGCTGAACGCGTGGGCCACGGCGCTGTACATCGGGTCGCAGTTCGGGCCCGGACCACGCGACGGTCTGATGACCGGGCTGCACCGGCGCACGGGCGTCTCGATCCGGCTGGTGCGCACCGGTCTCGAGGTTGCCGTCGTGGTCGTCGGGTGGCTGCTCGGTGGTGTGGTCGGCGTGGGCACGGTGCTCTATGCGCTTGCCATCGGGCCGCTCGTGCAGGTGCTGCTGCCGTTGTCGATCGTCGAGGTGCGCCCCGCGCCACGGAGGTCATGACGGTGTCCCGGCTGTCCGGAGGTACGCATCGTGGCGCGGTCTACCTCGAGACGGCGGTTCGACGCAGCGACTGATCGCGCGCGGACCGCCGGGCATAGTAGGGCGTTCCATGCCAAGAGCGCCACGCAGGGCATTTCGTGGGAATCGGACGCTGGTGGGCATAGACCCCTGACGCCCACGGTGGCACGATGAGGCCCGCACCCACATTCGGAACGCCAACTCGGAGGCACCCATGCACCGCACCCTGGCCCTCGGCGCCGCAGCAACGTTGGCCGTGACCGGCGCCTTGTTCGGCGCCGTCGCTCCGGCTACCGGCGCGTCAGAGACTGCTGCCGCGAAGCGCCCGGTCACGCACGCGACCGGGGTCGACTCACGCGCCGAGCAGGACTCCGTGCGCGCGTTCTGGACCAAGGCCCGCATGAAGGCTGCGACCCCCCGCGGCCTGGAGCGGCCGAACGCGAAGCCCGGCGGCGGTAACTCTCCGGGAACGACGTCGAGCAGCAACCTGGGCACCGCCTGGACCGCGGGACGCGCGACCGTCGGCAAGGTGTTCTTCCAGCTGGGCGGGTCGCTCTACGTCTGCTCCGGCAACGCTGTCGACGACGTGGAGGACGGCGTGGTCACCCCGAACCTCGTCGTGACTGCCGGCCACTGCCTCAACGACGGCGGATCGACCTTCGCGACGAACTTCATGTTCATTCCGCGCTACAACCCCGCCGCTCCGCGCACCTCCGGACAGCCTGACGGGACTTTCACGGCCACCCGGTTGACCACGACTTCTCAGTGGGCGGCGCAGGGCGCCGACAAGTACAACTACGACGTCGGCATGGCACGCGTGGGCGTCAACGAGCACGGTGAGACGCTGAGCGCCGCGATCGGCGACACCTCCGACATCGCGTACGTCAGCGGTGACCCGACCAGCACCAGCGGCGTCGACTACACGGTGAACACCCACGCGTTCGGCTACCCCGCCGCACGTCCGTACGACGGCAACGCGCTGATCTCCTGCTGGGGCGGCACCAGCACCGACACCGTGGGCCGCTCCACCGACTACCGGCTGCCGTGCAACATGACCGGTGGTTCCTCAGGCGGCCCCTGGCTGCTCGACAGCGCTGGTGCAGTCGCCCCCCTGACGGAGAACACCGACGTCAGCGACGTGCAGATCTCCGTCAACTCGTTCGGCTACAGCGGCGAGAAGAACGCAATGTACGGGCCGATCTTCGGCACGACCGTCCAGAACCTCTACACGGCGACCGCCGCGGGTAGCTGACTGCGGACTCGAGGCTTCTGGACGGCCGTAACTTCGCCGAGCTGGCTCGGTTGACTTCCCACGACGGGATCGAACGCCACTGGGAGTCTGAGATGTTCCGCCGCCTCGCGCGTCTGTCCGCTGCTGCTGCGACCCTCTGAATCTGCCTCGCCGGTGTGCCGGCGCTGGCCGAGGACGGTCCGATCGTCGGTACGCCGCCGCCGGAGGACGCCGTGCAGGGCTGGACCGACCCCGACTACTGGTCGTCGTACGTCCACGACGCGACCAACGGTGACGTGAACGTGCCGTACCCGGTCGACCCCGTCAAGCCGGAGGCGTACCTGCCGAACGTGACGGTCAAGGACGGGTCGTACGTCGCGTCGCTCCCGGTCGCGCACCGTGACCTGTCGGACGTGACTTACACCTACAACGGTCAGACCAAGACGATCAAGCAGTTCGTGCGGACGACGCGCACCGACCAGGTGGTCCTGGTCCACGACGGCGTCGTCATCGGCGAGTTCTACGCCAACGGCTTCACCGCCAAGACCCGCCACCAGGCCTGGTCGGTGACCAAGACCTTCGTCGCTGCCGTCGTCGGTATCGCCCACGACGAGGGCCTCATCAGCTCCCTGCAGGACCCGATCGAGAAGTACGTGCCCCGCCTGCGCGGCACCGAGTGGGAGGGCGTGAGCATCAAGGACATCCTCCAGATGGAGTCCGGCGTCCACTGGGACGAGGGCACGCCGGTCCTGGCGGTGAACACGCAGGTCGAGCAGTGGCGCGACCTGGCGATCGATCTCTACACCGAGGGCGCCGCCGGCAAGACCCGCAACGAGTTCCTCGCGACGCTGCCCTCGATGGGGTACGAGCCGGGCACCCGGTTCGCCTACAACAGCGGCAACACGCAGGTGCTGGCGTGGATGACCGAACGGCTCTACGGCACGACGTTCGAGAAGGTCCTTGCGCGCAAGCTCTGGCGGCCGATGGGCGCGAAGCACGAGGCGGTGATGACGTCGGACCGCGTCGGGGGCGTTGTCGCTTCCCACGGACTGTTCGCCCGACCGCTCGACTTCGCTCGGTTCGGCGAGCTGCTGCGCAACGGTGGCAAGACGTCCGACGGAAAGCGGGTCCTGCCCCGGGGCTGGGTCGACGCGATGACGACGATGACCAAGGTCTCCGACGGGCAGTACGGCCTTCAGACCTGGGCACACCCCATCGCCGCGCCTGACGCGTTCTCCGCCAGCGGTTTCCAGGGACAGAAGATCACCGTGATGCCGTCCGACTGCATCACTGCGGTCCGCACGTCGCACGCCTTCGGTGCAGATCTGCGCGACGGGGCGGGCACCGAGTTCTTCGCGGAGGAGTGGCAGACGATGCTGCGCGCGGTCGCCGACGCACTGGGGGGCTGTCCCCGCCAGTAGGCGCGGAATCCGAGCGTCCGACCGCGGCGGACCTGGGCGCCGCTACGCGGCGGACTGCGACATCGGCGGCACCCCGGCGAGCGGGATCGCGTGCGCATCTGGCTCGGTGCTGAGGATGTGCGCGCGGAGCCGGCGACCAACAGCAGCTGCGAACCCGGCAACGCTGAGCGCCATGGCGACGAACCCCGCCGCGGCCCAGGCGTGCTGGTCCGTGAGCGTGTCGACCCACTCGAGGGTCCAGAACATGGCCGCGATCCCCACCGTGGTGAGGGCCATGAGGCTCAGGAGCGCGGCGCGGTAGCGGGCTCGCAGCTTGCGATACTGGAGGTCCCGCTGGTGCTCGACGTAGGTCCAGACGTTCAACGAGAGCTGTTCGACGAAGCGCGATCGGCCGGGCAGGTCGGCCGGGAGGTGCTCGAGGAGGTCCGCCTCCTCGCGGAGCTGCTTGCGCGTGCGCTCACCGCGCCCGGCGAGGAGGTTCGCCGACGCGGCGGTGCCGAGGATGCCCAGCACGAAGGTCGCGAGTGTTCCCCACATAACACTTCAATCTATCCGCAAATGGACACGATCGAGGGGCGAACCGTCAACCGGAGTTGATCGTCGCGAGGATCAGTCGTCCCGCAGAGCCCGGTGCTGATCGAGATTTCGCCCGGCGTCCGGATTCGGAGCGGCGTCCGGCTCGACACTCGCGATCGTTTTGTCGAGCGACACCGCGGGCGGCAAGGTGCGGTAGTCCCGCTCACGCTTCGCCTTGCTCGGCCGACCTTCTGCACTCATCCCCTGACCTTACGGGCCGGGCACTGGGTGTTGAGGCCGATCGCTGGGGTGTTACCCGAGAGCCAGTCCCAGGGCGGCCTGTCCGGCTGCCCCCGCGACGAAGGTCGGCAGCAGCCACCGCGCCAGGGCTGGGTACTGGTTCCGGTGCCAACCGAGGCCGAGAGCCAGAAGGAGAGCAATACCGCCGAAGAGCCAAGCGGCAGACGAGTAACCCAACCGGAAGTGGTACACGACCGCGGCCTCACTGGCATACGCCGCGACCAGGAGGGCCGCTCCAAGACCGGCAGGAGCCACGCGGCGCCATACGTGGCCCGCGGCCCCGAAGATCGGGCCACCCACGACCGCACACAGCGACCACACGATGACGTAGTTCATCGATACGCCGAAGCCGCGCAGGTCTGCGGTGACGTAGTAGGCGACGACTTCCAGCGCCGTCGCAGCTGCTCCCACCAACATCGCGGTCCGGAGTCGCGACTGGAGCGCGCCCGCGACGAAGGCGGTTGTCAACCACGGGCTTGCCGCGTTGACCAGTGCCAGCCAGGGGAAGTCCAAGTGCGCTTGCAGCAGCGAGGTGAGTACACCGACGGCGACTCCCAAGCCGAGGGCAAGGAGGACCGCGCCGACGTGACGTTGTTGCTGCAAAGAGGATTCCTCAGGTCAGGGGCGGATGTGGGATCAGCTGCCGTTGTGCGCGATGACGACGGCGCCTGGGGTGTCCGCGTCCGGTCCGATGACCAGCTCGGCTTCGATCGTGAAGCCGGCATCTCTGAGCCACCCCATGACCTGGCTCGGCTGACGGTGGTGACTGTCAACGCTGATCCGACGCCCCGTGTAGCCCTCGGAGGTGTGCCGTGTCTCGTCACCGACGTGGAAGCCGACCAGCAGCGGCGCGTGTGGTCGCAACACTCGACGGAACTGCTCGGCAACGCCGGGCATGGCGTGGTCCGGGACGTGGATGACGGACCAGAACGCGACGATGCCGGCGACCGAGTCGTCGGCCAGGTCGAGGTCGGTCATCGTCCCGACGTCGAAGCGGAGGTGCGGATAGTCCCGCCTCGCGATGGCAATCATCTCGGGCGAGAGATCGACGCCGAACACGTCCAGTCCGGCGTCGTGGAGGTGGGAGGTGACGTACCCGGGCCCGCAGCCGATGTCAGCGACTTGCCCGCCACCGGCTCCGTGCACCAGCTCGGCGAACAGCGCCAGGCTCGAGCGGAGGTAGGGGCTCCCATGGAGCAGTCCCCGTACCTTGAGGGCATACCCGTCGGCGTCGGCGTCGTACGACGATCGGGTCTCGGAGAGCCAGCCGTCCGCCATGCCTGACACCGTAGACCGTCGGTCAGACCTTGCCGCGAAGCAGCCGCCGGTAGTAGATGACCGGCAGCGCGTAGCGGTCGAACAGCCACGTCGACCGACGGGGCTTGGTGAGGTCGACGAGCGGAGCCGACGGCTTCGGCTCACCGTCCCGGTCGACCTCCAGCAGCATCAGCCTGCGGTGGCTCGTGGTGATCGGCATGACCGTGTAGCCGTCGTACCGATGCAGCTGGTCACCGGTTGCCGCGGCTGCGATGTTGTGCGCCAGGACTTCGACCTGCTTGCGCAGGGCACCACCGGAGGAGCGGGTGGCGATCGCTGCGCCGTCGCCGAGCCCCCAGATCGAGTCGTGCCGCCGGTGGCGCAAGGTCTCCGGGTCGATGTCGACCAGCCCGGAGGGCGCGTCGATCGCGAGGCCGCTGTCGGCGATCCAGGACGGTGCACGGTAGTGCGGGACGACGTGGGCGTAGGTCAGCTCCGCCAGCGTGTGCGTTCCAGACGCCGCGTCGACCGTGACCGAGCGCGCGGCGCCGTCCACCTGCGTCACCCGAGCGCCGGTCAGCACCTGCACGCCGTACGACGACAGGACGGAAGCGAGCCTCTCGTCGGCGGACCCCATGTCCAGCACGCCCTCGAAAGGCGTCACCAGGTGGACGGTCAGGTCGGAGAGCATTCCCCCGCGCTGCCAGTGGTCGCACGCCATGAACAGCGGCTTGAGAGCCGTGGCGCCGCAGGGCGACGGCTCCGGAGGGACCGTGAAGACCACCGACCCGCTGCGCACCGACTTCAAGGACTCCCACACCTGGGGCGCGGAGTCCGGGACGAAGGTCGAGCCGGCCCAGCCGTCGTCGTACGCCTCGTGCAGCCCCGGCGTCGCGTCCCAGTCCTCCACCATGCCGGGACCGAGGACGAGCGTCGACCAGTGCAGGGTGCGGCCGTCGCGGGTGCTGACCGTGGCAGCGAGCGGGTCGACCGCGACGACACTGTCCTGGATCCAGGTGCAGCCGTCGGGGATGACGTCGGCCATCGGCTTCTCCAGCGAGGACATCCCCGCCTCCCCCGCGCCGACGTAGTTCAGCAGCGGCCGGTAGCGGTGCACGTCCTGTGGCTCGACGAGCGCTACGTCGGACGCCCCGTCACGCAGGAGCCGTGCGGCCAGGGAGATCCCCGCGTTCCCGCCTCCCACGACCAGCACGTCGTGATGCACGTCGTCCGGCACAGCCACCTCCGCAGTCGGCCCAAGGAAGGGCCCTCATCATCGGACGGTAGCCGCACGCTCCATAAGCCGACGGCGGGACGGTCGAGGCCTACGCTGTTGTCCCGGCACCGAGGGGGCACTCATGGAACCGTTGTTGCTCGTCGTGGGCGGTGCCGCGGTGGTGGCCGCGCTTCCTCGGGTCTACCGGCACCTGCGACACAAGAAGGCCGAAGGGCAGCGCGAGGACGCGGAGCTGTCGGCGGTCAGGCACGTGGCCGAGACCGACGCCGTCCAGCTCGGTGAGGAGCTCGCCCGACTCGACGCCGCACTTGTCGACGCAGAGCTCGACCACGAGTCGCGCGCGGACTACCAGTCCGCACTGGATGCCTACGAGTCGGCGATGCGGATCGTCGACCGGCTGCAGACCATCGACGACGTCGTCGAGGTCGTGGAGACGCTGTCGGTCGGGAGGTACGCGATGGCCTGTGTCAAGGCCCGGGTCGGCGGAGACCCGCTGCCGGCGTACCGCATCCCGTGCTTCTTCGACCCCAGGCACGGCCCCGCGTCCACCGAGGTGCTGTGGAACCCACCAGGGCAAGGCACCCGCAAGGTGCCCGCCTGCGCTCAGGACGCCGCACGGAAGCTGGCGGGCGACGAGCCCGACGTCACCACCGTGCGGATCGGCGGCCGGGACGTGCCGTACTGGGCAGCGGGTGGGCTGCACCGCCCCTACGAGAACGGGTACACCCCGCGGACAGCGCGCGAGGCGATCATCGACCACAAGGCGTCGTACAGCCTCTATGACAATCCAGTGGACCGGTTAGGCGGATTCGGCTATTAGCCGCTCCTAGGATGGAGCACCCTCTCGAAGGCGGTCACTGATGGAACCGGTCCTACTCGTTCTCGGCGGCGGTGCGGTGGTCGCTGCCGCGCTGCATATCCGCACCCGCATCCAGAACGCGCGGTCGGACCGGCAGGGCACGAAGTCGGAGCTGTCGTCGATCCGGCAGCTGGCCGAGGAGGACGCCGTGCTGTTCGGCGAGGAGCTGACCCGGCTAGACGCGCGGGTCGCGGACGCCGAGCTCGACGAGGACACCCGGCTCGACTACCAGGCAGCTCTGGACTCCTACGAGGCTGCGCTGCGGGTCGCCGACAAGATGCGGTCGATCGACGCCGTCAGCGAGGTGGTCGACGCGCTGGCCGCCGGCCGCTACTCCGCGGCGTGCGTGGTCGCCCGCCTCGAGGGGAAGCCGCTGCCGGCCTTCAAGGTGCCGTGCTTCTTCGATCCCCGCCACGGTCCGGCGTCGACCGAGGTGCTGTGGACGGCGGCAGGTCGAGGGACGCGCAAGGTGCCGGCGTGCGCCCAGGACGCGGCTCGGCAGGCCGACGGGGAGAAGGTCGACGTCAAGATGGTGTGGGTCAACGGCCAGGAGGTGCCGTACTGGGCGGCCGGTGGGCTGCATCAGCCCTACGAGAGGGGCTACGCGCCTCGAACGGTGCGGGAGGCCACTCTCGACCAGCGGTCGACCTACGACCAGTTCACGAACAGCCAGTACTGGGGTGGCGGAGGCTTTCCCACCTGATTGCAGGTGTCAGGTGCCGCCGTGCGCACCGCGCCGGCGCCATGGGGTCGTCGCGTGCACGCGTCAGGCGGTCGCCGCGCGCACCGCGTCGGCGAAGCCGGTGGCCGGCCGGTCGAGCAGCCGAGGGATGTCGTCGCTGACGTCGTCGAGCTCGCCGTCGCGGATCGCGGTGTAGGTGCTGATCCACGCATCGACCAGCCAGTCCGGCGCTCCGTAGTGGGCGCGGCTCGCCCGGGCCTCCTCAATCGTCTCGTCGACGAACCGGTGCCGCTTCCCGGTGAGGTCGGTGAGGATCGCGGCGATCTCACCGAGCGTGAGTGCCTCCGGCCCGGTCAGGTCGTAGCTCCTGCCCTGATGGGCCTCCGGCTCTCGCAGCACGAGGGCCGCCACCTCGGACACGTCCCTCCGGGAGACCGCTGCGACGCGGCCCTCGCCGGCCGGCCCCTTGATGGCACCGTCCTTGTCGGCGAAGTACGGGAAGACCTCGGCGTAGAAGTTGTCCCGCAGCAACGTGAACGACAGTCCTGAGTCCCGGATGATCTGCTCGGTCGCCCCGTGGTCACGGCCGAGCAGGAAGCCACTGCTGTCCCCCGCGCCGACGAAGGACGTGTAGACGATGTGCTGCACGCCGGCCTCGACGGCCGATTCGACGAACCCACGGTGCTCCCCCACCCGGTCGTCGGACTCGGCGCCGGAGACCATCAGCAACGTGTCGACGCCGCGCAGCGCCTCGGCGCACGCCGGGTCGCCGTACACCGCCTGACGCACGTCGACGCCGGGAAACGACGGGGCCCGCGCCGGGTCACGCACCAACAGCCGCGCCGGCACCCCCGCGTCTGCCAGGAGTCGAGCGGCCGCGCCGCCGATGTGTCCGGTCGCGCCGGTGATCCCCAGGGTCATGGAGCAGCAACCGCACGAGGCTGGTCGGCATTCCCTGGCGGACCGTCGGTGCATGAGTGCTCTAGGTGCCCGATTTACGGCATTGATGCCGTTTCGATGGTTCAATGCTTCGACCACTGGTCTCGAGGAGAAGCGTGAAGAAGTCCCTGACGGTCCTCGTGCTCCTGGCGGTCTCGTCCGCCGCAAGTCTCGTGCTCCCCACCGTGTCGAACGCGGCTCAGGTGCTGACGATCGAGGTGTCCGCGTCGGCGGTGTCGAGCGGCGAGGTGGTCCGCATCACAGGCTCCGGCACCGCGCCGCGCTCCGTCGTACGGCTGCAACGCCTCACGAGGGACGGCTGGTCGCCAGCATTGTCGACGAGGACGACTGCTCGCCGGACCTTCGTCTTCGAGACCGCGCCGCCCCGAGGCGTGCAGCAGTACCGCGTCGTGCAACCCGGTACGGAGGGCCGGCCACGCCTGGTCTCGGCCCCCGTAGCGATCTCGGTGCACTGGCGACCCGATGTCGTCGTGACCGACCGGGCTGTCCACGACGAGCTGGGACGGTCGGTGCTGGAGATCGTCGGCACCACTGACCCGGCTGTCGACGAGCTGCTCCTGAAGCGCCGGGAGACGCGGAGGGCGCCGTGGGTCACTGTCGAGACGATGCCCGTGACGGACGGCACCGCGCAGACAACTGTGCGGGACGTGCTCACCGCACAGTTCCGGCTGGTCGCGCGGGCGAGCGGACTGCTGCTTCGCTCGGTCTCGCGCGTGGTCGCCAACCAGCACGCGCCCTACGAGCTGCAGCTCGAGGAGCCACTGGTGCTCCCAGGGCTGTTCATCGAGGACAACGCCGCGACAGTGAAGATCCTCCTGCACGACGAGCTTCCCGTGACCTTGCTGGGCACTGGCGAGGACGCAACGGCATGGAACGCCACGGTGCGCGGCCCTGGCGGCCGGGTCGTCGGCTCTTTCTCCCACGACGCCGGCGAACGGCTGCTTCGGATGGAGTCACCGCGCTCCGGCTGGCACACGATCGAGGTGGAGCAGCTCGCCGGGGAGGAGTGGACGATGTGGGCGTTCGCCAACCCGGTTGTCGAGGCGAGCATCGACGGATCGCCGGTCCCCTTCGAGAAGACCGACTGGTACCCGCCCTTCGTCTACGGGCTGTTCCAGGGGACGGCCGGTCAGGTCGTCACCGTGCTGGAGGACCGACCGTGGTGGTCCGACGCCGCGGTGCTCACCGCCGACGGCACCCCCGTGATCGGGCAGCTCCAGCTGCACACGTTCCGGCTGCCGGATGACGGCGACTACCTTGCGCAGATGGTCCCCGAGGGTGACACCAGCGCACTGCAGGTGCTTGAAGCCGCCACCGCCGTGCTGCCCACCGACGGCTCCCCCGGGACGTTCACCATCGACCGCCGGTGGAGATCAGTGATCGCCGAGGTGCAGGGGACGCCCGGCGAACACGTGAGGGTCTGTCGCGATGCCGTGCAACCGATCGACGCCGTCTCGGGTGTTCTCGTCTACGACCAGGAGCGCGAGTTCCTGGGCCGTGACGACTGGTCGTTCCAGGTGCCTCAAGACGGTGACTACTGGGTCGAGGTGGTCATGGACCAACCCGGCACAGTCACCCTGAGCCATCGCACCGAGGACTTCTGCTGACGGCGCGTCCCGATCGAACACGTGCGCGGTCCGGACGCGAAAATCGCGCCGCTGAGCGACCCGATCGCGCATGTGCGTGATCGGGTCACCGAGGTCACTTCAGCTCGGCGGACGACTTCCCGAGGATGCGTCGGGCGACGATCAGCTGCTGGATCTGCTGGGTCCCCTCGAAGATGTCGAGGATCTTGGAGTCCCTCGCCCACTTCTCCAACAGGTCCTGCTCGCTGTAGCCCACCGTCCCGGCGAGCTCGACGCAGCGCAGCGTGATGTCGGTGCCGACGCGACCCGCCTTCGCCTTGGCCATCGACGCCTCGGTCGAGTTCGCCTTGCGGTTGTCGGCCATCCACGCCGCCTGCAGCGTGAGGAGGTCGGCTGCCTCCCAGTCGGCCTCCATCTGGAGGTACGCCGCGGCAGCAGCGGACTGGTTCAGCGCCGGCTTGTCGTAGTCGATCTCCACGCCGGCCTGCTCGAGCAGGTCACGCGTCAGCTCGAGGGCTGCACGGGAGACACCCAGGGCCATCGACGCCACCAGCGGACGGGTGTTGTCGAAGGTCGCCATCGCGCCGGCGAAGCCCTGCTTGGGGTCGATGTCCGGCGAGCCGAGGAGGTTCTCCTTCGGCACGCGGCAGTTCTCGAACACGATGGTCGCGGTGTCGGACGCCTTGATGCCGAGCTTCTTCTCGAGCCGCTCGACGGTCATGCCGGGCGTGCCCTTCTCGACGACGAACGACTTGATCGCCGCGCGGCCGAGCTCCTTGTCGAGGGTCGCCCAGACGACGATCGCGTCGGCGCGGTCACCGGCGGTGACGTAGATCTTCTCGCCGTTGATGACGTACTCGTCACCGTCGAGCACGGCGGTGGTCTGGATGTTCGCCGAGTCCGAGCCGCAACCCGGCTCGGTGATCGCCATCCCTGCCCAGACGCCCTTGAACTTCTCGAGCTGCTCCTCGTTGGCCACCGAGGCGATCGCTGAGTTGCCCAGCCCCTGGCGCGGCATCGAGAGCGTCAGGCCGACGTCGCCCCAGCACATCTCCTGGATGGACAGCACCGAGGCGAGGTTCGCGCCGTTCTTGACGCTCTTGTCGGCGGAGTCCTCGCTCCGCCGTACGCCGGTGGCGCCTGCGCCCTCGGACGCACCGGACTCGGACAGCCCGTCGATCATCGCGGCAAGCATGTCGAGCTCGACGGGGTACTCGTGCTCGGCCTTGTCGTACTTGCGGGAGTTGGGTCGCAGCAGGTTCATCGCGACCTGGTGGGCCTGGCCGACGAGGGCCTTGTGCTTCTTGGGGGTCTCGAGGTTGATCATGGTGTTCTCCTGGGTCTGGTCGGGTCGTCGGGACGCCTGCTCAGACCAGGACCCCTCCTTCCATGACTCCGATGGCCCGGAGGTCGCGGTACCACCGCTCGACCGGGTGCTCCTTGGTGTAGCCGTGCCCTCCGAGCAGCTGCACGCCGTCCAGGCCGATCTGCATGCCCTTCTCGCTGCAGAGCCTTCTCGCCAGCGCGACCTCACGGTCGAACGACTTGCCCTGCGCGGCGCGGGACGCCGCCTTGTAGGTGACGAGCCGCATCCCCTGCAGCTCGATCGCGATGTTGGCGACCATGAACGCGACCGACTGACGGTTGCTGACCGGCTCGCCGAACGCCTTGCGCTCGTTGACGTACGGGATCACGTAGTCGAGGACCGCCTGCGCGGTGCCGACGGCCAGCGCGCACCAGCCCAGCCGGGCCAGGCGTACGGCGTCGCGGTAGGTGTCCTCGTCGCCGAGCGGGGAGATGGATCCGACCGACACGTCGCTGAGGATGAGGCGGCTGATGCCGGCAGCGCGGACACCCATGGACGGGTCGTTCTCGACGGTCAGCCCCTCGGAGGAGGACTCGACGAGGAACAGCTGCGGCTTGCCGTCGAGCTCGGCGCCGACGAGGAACAGCTCGGAGTCGTGGCCGCGCGGCACCCCGGACTTCACGCCGTCGAGCACGAACCCGTCGCCGTCGCGGGTGGCCTTGGTGGCCGGCGAGAGCGGGTCGAAGAGCGGGCTGGGCTCGGCCAGCGCGAGCGCTGCGGCCGGGACCTCGTCGCCGGTGAACGCGGGCAGGTAGGTCGACTGCTGCTCCTCGGTGCCCCACAGCGACAGGGCCGTGGCGACCGCGGCGGGTGCCAGGGTGGCGACGGCCAGTCCCATGTCGCCCTTGGCCAGCGCCTCGGCGACCAGGACACCGGCGACCGCCGAACGCTCGGTGGCGATGCCCTCCAGCTCCTCGGAGACGCCGAGGATCGGCAGCCCGATCTCGTTGCCCGCCTTGAGGACGTCGACCGGGGCCTCGCAGGCCTCGTCGGCGTCAGGAGCGGCGGGGCGGACGATCTCGGTCGCGAACTCGGTCACCACGTCGACGAGCATCTGCTCGTCCTCGGTCGGGGTGAGGTCGAACAACCCGGTCGGCTTCGCGGCCGGCACGCGGGTGCCGCTGCTCTTGGAGCCCTTGCGGGAGAACTGCCGGTTCACGGCGCCGACGGTCTGGAAGCCGGACTTGGTCGCGGTGAAGACGGTCTTCTCGGCTGTCTTCCGCAGCCCGAGGCGGTCCAGCGCCGGGCTCTGTGCGAGCTTGTTCAGCGCAGCGACGGCGAGGCCGATCGGGTCGGCCTTCTCGGTGGCGGCGAGGCCGCGCTTGCGCTTGCTGCTGGTGTCTCTAGGAGTGTTCAGCGTCGACATGCTTGCAAATGTAACTGCGAGTTACACGCGATGCCACAGTTGGGCCCGGTGGCGGGAATCACACCGCGAGCGTCCACCCCTCCGGCATGCCGGGGCTGCGTGCCAGGTAGGCGGAGATCTCGGTGTCGGACAGGTCGTGCGCCGACCGGAGCCCGCGGACGATCGTCGCGAGGTAGGCCGGCGCCGGCGCCCGCAGCCCGAGTGCCCGCGGGTCCGCGCACCCGATCGAGACGACCGGACGGTCGTCCAAGGAGCCGACCACCCGGAGGCTTTCGTAGCGTCCCGGACCAACCGAATGGCGCCCGCTCGACAGCAGCGGCACCAGGTCGTGGTCGGCGCCGGGCGTGCGCCACATCTCCTGCTCGACGACGTCGGAGAGCTGCCGGGCGGTCAGCAGGTACGCCCGCGCGAGCACCTCCCCCGCCGCGTCGCTGTCGTGGAAGGCGATCCCGCCACCCCAGGTCGGCGACTCCCAGGCGAAGACCAGCTCGCCGGGCATCCGGTAAGGCCGGACATCCAGTGGGTCGGCGGGGTCCCGGGCTCCGGGGTAGGTGCGGGTGGCGCCCGGAGGACGACCCCCGTGCAGGTAGCAGCGGAACCGGTCGGCGTCGAGGTTCGAGCCGTAGGCGGCGTACCAGAGCAGGGTCGGGCGGCTCACAGTGCGCTCCGACGCACTCTCAGCCACCCGACCCCAGCGGACCCACTCAGAAGAGCCCCTCCTGCTCGAGCTCGAGCAGGGTCTGCTTGCGCGGGATCCCCCCGGCGAACCCGGTCAGGCTGCCGTTCGCGCCGACGACCCGGTGGCACGGGATCACGATCGGCAGCCGGTTGCGCCCGTTGGCCAGCCCGACCGCTCGCGAGGCAGCGTTGTTCATCCCGATGCGGTGCGCGATCTGGCCGTACGACGCGGTCTCGCCGTACCCGATCCGCTGCAGCTCAGCCCAGACCCGTTGCTGGAACGGCGTCCCCTGCGGGCCGAGGGGGAGATCGAACTCCTTGAGCTCGCGGGCGAAGTACGCCGTCAGCTGCGCGCGAGCCTCGGCGAGCACAGGGTCGTCGTCGTCACGAGCACCGATCGCGGCCGACTCCTCGAACGGCGAGAACTCGATGGCGGTGATCATCCCGTCGTGCTGCACGATGCGCAGCTCGTCGATGGGTGAGTCCATCACGGTCCACATGTCAGTTCTCCTCGGTGTCGACGTCGAGCACGGGAAGCGAGCTCCACAGGTGCAGCTGGGCGTAGGAACGCCACGGTCTCCAGCCGTCCGCGAGCTCCTCGGCGCGGTCCGGTGGGGCGCCGAGCCGGCTCAACGCGTTGCGTGTGCCGATGTCGGTGGGCAGGAAGACGTCGGGGTGCCCCAGGGCGCGGAGCGCGATGAGGTCGGCGGTCCACGGGCCGATCCCCGGCAGCGCGAGCAGGCTCCGACGGACCTCCTCGCGGTCGGTGCCCCGGTCGAGGGTGATCGAGCCGTCCGCGAGTGCGCGGCACAGCGCGACGAGCGCGCGTCCGCGGGCCCGTGGCATCGGCAGGTCGTCGGGATCCAGCTCGGCGAGCGTCGCGGCGTCGGGGAAGAGGTGGGTCAGCCCGTCGCTCGTCCCTTGACCGGGAGACGGCAGCAGCCGGCCGTGCTGGGCCGTGAGCCGCTCCGCGAGGGTGCAGCCCCAGCGCAGGGTGACCTGCTGCCCCAGCAACGTGCGCACCGCGACCTCGTTGCCGTCGACGTGGCCCGGGACGCGCAGCCCGGGCGACCGGCTGACGAGGGCGCCGATGACCGGGTCGCCGGCGAACGCGGTGCTGACCTCGACGGGGTCGCAGTCGGCGTCGAGCATGCGCCGGGTCCGCTCGACGGCGGCGCCGATGTCGCGCAGGTCGGTCAGCGCGAAGGTCGCCGACGCGAACGCCGTCTCACCGGGCTCGACCACGTGCGGCACCTCGAGCCGCACCGTGCCGGTGCCGTGCGGGAGAGCCAGGGTCCGGGCGTACCAGCCGTCCCCGAACGCCTCCACCCCGCTGATCGCGTGGACGACCATGAAGTGCAGCCAGCTGCGGCCGTCGTACGGCGTGCGCACGGCCAGTCGCATCGTGATCGTGCCGGTGGCCGGTGTGCCTCCGCGCCGCCCGCGGAGCCCGGACGGGGTGTCGGCGTAGACCTCGCGGATCGTGTCGTTGAACTGGCGGACGCTGGCGAAGCCGGAGGCGAACGCGATGTCGGCGTACCCCAGCGCGGTGGTCTCGATGAGGATCCGGGCGGTCTGCGCGCGCCGGGCGCGGGCGAGGGCGAGGGGGCCGGCGCCGAGCTCGTGGGTGACGATCCGGGTGAGGTGGCGGGGGGTGTAGCCGACGCGGGCCGCCAGCCCCGGCACGCCCTCGCGGTCGACGACGCCGTCGGCGATCAGCCGCATCACCCGGCCGGCCGCGTCCGCGGCGACGTCCCAGTCGGGGCTGCCGGGGGTGGCGTCGGGGAGGCAGCGCTTGCACGCGCGGTAGCCGGCGGCCTGTGCCGCCGCGGCGCTGCGGTGGAACGTGACGTTGGCCAGCCCCGGGGTGCGGGCGGGGCAGGAGGGCCGGCAGTAGATCCCGGTCGTGCGGACCGCGGTGTAGAAGACGCCGTCGAAGCGACGGTCCCGCGCCTTCACGGCGCGGTAGCAGGACTCGGGGTCCAGCTTCTCGGTCGTCGTCACGGGACCATCATGCGCCACCGTCTCCAGCGGCTCTGGCGGGAATCGGACACGGCGGCCGGGGAACCTACGATGGACCGCATGACCTCGGCCTCCCCCGATCCCGCACCGTCGACAGCCCCGGCCTCTCCGGATCAGGAGGACGTGCTCCCCCGCGGGGGCACCGTCCGCCCGATCACCCGCTGGGGCGACCCGGTGATGCACCGGGTGCTGGAGCCGGTGACCGAGTTCGACGACGCGCTCCGCGAGCTCGCGGCGGACATGGTGGCGACGATGTACGCCGCCGACGGCGTCGGCCTGGCTGCCTCCCAGATCGGGGTCGACCGGTCGATCTTCGTCTTCGACTGCCCCGACGACGACGGCGTGATGCTCAAGGGCGTCGTCTGCAACCCGGTCGTCCACCTCCCTGAGGGCAAGGACCGGCGGCTCGACGACGGCGACGAGGGTTGCCTGTCGTTCCCCGGCGCGTTCGTGCCGTGCGCGCGGCCCGACTACGCCGAGGTCGAGGGCCAGGGGCTGGACGGCTCGACCGTGCGGTACGCCGGGACGGGGCTGCTGGCCCGGTGCCTGCAGCACGAGACCGACCACTGCAAGGGGACGGTCTTCGGGGACCGGCTCCCCCGCCGCTCGTACAAGAAGCTCGCGAAGCAGCACGACGCCGCGGCCGAGGAGTTCCCCCCGGGCTGGCCCGCCTGATTCAGCTGCGTCGGCGCGGGGACAGCTCGACCGGGCGGTGCTCCTCGACCCAGCGGTCGATCTCCTCCCACCAGTCGAAGAGCCAGTCGATCCGCTGCTCGGTGTCCGCAGGGATCTCGTCGCGCGGCACGCGCCACCACCGCATGATCAGCCGCTTGTCCATCGGCAGCTCGCGCCAGATGTCGCCCACGGTCATCAGGTGGTCGAGCCCGGTGTGCGCGACCAGCACCACGTCGGCCTCGGGCGCCGCGTCGAGGGCCGCGAGGAAGCCACCCGGCCGAGGTGCGAGCACGTTCCTCATTCCTTCAGCGCGGACCGCCATGTCCTCGCGACCGAGCTTGCGCAGCTTGCCGATCGCCCGCTCCCGTCGCTTCTCGGTGAAGTTCCCTCCCTCGGGGAAGATCACGAAGGCGTCGTTCTCGTCGAGCCCGGTCGCCAGCTCGGTGATCCTCGACTCGACGTCCTCGCCCGCCTTCGGCGTCGGGTCGACGAACCGGTTCGGCAGCCGGCTGAGCAGCACGTCGATCGCCGGGTCCCACGCCATCGTGTCCTTGAGGACGACACGTGGCTCACGGTGGTAGGTGTTCATCAGCGCGTGCATGAGCGTGAAGGAGTCGCCCGGACCGGCGTGCCGGCAGCAGACCAGCAGGGGATGACCGGGGAACGCGTGAGGTGTCGGGCCCACCGTGACGATCTCGAGGTGCAGCACGCGTTTCGCCTCGCGGAAGAACACCGAGAGGTAGGTCTGGGCGATGTCGTAATGGATGCGCTCGAAGTACGGCCGCCGGATGAAGTAGCCGAACCCTGACGCGATCCAGAGGCCGAACAGCTCGATGAGGATGAGGCTCTCGAGCACCAGGTGCAGGACCAGGATCCACAGCAGCCGCAGCGGTCGCAGCCGGCCTCTGGCCAGCGGCGAGAGCAGCGCGGCGAGGAGCACCCACAGCGGCAGGGTGGTCACCACGAGCACGGTGAGCGCGATCATCGCCGGTGCCAGCACGACCCGGCGGAACAGCCGGATCACAGGTGCTCCGCGAGATATTTCTGGGACGCCCGGTAGGCCTTGTCGACGCGACCCTCGATGGCGCTGAAGCTCCGGTACGCGAGCAGGGAGTCGTCCTTGGCCGACCCGCCACCGGTGGGCAGCACGTGCGCCACGACGCTGTCCGGGATCTCACTCATCTCGCGGTGGAATCGGTGCCGGCGGGCGATCTCGAACGACACCCGGGCCACCTGCCACGGCCACTTCGGCGGCTGCAGCGGACGCTCGATCCGGCCGACCTGCAGCACGAACAGCAGGTCGGCGCCCTCCGCCACCGCCCGGCCGACCGGGATCGAGTTGACGATGCCGCCGTCGAGGTAGTGCTGGCCGTCGACGACGGCCGGCTCGAGGAGCCCCGGTACAGCGGCCGACGCGACGACCGCGTCCACGACCCGGCCGGTGGTGAACCAGTGCTCGGCCGCCTTCTCGATGCTGGCCGCGCAGCACTGGAACGGCACCGCGAGCTCCTCGAAGGTGAGGTCGCCGAGCTCCTCGGCGAGCCGCTTGCGGAGCGGCTCGCTGGAGTAGAGGTGGGTGCCGGTGCGCACCGCCCGGGACACCTGGCGCACCGCGCGGTCGCCGTACACGTCCCGGCCGGCGGCGGCGCTCTCCCACAGTGCCGTGAGCCGGTCGACGACGGCCGGCTCCGGCCGCGCGGCGACCAGCGCCCCGTTGAGCGCCCCGATCGAGGTGCCGACGACGAGGTCGGGCTTGATGCCGGCCTCGAACAGCGCGCGGAGCATGCCGACCTCGGCCGCGCCGAGCACGCCACCACCCCCGAGGACGAACGCAGTGCTCATCGGGGCAACGTAACAGCCCGCTCAGCGGCGGCGAGCGACGTAGCAGGCCACCGCCGTGGCGGCCGCGACGTTGAGCGAGTCGATGCCTTCGGCCATCGGGATGACCGCGCGCACCTCCGCCTCGCTCGACCAGCGCTCCGACAGCCCGTGGCCCTCGGTGCCCATGAGGAGCGCGATCCGGTCCTGGCCGGCCACCGCGTCCTCGATGTCGACCGAGTCGTCGCCCAGGGTGAGGGCGACCGTCGTGAACCCGGCGCCGGACAGTGCCGCGACCGCGTCGTACCAGCTGTCGACCCGGGCGTAGGGAACCGTGAACACCGCGCCCATGGCGACCTTGATCGAGCGGCGGTAGAGGGGGTCCGCGCAGCGCGGCGACAGCAGGATCCCGTCGACGTCGAGCGCGGCGGCGCTGCGGAAGATCGCTCCGACGTTCGTGTGGTCGACGACGTCCTCGAGGACGACGACCGTCCTGGCTTCGGCCAGCACCTGCGCCACGGTCGGCAGAGGCGTCCGGTGCAGCGATGCGAGCGCACCGCGGTGGACGTGGAACCCGGTGACCTCCTCGGCCATCGCCTCGTCCACGACGTAGCAGGGGGCGTCGCTGCTCGCGAGGACGTCCTCCAGCCCCTCGAGCCAGCGGGGTGCCATCAGGAACGAGCGGGGTGCGAAGCCGGCCTCGACGGCCCGCCGCACGACCTTCTCGCCCTCGGCGATGAAGAGCCCGTCGTTCGACTCGAGGTGCTTGCGCAGCTCGACGTCGCGGAGGTCGCGGTAGTCCGCGAGCCGAGGGTCGGCGGGGTCGCCGATCTGGATGAGCCGGGCCATCAGGCCGTGGCGTAGCGGCTCGGGTTCGCGACCGCCACCACGTCGCCGATCACGACGATCGCAGGCGGGCGTACGGCGTCGCGCTGGATGTCGCCCTCGACCTCGGCCAGCGTCGACCACAGGGTCCGCTCGGTCGGCATGCTGCCGTCGGAGATCACCGCGACGGGTGTGGAGGCCGGTCGGCCGCCGTCCACGAGCCTGCTCGCGATCGCCGGGAGGTTCTGCACGGCCATCAGCAGCACCACGGTCCCCCGCAGCCTGGCCACGCCGTCCCACTCCACCAGCGACTCCGGGTGGTCGGGCGGGAGGTGGCCGGAGATCACCGTGAACTCGTGGGCGACGCCGCGGTGGGTGACCGGGATGCCGACCAGGGCCGGCACCGACGTCGCGCTGGTGATGCCCGGGACCACCGTGCACGGCACCCCGGCCTCCGCGCAGGCCAGCGCCTCCTCGTAGCCGCGGCCGAAGACGAAGCTGTCGCCGCCCTTGAACCGGACGACGCGCTTGCCCTCGCGGGCCCGGTCGACGATGACCTGGTTGATCTGCTCCTGGGTGGCCGAACGGCCGCGTGGCAGCTTCGCGACGTCGATCAGCTCGACGTCCGGCGACAGCTCGCTCAGCAGCTCGCGTGGCGCGAGGCGGTCGGCGACCACCACGTCGGCGTCGGCGAGCGCCCGCCGGGCGGCCAGCGTGGCCAGCTCCGGGTTCCCCGGGCCACCACCGACCAGGACCACCCCGGGGCTGCGGTCGTGGGTCCGCATCGGGAGCGCGCCGTCCCTGAGCCCGTCGATGATCCGGTCCCGCAGGGCGGCTGACTTCCGTGGCTCCCGGTTGCTCACCACCGCGACCGTCGTACCGTCGTGGCGGCCGACGGCGGGGGTCCAGGCGGTGGCCTTGCTCGCGTCGTCGGCGCGCACGCAGAAGATGCGTTGGCTCTCGGCCGTCCGGCTGATCTCCTCGTTGACCTCGGTCACGTTGGTGGCGGCGATGACGTACCACGCCTCGTCGAGGTCCTCCGGACGGAACCCTCGCCGGTGCCAGGTGACCTCGCCACCCGAGACGAGCCCCTCGATGGCCGGTGTCACCTCCGGCGACACCACGACGACCTCCGCCCCGGCCGCCAGCAGCGCCGGCACCCGGCGCTGGGCGACGTGCCCGCCGCCGACGACCACGACGCGACGCCCGGCGAGCCGGAGGGCTGCGGGGTACGGCGGGAAGTCGTCGGTCACCTGACCATTGTCGGGACCGCGGGGTCGGCCCCTGGCAGACGACCACCCACCGGAATAGGGTCGAGACTCCTGTCGTCCCATGCAAGGAGTGCCGCATGTCCTTGGACCGCCCGGTCGCGCCCGACCCCTACGAGCTGCTGCCTGCCGCCCCGTCGTTCGAGGTGACCAGCGACGACGTCACTGACGGCCAGCCGCTGAAGGACGACCAGGTGGCCTCCGCGGGCAACACCTCGCCGCAGCTGAGCTGGTCGGGGTTCCCCGAGGACACGAAGAGCTTCACCGTGACGTGCTTCGACCCGGACGCCCCCACCCCGTCGGGGTTCTGGCACTGGGTGCTGGTGGACCTCCCCGCATCGGTGACGTCGCTGGACACCGGCGTCGGCGCGGAGGATGGTGCTGCCCTGCCGGACGGGGCATTCATGTGCCGCAACGACGGTGGCTCCAAGGCGTTCATGGGCGCCGCGCCGCCGGAGGGCGACCAGGTGCACCGCTACTTCTTCGTCGTGCACGCGGTCCGCGAAGAGCAGCTCGGGGTGGACGCCGACGCCTCCCCCGCGGTGGTCTCGTTCAACCTGGCCTTCAAGACCGCCGGGCGCGCGATCCTGCACGGGACCTACCAGCACTGAGCGCCCGTCAGCGCTCGTTGGGGACTCAGCTCGTCAGCCGGCGGTAGTTCTCGGACTCGAGGAAGCGCGGCAGGAAGTACGCCGTCGACTCGGCCAGGTCGAGCTCGTCGAGCCTCGCCGGGTCCACGAACACGATCTGGCGGCCCTCCCCCAGGACGATGTCGTCGTCGGTGACGTCGGTGCGGCCGGTCCAGATCCGCCAGTTGTCCCGCAGGTCAGGGGACACCTTGCGGTTCGGCGTGTGGTTCCCGGCGTACCAGAGGGTGAGGTCCTCGGGCACTGGCAGCCCGGTCTCCTCGTCGAGCTCGCGGCGCAGAGCGTCGTTCCACTCCTCTCCCGGCTCGACGTGCCCACCCACGAGTCCCCACTGGTTGGGCGCCACCGGTGCATGCTCGTCGCGCTCCTGGAGCAGGAGCCAGCCGCGGGCGTCGACGAGGAAGATCGCGGCCACGTCGCAGGAGCGCTCGGCGCAGGGCAGGAGGTGGTCCGGGTCACTGGCGGTCACCGGGCCACTATCCCCCACCCACCACGGCGCCTCCCGACGCCGGGGAGAGAGAATCACCGGCATGACGTCCCCCGACCGTGTGGTCGACCTCCTCGGCGAGCCGTACCACGCCGAGACGCTCGAGCTGCCCCCTGACGAGGAGGGCGAGGTCGTCGCGACGCTGGTGAGCCGGCGCGCGGCTTCGCCTGCACGGCGTGCGGTGCTGCACGTGCACGGGTTCTGCGACTACTTCTTCCAGACCGCCGCCGCGGACCACTGGGTCGCGCGCGGCTACGACTTCTACGCGCTCGACCTGCGCAAGTACGGCCGTTCGCTGCGACCCCACCAGACGCCGAACTTCGCGGTCGACTTGGCGGAGTACCACCCCGAGCTCGACCTCGCCCACCAGATCATCACCGAGCGAGACGGCCACGACCACCTGGTGATGAGCGGCCACTCGACCGGGGGGCTGATCGGGTCGCTGTGGCTCGACGCGCGCGGCGCGCACGTGGACGGCGTGGTGCTGAACTCGCCGTGGCTGGACCTGAACGGGTCGTTCCTGATCCGCACGGCGGGCGCCAAGGCGATCGAGCAGCTGGGCGCCCGGCGGCCGTACCAGTCGATCCCCCGCAACGTGTCGGGGCTGTACGGCAAGAGCCTGCACCGGGACCACTCCGGCGAGTGGGACTTCGACCTCGCCTGGAAGCCGCTGGAGAGCTGGCCGGTCTTCGCCGGCTGGGTCCGGGCGATCCGGCGCGGCCACGCCGCGGTGCACCGCGGGCTCAAGATCGACGCCCCCGTGCTGGTGCTGAGCTCGGACCGGAGCGTGCACCCCCGCGTCTGGCAGGCGGAGGTCGACAGCAGCGACATCGTCCTCGACGTGAACCTGATGGCGAAGTGGGTCCACAAGCTGTCGCAGCACGTGACGCTGGTGCGGGTGCCGGGCGCGCTGCACGACGTGACGCTGTCCCCGGGCCCGGTCCGCGAGCGCGTGTTCTCGGAGATCGACCGCTGGCTCGACGCCTACGTCCGTTGAGAAGGCGCTCGCGCGAGCGCCCACTGAACCTCGCGCGAGCGCCCACTCGACGGTCAGCGGAGGAGGAAGACGGCCAGGGCGACCACGCCGACGACGATGATGAACGCCCGCATGACGGCGGCGGGCATCCGCCGACCCGCCTTGACGCCGACCTGGGCGCCGATGATCGATCCGCCGGCGATCAGCGCGACGATCGTCCAGTCGACGTCGGCCACCGCGATGAAGATGATCGCGGCGACGCCGTTGACGATCCCCGCGAGCACGTTCTTCAGGGCGTTGTTCCGGTGGAGGGTCGTGTGCGTCCCGATGCCGAGGACCGCCATCAGCAGGATGCCCTGGGCGGCGCCGAAGTAGCCGCCGTACACCCCGGTCAGCGCCACCAGCGGCCACAGCCACCGAGCATCGAGAGACGGGTCGTCACGCTGCTCGTCGACGGCGGCGGCCACGCGACGGGTGATCAGCGGCTGCAGGGCCACCAGCAGGATCCCCAGCCCCACGAGGACCGGTACGACGGCGTCGAAAGCCGACTCCGGCAGCACCAGCAGGAGCACCGCTCCGACCACCCCACCAGCGAGCGAGGCGCTGGCCAGCCGCACCAGCCGGGAGCGCTGGCCGCCCAGCTCGTGGCGCCACCCGATCGCCCCGCTGACCGCACCGGGCACGAGACCGACGTTGTTGGACACGTTCGCGGTCACCGGAGGGACCCCGAACGCCAGCAGGGTCGGGAACGTGACAAGCGTTCCCGACCCGGCTACGGCGTTGATGAACCCGGCCGCACCGCCGGCGAGGGCGATGGCGGCGAGCTCCCACGGACTCACGTCGGCTGCGGCCCCGCTCCGTCACCCGGCTGCGTTGCCGGAGGAACCGGAGGAACCGGAGGAACCGAGGAGACCGAAGGAAGCGGCGTGCTCGGCCCGGTCGTCGGGTCGGCCGCCTCGGCCTCGGCGATCGCTTCCTGCACGGCACTTTCGGCGTCCGCGACCGCGGGGTCACTGGTCGCCACCGGCACGAACGGGTCGCCCATGTCGACGCGCTTGCGTGGCCCGGCGGTCTCCTTCGGGATCCCCTCGATCTGACCCATCGCGGAGCCCAGCCCCTCGAGGGCGCGGCCGATCTCGGACGGCACGATCCACACCTTGTTCGCGTCGCCCTCGGCGATCTTCGGCAGCATCTGCAGGTACTGGTAAGCCAGCAGCGACTGGTCGGGCTGCCCGTCGTGGATGGCCTGGAAGACCGTCTGGATCGCCTGGCCCTCACCCTGCGCCCGCAGGATGCGCGACTGGCGGTCGGCCTCGGCCCGCAGGATCGCGGCCTCGCGCTCACCCTGGGCGTTCAGGATCGCCGACTGCTTGTTGCCCTCGGCGGTGAGGATCGACGACTGGCGCTGGCCCTCGGCGGTCAGCACGACGGCGCGCTTGTCGCGGTCGGCGCGCATCTGCTTCTCCATCGCGTCCTTGATCGACGGCGGCGGGTCGATCCCCTTGATCTCGACGCGGTTGACGCGGATCCCCCACTTGCCGGTCGCCTCGTCGAGGACGGTGCGCAGCCCGGTGTTGATCTTCTCGCGGGAGGTGAGCGTCTGCTCGAGGTCCATGCCACCGACGATGTTGCGGAGCGTGGTCATCGTGAGCTGCTCGACGGCCTGGATGTAGTTGGCGATCTCGTACGTCGCCGACACGGCGTTGGTCACCTGGAAGTAGATGACGGTGTCGATCGACACGACCAGGTTGTCCTGGGTGATCACCGGCTGCGGCGGGAACGAGACGACCTGCTCGCGGAGGTCGATCATGTAGCGGACCTTGTCGACGAACGGCACGACGACGTTCAGCCCGGCGGGCAGCGTGCTCTTGTACTTCCCGAACCGCTCGACGATCCCGGTCCTGGCCTGCGGCACGATGCGCACCGTCTTGGCGAGGCCGATCACGACCAGCAGCAGCAGCAGCGCGAACAGCACTGCTAGGACTGTGGACATCCGACTCCCTCTTTCCTGGGGTGTGGTGGGTTGCTCAGGCGCCGAGCTGGGGGACCTCGTCGACGTACGCCGTGGCGCCCCGGATCTCGTAGACCCGGACCTTCGCGCCGACCGGGATCACGGCCGTGTCGTCGTAGGGCCGTGCCGTCCAGATCTCGCCGCCGACCTTGACCTGACCGCCGTGGACGGTGATCTCGGCGACCGTGAACCCCTCCTCGCCGAGGAGCGCGTCGAAGCCCTGCTTGAGGTCGGGACCGCTGTGCAGTCGCTTGATGAAGGTGGGGCGGACGAACGTCAGCATCGCGAGCGAGGTCGCGGAGGCCGCAAGGAGCTGGATCGGGAATCCGAGGCCGGCGAAGTCCACGGCCATCCCGGCGAGCGCACCGGCGGCAACCATGAGGAGGACCAGGTCGAGGCTGAACAGCTCCAGCACACCCAGGAGCATGGCCAGCGCGAGCCACGCTCCCCACAGGTGTTCCGTCACCCAGTCCCAGTCCATGGTCCGAGCCTACGACGCCGACCTGACTAGACCGACGTTTCGACCCGACACGCTCAGGTGACCGTGCGGGGTCGGCTTCGAAGGCGACGCCGGGCCGACCACCGGCCGGCCTCGTGCTGCAGCCTCAGCGGGATCCCGAAGGTCTCCGACAGCGCGTCCTCGGTCATCACCCGCTCGATCGGTCCGCTCGTCGTGACGCGTCCGCCCCGCAGCATCAGCACGTGGGTGAAGCCGGGCGGGATCTCCTCGACGTGGTGCGAGACCAGGATCGTGGCCGGCGCGGCGGCGTCCATGGCCAGCCCCGACAAGGTCGTGACCAGCTCCTCCCGCCCGCCGAGGTCGAGCCCGGCCGCCGGCTCGTCGAGGATCAGCAGCTCGGGGTCGGTCATCAGCGCACGGGCGATCTGCACCCGCTTGCGCTCCCCCTCGCTGAGCGTGCCGAACGTGCGCTCCGCGAGCCGGCCGACCCCCATCGCCTTCATGAGCCGGACCGAGCGGGCATGGTCCTGCTCGTCGTACTGCTCGCGCCACCGGCCCAGCACGCTGTACGACGCCGACACGATCACGTCCTTGACCAGCTCGTGGCGCGGGATGCGCTCGGCCAGCGACGCACTCGTCAGCCCGATCCGCGGCCGCAGCTCGAAGACGTCGACCGCGCCGAGCACCTCGTCGAGGATCCCCGCGACGCCCGAGCTCGGGTGGATCTGCGCGGAGGCGACCTGCATCAGCGTGGTCTTGCCGGCCCCGTTCGGCCCGAGGATGACCCAGCGCTCGTCCTCCTCGACCGTCCAGTCGATGTCCTCGATCAGGGTCGCCTCACCACGGCGCACGGTCACGCCGGCGAACTGCAGAACCGGGTCCATCGCGCCAACCTACGACAAAGCCCGGGACGACCCGGCGTAGGCTCCCGCCGTGGACGAAGAGGCCTGGAGGACACCCCGCGAGGGCGGCCGTACGACGGAGCACGCCCGCTCCGTCCCGGCTGCAGAGCGGGCGGCGACCCTGCCCGACTCGGTCCGCCTGGCGCTGTGGTTCTCCGCCTGGTGCGAGGGCGGGGCGAGCCTCGACGCGGCGAGGGACCGGATCGTCGCCGGCGATGCCGCGCACGACGTCGTCGGCCTGCCCGGCCACACCGACACCGTGCCGCTGATCCTGGCGCTCGGCGTGCTCCGGGCCGAGCGGGCGTCCGGGGCAGGGCTCGCGCTTCCGGAGCCGGGTGACCCGACCGGGCTCGGGGGCCCGCCGGCGTTCAACGCCGATGCGCTCGAGGCGGGCGAGGCCGTGGTGCTCCGAGGCGTGGATCTCGGGCTGGTCCCGGTGCGCGCCGGCGCCGGCGTCGTGTGGCGCTGCCTGCCCGCCAACGAGCACCGCCAGGTGCCGGACCTCGCAGAGGCCGACACCGGGCTGCGGATGGCGCTCCCCCGGGCCGCCGACGAGCTCGCCGCGCTCGACGTGGCGCGCTGGCGTCCGCAGGTGGCCGACGAGCTGATGGCGCTGCGTCGACCGCAGGAGCTGCCGGTGCCCGACGGGATGGATCCCCGCGCCCAGCGGATGCTGGCGCTCGGCACCCGGTGCCGCGCGATCGTCGAGCTGGCGCTGGCCGACGACGGCGGAGCGCTCGCCGCCGCCGAGGCCGACCGGCGTCGCCAGGCGCTGGTCCCGCTCGACCGGGCCGCACGACGTGCGGTGGTCGCCGCGTGCTCCGCGCCGTTCGGCCGGTAGCCTTCGTGCCGCCATGGACACCGACCTCGAGCCCCCCAAGACCCTCCTGATCACGCTCACCGGCGTCGACCGGCCCGGTGTGACCGCCAGCGTCTTCGACACCCTCGCGAGGTACGACGTCGAGGTGCTCGACATCGAGCAGATCCTGCTCCGCGGGCGGCTGGTGCTGGGGCTCCTGGTCACCGCGCCCCGCGGCTGGAAGGAGCTCCGGACCTCGGTCGAGAAGGTCGGCGCCGAGCTGTCGCTCGAGGTGACCGTGGAGAAGGGTCACGGCGACAACGAGGCCCGCCGGCACGGCCGCAGCCACGTCACGGTGCTGGGCACCCCGCTCAAGGCCCGTGCGGTGTCCGCCATCGCCGGCCGGATCGCCGACGTCGGCGCCAACATCGACCGGATCGAGCGGATGGCGCGCTACCCGGTCACCGCGATCGACCTGCACGTCTCCGGTGCGGCCCCTGACCGGCTGCGGCTGGTGCTCGCCGAGGAGGCGGCCCGACAAGAGGTCGACGTCGCCGTACAGCCGGCGAACCTGCTGCGGCACGGCATGCGGCTCGTGGTCATGGACGTCGACTCCACCCTCGTGCAGGGCGAGGTCATCGAGATGCTCGCGGCCCACGCCGACTGCCTCGACGAGGTGGGGCGGGTCACCGAGGCAGCGATGCGCGGCGAGCTGGACTTCGAGCAGTCGCTGCGGCAGCGGGTCGCGCTGCTCGAGGGGATCGACGCGTCGTGCCTCGACGACGTCTACAAGGGCCTGGTGCTCACGCCGGGCGCCCGGACCCTGGTGCGCACGCTCAAGCGGCTGGGCTACCGGTTCGCGATCGTCTCCGGCGGGTTCAGCCAGATCACCGACCGGCTGGCCGAGGACCTCGGCATCGACTTCGCGGCCGCCAACGAGCTCGAGATCGTCGACGGCAGGCTCACCGGCCGCATCGTCGGACCGGTCGTCGACCGTGCGGGGAAGGCCGAGGCGTTGCGCCGCTTCGCCGCGGCTGCCGGCGTCTCGCAGGCGGCGACCGTTGCCGTCGGAGACGGAGCCAACGACCTCGACATGCTGGCTGCTGCCGGGCTCGGCGTCGCGTTCAACGCCAAGCCGGTGGTGCAGCAGGCTGCCGACACCACGGTGAACGTGCCGTTCCTCGACGCGATCATCTACCTGCTGGGGATCAGCCGCGAGGAGGTCGAGGCAGCCGATGCCGAGGCCGGGATCGTCACGCCGGCACCACCGGTCTGACAGCGGCGCGAGGGGTCAGCTGCGGCCGGGGTAGAAGTGCAGCAACCGGGCGCCGCCCTCGTCGAGCTCGGCCCACGAGCCCGGGACCTCGAACACCGCGAACGCGGAGGTGGAGAAGCCGGCGAGCAGCCCGCGCAGCACCTCGGGGTCCGCGTCGCCGTCGTCGAGCCCGGCGGCCAGGTGGGCAGCGGTCGGGTTGTGGCCGACGAAGATGCAGGTCGTCGCGTCGTCGGGCACCAGCCGGATCGCCTCGAGAGCCGCGGCGGGTGAGGCGGCGTACAGCTCGTCGCTGATCTCCTCCCGGGCCTCTGCCGCACACGACTCGCGCACGGCGGCCCAGGTCTCCTGGGTGCGGGTCGCGTTGGAGACCAGTGCGTGGTCCGGCGCCACCCCGAGCGAGGCCAGGTGGGCGCCGGCGGCCGTGGCCTCCTCGCGTCCCCGCGCGGTCAGGTCACGGGTCGCGTCGGTGTCGGCGTACGGCTCCGCCTTGGCATGACGCATCACCACGAGCGTCCTCGATATCCCCACGTCAGGAGTGTGACCAGCAGCGCCCACAAATCACCGTGACTTGACCGAAACTTCGAAAACCTTTACCCAGGACCTGTGCAAAGCGGGACGACCTGCTACAAACCCATCGCGTGGAAGCCGCCGTCCACGTGCACGATCTCGCCGGTCGTGGCCGGGAAGAAGTCACTGAGCAGGCCGACGACCGACCTCGCGGTCGGCCCGTGGTCGGTCTCGTCCCAGCCGAGCGGCGCGCGGTCCTTCCACGACGACTCCAGCGCGTCGAAGCCCGGGATCGCCTTCGCCGCGAGCG
>CADCUK010000075.1 GCA_902805865.1 uncultured Nocardioidaceae bacterium | reverse complement strand
TGGGGGTCGTCGTCGGTGTCTCGGTCGGCGTCTCGGTGGGTGTCTCGGTGGGCGTCTCGGTCGGGGTCTCTGTCGGTGTCGGCTCGGGGTCGGGACCGGGGTCGGTCACCAGGCGCGGCTTGTCCATCGAGAAGACCGGGCTGCGAGCACCTTCGGTGCCGACGAGGAGCGTCCCCCTCCGCGTGACCTCCAGCGACTCGCCGAGGTTGAGCGGCGGCTTGCCCAGGGTGACCGGCTGAGCACCGAAGCCGGCGTAACCGAGCACCTCGTCGTAGTTGGTCAGGAAGTAGCCGTTGCCGTTGGGGTTGAACTTTCCGCTGGTCACCATCGGCGGTGCGTCGGCGACCCGGCGCAGGACGTTCACGTGTCCGGTGCGCAACCGTGCCGGGGCCGCGTAGATGGCCGCTCCGGACTGCATCTTGCTGACGATGTACAGGCGTCCCGTCCTGGGGTGGACCATGAGCGCCTCGGCGTCGCGAGGGCCGTCCTCGAAGGCGAACGCGTACCGGGTCGCGGGCACCGGCCGGCTCACCAACCGGCGGGGCTCGCGCACCCGGTACACGTGGATGCGCGGCCGCGTCAGCTGGTTGTTCCCGATGTCACCCACCCACAGGCTGTGCCTGCGACCGGTCGCGATGTCCTCGAAGTCGTGGTTCCGGGCGCCTCGGAGACGGATGATCGAACGCGTGTGGCCGTGCCGGCCCACCGCGAAGATCCGGGCGCTGTCGCTGCTGTCGTTGTGCGTCCACAGCACCGGTCGGCGGTAGGTGGTGCGAGCGAGTCCGCTGGACTCCCGGATGTTCCTGCCGAGGAGCCGGCGGTCGAGCCTGTAGTCGGCAGGGTCCAGGCGGGGCACGTCGACCGAGGTCGCTCCGGCCGAAGTTGCTCCGGCCGAGGTTGCTTCCGGTGCCATGCTCGCGGCCGCGGCGACGGGCACCGCGAGCCCCATGAGGGCGATGGCCAGGATGATGCCGCAGAACCGGTTCACGACTGCTCCCAAACAGCTCGGCACGAAGGGCGACCCGCACTCCCACGCGAGCCGCTGACGGGGCTGGTTGGCCGCCGTCCGCACCACCATAAGTCGCAAATCTCCTATTCGGGACTAAATACCTTAATCGGACAGGCCATCGTCCCGCGTTGCGGCGCCGGGACAGGCTCCTGGGTCGTCAGGTGCTCGTGAGAGGCTGACCGGCATGCCTGCTGACTCCTCCGCCGACTCGACGCCGCCGCAGCCCCCGAGCGACGTGGTGGGCGACGACCACCGCCTCGCGGCGTGGTTGGCGACCGCCGCTGGTGAGCTGCTCCTCCAGGTGCGGGAGCAGGGGGCGGTCGGTCGCGAGCTCAAGGACGCCGGCGACCGGGCTGCCCACGAGCTGCTGATGGAGCTGCTCGGCAGCACCCGCCCGGAGGACGCCGTGCTGAGCGAGGAGGGCCGGGACGACAAGCGCCGGCTCAACAGCAGCAGGGTGTGGATCGTGGACCCGCTCGACGGCACGAGGGAGTTCTCCGAGCCGCCCCGCGACGACTGGGCCGTCCACGTGGCGCTGTGGGAGGACGGGGACCTGGTCGCGGGCGCCGTCGCGCAGCCGGGTCTCCGGACGACGTTCAGCACCGCCGAGCCGCCGGCGGTCCCCGAACCGCGCGACGGTCGCCCCCGCATCGCGGTGAGCCGAACCCGGCCGCCGTCCTTCGTCGAGGCGCTCGCCGCGGAGCTGGACGCAGAGCTCGTTCCCATGGGCAGTGCCGGGGCGAAGGTGATCAGCGTCGTGCGCGACGTCACCGACGCCTACGTGCACGCCGGCGGGCAGTACGAGTGGGACTCGGCCGCCCCCGTGGTGGTCGCGCGCTCCGCCGGGCTGCACACCAGCCGCATCGACGGGTCACAGCTGCGCTACAACCAGGACGACGTGCTGCTGCCCGACCTCGTCGTGTGCCGGCCCGAGCTGGCCGACGGGATCCTCGACTTCATCGCGCGCAACGGCGCCTAGCTCAGCGGCTGGACAAGCGAGTGCCCGTCCCTCCGTCGAGGAGGAACGGGCACCCGGCTGTCAGTCGTCAGGTCACGGCGTGATGCTGAACCGCGCGTAGCCACGCTGCTTGATCGTCCCGGCCGCGAACGTGCTGAACACTCCCGCCGCGTGCAGCTTGTTGTTGGCGATCTGCAGGTCCCAGACCCCCATCTTGCCGCCGAGGGCGTCGGGGTCCCAGGCGATCAGCTTGCCCGTTGCGCTGTCCACTGCGGCGAAGTACGCCCGCTTGAGCTTCTCGGTGGTGCTCTGCGAGAAGTGTCCACCGAAGTAGAGGACGTTGTCGGTGGCGACCATCGCCTGGGTGTTGCCACTCATCTTGAACGAGTAGATCGGGTCGTTCGAGAGGGAGGGGTGATAGGCGAAGACCGTGTTGTTGTCGGTGCCGTACCAGAACCGCTTGCCGTCCGGGCTGAGCTCGATCGTCACTGCGTTGCCTCCGGAGCCGGAGGGCGCGAACGCGGTCGGGTCGCCGTTCGACGTGAGGACGGAACCCGCCCCGTTGCGCGGCTGTCCGGACAGTGCGGTGAAGGCGCCGCCGAGGAAGAGCTCCGTGCCGTTCGGGCTGAGCTTGAGCTCGTTGACGCCGCCGGCGGGTCGGGGACGGAAGCTCATGTCGACCACGCCGCCGGTCGTGGAGACCGCCGCGAGGCGGGCACGGGAGGTGACGCCGTCGATCGTGCTGAAGCGACCGCCGACGTACAGACGGTCTCCGGACACCACCAGGGCCCGGACGTCCTGGACCGACCCGCCGGTGTCGGCCTGCCAGTCCGGGATCAGGGCACCTGTCGTGAGGTCGACGGCGGCCAGGTTGGCCCGGGGCTCGCCGTTGACCGTGGTGAAGGAGCCGCCGAGGAACACTCGCTGGGTCGCAGGGTCCACAGCGATCGCGTCGACCTTGCCGTTGGTGCTGGCCGTGAAGATGGTGTCGACCTGGTTGGTGGAGTTGTAGTAGGCGCCGATGTTCTGGCGGACCTTCCCGCCGAGCCGGGTGAAGACACCCCCGACGAACGTCCGGTCGCCGTCCTGGGCCAACGCATAGCCGGCGCCGGCGAGCGCCGGGACTCCGGAGTCAGGTGTGCTGGCAACCTCGGCCGCTGCTGCGTGTGGCGCCGTCGCGACGAGCGCGGACGACATGACCGCTGTCAGTGCGGCAGCTCCCACCCTCAGTGCGCCACGGCGCGAGAACGTTCCCCTCATTGGTGCGTGCACGACTGTTCCTTCCCCACTGTTCCCCGGAATGCGCCCCCCACGGCCGCAACCCTCAGCCTAGGCGCTACCCCGAATCGGATCAAGACCCCCAAACGACTCAAAAGAGTCAAGCGGGCAGGTTTCCGGTCCGACTGGCACTACTCACCGTCCGTCGGCACCTCGGCTGCTGCCGAGGACAGGCCGGCGGACTCGTCCCGAGCGGCCCACTCGAGCAGCGGAGCGATGTCGAACACCGCGTCGTCGATGCCGTCGTGGAGGTCGCCGAGCTCGGTGAATCGCGCCGGCACCGTGGCGATCGTCAGCTCCTCGGGCTGCACGTCGTCGACCTCGTCCCACCTGATCGGCGTCGACACGGTGCCCTCCGGGTTCCCGCGGACCGAGTAGGCCGAGGCGATCGTGTGGTCGCGGGCGTTCTGGTTGTAGTCGACGAACAGCGCGTGCGGGTCGCGGTCCTTGCGCCACCAGGTCGTCGTCACGTCGTCGGGCGCCCGGCGCTCCACCTCGCGGGCGAACGCCAGCGCGGCCCGGCGTACGTCGCCGAAGCCGTGCTCGGGCGGGATCCGCACGTAGATGTGCATGCCGTTGCCGCCACTGGTCTTCGGCCAGCCGGTGGCGCCCAGCTCGTCGAGCACCTCGTGGGCGACGTGCGCCACTCGGCGGACCGTGTCGAAGTCGCACAGCGGTCCCGGGTCGAGGTCGATGCGCCACTCGTCGGGCTTCTCGGTGTCGGCACGTCGGCTGTTCCAGGGGTGGAACTCGACCGTGGACATCTGCACCGCCCAGATGACGCTGGCCAGCTCGGTCACGCAGAGCTCGTCGGCGTGCCGGTCGTACCGCGGGAAGTGCAGCCGCACGGTCTCCAGCCACGGAGGTGCTCCGTGCGGGATGCGCTTCTGGTGGACCTTCTCGCCCGAGACGCCGGTCGGGAAGCGGTGCAGCATGCACGGACGCTCCCGGAGCGCGCGGACGATGCCGTCGCCGACCGAGAGGTAGTACTCGACCAGGTCGAGCTTGGTCTCGCCGCGGGCGGGGAAGTAGACCCGGTCCGGGTTGGAGACGCGTACGACGCGGTCGTCGACGTCGATCTCGACCGACGGGGACTTCGAGGCCACGACCCGAACGCTACTCCGCCGGGCCGTCGGGACCCTGGGGGTCCTGGCGGTGTGCCGGGTGTCCCTGGGTCCGTCGCTGCTCCTTCATCCGGGCCTCGTAGAGGTGTCGGACGCCACCGGTCAGCTCGCGGGACTCCCGCTCGATGCCCCTGAAGAACTCGTAGTAGGTGTCGTCGAACTCCTCGACGATCTGGAAGGTCCACCGGCCGTCGAGGACGTTGCGGCCGACCAGCTCCTCGGCGAGGCGGTCGGCGAACTCCTCGTGGCCGGCCTTCCGGAGGATCTCCTCCGCGTCGGCCACCAGGAAGTCCGCGCGCCCCATCAGCTGGTGGAAGGAGTAGAGGTGGCCCTTGGCACGCTCGATGTACTCGAAGGCCTCGGAGAGCTTGCCGACCCCCTCGATCGTCTCCTCGGAGACGCCTTCGGGCGTCTGGTGCGCGGATGCGCGGACCGGTTCGGCCATCGCGGGCTCCTCGTTGTCGGGACGGTCGAGGGGCTGAATACCCACCGTAAGATGGGGACAACCCCCTACCCGCCCGCGGGAGGGGGCTGTCCTGCTGTGTGGTGGTGTCTCGTCGTTGGGGTGGAGTGGTCGTATGAGCCTGGCCGGTGTGGCAGAGCTGGTCCTGCGGGAGCGGAACCTGGCCGCCGCCCTCGGCGACGCCAAGGGCGCCCGGGTGCCGGCTCTCGACCTCACCGGACCTGCTGCGCTGCGACCTTTCCTCGTCAGAGGGCTGCTCGACGTCGGCCGCACCGTGCTTGCCGTCGCGGCGACGGCCCGGGAGGCCGAGGACCTCGTCGAGTCCCTGAGCTGCGTGATGGACCCGAGCGCCGTGGCGTACTACCCGGCGTGGGAGACGCTCCCGCACGAGCGGCTCTCGCCGCGCAGCGACACCGTCGGGCGCCGACTGGCAGTGCTGCGCCGGCTCGCGCACCCCGGCGACGACGTGTCGAACGGGCCGCTGAAGGTCGTCGTCGCGCCGGTGCGGTCGGTCCTGCAACCCCAGGTCAAGGGGTTGGCCGACCTCGAGCCGGTGGAGCTCGTCGTCGGCGACGAGGTGGAGCTCGAGGACGTCGTACGACGGCTGTCGGCTGCGGCCTACCACCGCGTCGACCTGGTGGAGCGGCGCGGGGAGTTCGCGGTGCGCGGCGGGATCGTCGACGTGTTCCCGCCCACCGAGGAGCACCCGTTGCGGGTCGAGTTCTGGGGCGACGACGTCGAGGAGATCCGCTCGTTCTCGGTCGCCGACCAGCGCACGCTGGAGAAGGTGCAGCGGCTGTGGGCGCCGCCGTGCCGTGAGCTGCTGCTGACCGACGAGGTCCGCGCCCGCGCCCGGCAGCTCGGCGAGCAGCACCCCGAGCTGCGGGAGATCACCGAGAAGCTCGCCGAGGGGCACGCCGTCGAGGGCATGGAGTCGCTGGCGCCGGTGCTGGTCGACGAGATGGAGCTGCTGGTCGACCTGCTGCCCGACGACACCCACGTGCTGGTGCTGGACCCCGAGCGGGTGCGCAGCCGCGCCCACGACCTGGTCGCCACCAGCGACGAGTTCCTGCACGCCTCGTGGGCTGCAGCGGCCTCCGGCGGCAAGGCGCCGATCGACCTGGGCGCCGCGTCGTACCGCTCGCTCGGCGACGTCCGGGCGCACACGCTCGCGCAGGCCAAGGCCTGGTGGAGCATCAGCCCGTTCGGCCTCGACACCCCCTCGTCCCAGGAGACGGGGCCGGTGGAGGAGCGCTCCCCGGTGGTCGAGGAGCGCGAGGAACGAGCGCGTCTCGAGGCCAGAGACGTCGGCGTCGAGAGCCGCACGATCCCGATCCGGCCGGCCGAGAGCTACCACGGCGACGTCGAGCGGGCGATCACCGACATCCGGGCCTGGCTGGCCGCCGGCGGCCGGGTGGCGGCGGTCTACGAGGGACACGGACCGGCCGAGCGGATGGTCGAGCTGCTGCGCGAGCACGACGTCGCGGTGCGCCTGGTGGACGACGTCGCCGAGGCTGCCGACGTGCCCGAGGGCATCGCGGTGGTCACCTCCGGCACGCTGGCGCACGGTCTGGTCGACGAGGAGCAGAGGCTCGCGATCGTCACCGGTGACGACATCGTCGGCCAGCGGTCCTCGACCAAGGACATGCGGAAGATGCCGGCCCGTCGCAAGCGGCAGATCGACCCCCTGGAGCTCAAGGCCGGTGACTTCGTCGTGCACGAGCAGCACGGGGTCGGCCGCTACGTCGAGATGAAGCAGCGGGTGGTGCAGGGCGCCACCCGTGAGTACCTCCTCCTCGAGTACGGCTCCTCCAAGCGCGGGGGACCGCCGGACCGGCTCTACGTGCCGACCGACCAGCTCGACCAGGTCACCCGCTACGTGGGCGGCGACATGCCGTCGATGGACCGGCTGGGTGGCGCCGACTGGGCGAAGCGCAAGGGGCGGGCGAAGAAGGCGATCCGGCAGATCGCCGCGGAGCTGATCAAGCTCTACGCCGCCCGGCAGGCGACCAAGGGTCACAAGTTCGGTCCGGACTCCCCGTGGCAGCGCGAGCTGGAGGACGCCTTCCCCTTCGTCGAGACCCCCGACCAGCTGACCACGGTCGACGAGGTCAAGCGGGACATGGAGCGCGAGATGCCCATGGACCGGCTCGTCTGCGGCGACGTGGGCTACGGCAAGACCGAGATCGCCGTGCGCGCTGCCTTCAAGGCGGTCCAGGACGGCAAGCAGGTCGCCGTCCTGGTCCCGACCACCCTTCTCGTGCAGCAGCACTACTCGACGTTCGCGGAGCGGATGACGACGTTCCCGGTCATCATCAAGGCGCTGAGCCGGTTCCAGTCCGACAAGGAGGCCAAGGCGACGATCGAGGAGCTCGCCGACGGCAAGGTCGACATCGTGATCGGCACCCACCGGCTCCTGAACCCCGACATCCGGTTCAAGGACCTCGGACTCGTCATCGTCGACGAGGAGCAGCGGTTCGGCGTCGAGCACAAGGAGCAGCTCAAGCAGCTGCGTACGGCGGTGGACGTGCTGGCGATGTCGGCCACGCCGATCCCCAGGACCCTGGAGATGGCGATCACCGGGATCCGCGAGATGTCGACGATCACGACCCCGCCGGAGGAACGGCACCCCGTCCTCAGCTACGTCGGTGCCTACGAGGACCGGCAGATCGTCGCGGCGATCCGCCGCGAGCTGCTGCGCGAGGGCCAGGTCTTCTACATCCACAACCGGGTGCAGACGATCGACAAGGCGGCTGCCCACATCCGCGAGCTGGTCCCCGAGGCAAGGGTCGTCGCGGCGCACGGGCAGATGGGGGAGCACCAGCTCGAGCAGGTGATGGTGGACTTCTGGGAGAAGCGGTTCGACGTGCTCGTCGCGACCACGATCGTCGAGTCCGGGCTCGACGTCTCCAACGCCAACACGCTCATCATCGAGCGGGCGGACACCCTCGGGCTCAGCCAGCTGCACCAGCTGAGGGGTCGGGTCGGCCGCGGTCGCGAGCGGGCGTACTCCTACTTCCTCTACCCGCCGGAGAAGCCGCTCACGGAAACCGCGCACGAGCGGCTCGCGACGATCGCCCAGCACTCCGACCTCGGTGGTGGCATGGCGATCGCGATGAAGGACCTCGAGATCCGCGGCGCCGGCAACCTCCTCGGCGGCGAGCAGAGCGGCCACATCGCCGACGTCGGCTTCGACCTCTACGTCCGGCTCGTCGGCGACGCGGTCAACGAGTTCAAGGGCGACGGACCGCCGGAGCAGACCGACATGAAGATCGAGCTCCCGATCGACGCGCACCTCCCGCACGACTACGTCGCCAGCGAGCGGTTGCGGCTGGAGATGTACAAGCGGCTCGCGGAGGTCCGCACCGACGAGGACGTCGCCGCACTGCGCGAGGAGCTCACCGACCGGTACGGCGAGCCGACCGAGCCGGTCCGCAGCCTCCTGGAGGTCGCCCGGTTCCGAGCCCGCGCCCGCCAGGCGGGGCTGCACGACGTGACGATCCAGGGGAACTACGTCCGCTTCGGTCCGGTCGACCTGCCGGAGTCGGGCCGGGTGCGGCTGCAGCGGCTCTACCCGCGCAGCATCGTGAAGGAGAACCTGCGTACGATTCTGGTGCCGCGGCCCTCGACCGCGCCCATCGGGGGCCAGCCGATCCGCGACGAGGCCCTGCTGGCGTGGGTGCGCGAGGTGGTCGACGCGGTCGTCGACCGGCCCGCCGTGCCGGCTGCCGGCTGAACGAACAGGAGAACTGCCGACGTGAAGCTGTCCCGCACGACCTCGCTCCGCAGCACGGGAGCGGTGGCCGCCGCCGCCCTGCTCCTCTCCGCCTGCGGTGGGACCGCACCGGGCGTGGCCGCGGAGGTCGAGGGCGACCGGATCACCGACGAGCAGGTCGACGCGTTCGCCGACGTGCTCTGCGCCATCGGCGGGGTGCCCGGCTCGGAGTCCGGGGCGCCGACGAAGACCGCCCGCTTCGCGTCGCTGCAGATCCTGATGGCCAACGAGCTCACCGCTGACATCGCCGACGTCGACTCGGTCGACTCCGAGTCGGTCCGGACGATCCTCGAGGGGATGTCCCAGGCGCGGGACGTCCTGAACGGTGAGCAGGAGGAGACCTTCGACCAGGTCGCGGAGGAGTTCGCCCGGGCCCAGACCGCGATGATCGACCTCGGCCGCGACTCGCTGACCGCCGAGGGCGGGCCGTCCGACATTCCCGAGATCCCCGACGAGGAGGCCTACGCGGAGGGCCAGCGGCTGCTCCTGGAGTACGCCGAGGAGGCGGACGTCGAGGTCGACCCCAGGTTCGGGGAGCTCGTCGACGGTGCCCTGCAGCCCAGCAGCAACTCCCTGTCGGTGCCGGTGTCGGACCTCGCGGTCCAGGGCGCCGACCCCGAGGCGGGCGAGGGCCTCGCGAGCCTGCTGCCGGCCTCCCAGAAGTGCGCCTCACCTTCCTGAGGACCAGCCCCGGAGTCGCTCCGGGGCTGCTGACCCGTGACGCCTGGCGGGCCCTCGACACGGCAGACCACGTCCTGAGCGACGACCCTGCGCAGGTGGCGGCGATCGCCGACCAGGGCGTGCACGCCCAGCTTGTCGACGACCTCGACGCCGCGCTGCGTGCCCTGAGCGGGCTCGACGAGCACGTCGTCGCCGTACCGGCTGGTGAGGTGGACGCGCCGGACGGCACAGAGGTGGTCTCGGTCGTCGCCTCCCACGACGCGCCCGGCGGGGCGTTCGTGCGGCTGGTCGCGGTGATGGACCGGCTCCGCACCGAGTGCCCCTGGGACCAGGAGCAGACGCACCGGTCGCTGGCGAAGTACCTCCTCGAGGAGAGCTACGAGACGCTGGAGGCGATCGACAGCGGCGACCGGGCTCACCTCCAGGAGGAGCTCGGCGACCTGCTGCTGCAGGTGTGCTTCCACGCGCGGATCGCGTCGGAGGACCCCGAGGGCGGGTTCGACGTGGACGACGTCGCGCGCGGCATCGCCGACAAGCTCGTCTACCGCCACCCGCACGTGTTCGCCGGGCTCGAGGTGGCCGACGCCGCCGAGGTCGACCGCAACTGGGAGGCGCTGAAGGCGGCCGAGAAGGGGCGCAGCACGCCGCTCGAGGGGATCCCGGTCGCGCTGCCCGCACTCGCGTACGCCGACAAGGTGCTGGGCCGGCTGACCAAGGCCGGGCTGGTCGGGGCAGGGCTGGTCGAGGCAGGGCTGGTCGAGGCCGGGCCGACCGGCCCGACCGGCGACCCCTCAGGGCCGTCCGATCTCGGGGGACGCCTGCTCGGGCTGGTGACCGAGGCAAGGGCCGCCGGGCTCGACCCCGAGCAGGAGCTCCGCGACGCCGTGCGCCGCCTGATCGGGAGCGCCTCGCTCGGCTAGCGTGCTGCCCGGAAGGGAGCACGACCATGTCTCGGACGAACGTCACTGAGAGCCGCCTCTCGAGGATGCGCCTCACCCTCACCCCACCCGCCGCCCTCGCGCTGGCGCTGGCACTGGTGCTGACCCTGCTCGTGACGGCGGTCCGGCCCGCGGCAGCAGCCCCCGCCGGCTCCCGGCTGACGCTCGCGGGTCCGCCGTCGGCGACCGCTGGGGAGTCCTTCCGCCTCACCGCGGCCCTGCGGTCGGAAGGTGCACCGGTCGCGGGCGCGACCACCCGGCTCGAGCGCCAGGTGGGGGACGGCTGGGTCGAGGAGGGCGCCGCGACCACCGACGCCGGCGGCTCCGCCACGTTCGTGACGACCCACGGTGAGACCGCGTCGACCGTCTACCGGGCTGTCTTCACCGGCGACGACGCGACTGCGGCCGCCACGAGCGACCCCGTGACGGTCGCACTCGCCGAGACGGGCGGGGAGGTGACCGTGGCGGTGCCCGAGCAGGAAGCGATCGGCCTCGACGCCACCGTGCGCGCGATCGTGCGCCGCGCCGACGACGGCGCCCCGGTCCCTGGGGTGCCGGTGCGCATCGAGCGACGTCGCGACGGATCGTGGGTCCCGATGGGCACGTTCACGACCGACGACGACGGCCGCGCGGCCACCACGGCGACGGTGCGGCAGGCACCGCGGGACAACCGGTTCCGGGCCGTCTTCCCGGGCACGGCCACGGTCGCGCCGGCGACCAGCGAGGTCGCCGGGATCGACCCCGTGCCGGCCGAGACCGAGCTGCGGGTGGCCGGCCCCGCCAGGATCATCGACGAGACCACGGTGACGCTCACCTTCCGCTGGCAGGCGCGAGACGGCCGGCCCGTTCCCGGGGTGGCGCGGGTGTGGAGCCGTGCGGCCGGGCAGGACTGGCGTGCCGGGCCCAGGCTGCGGTTCGGCAGGGACGGGGTGGCCGTGCTGCGCGTCGGGCCGCGCGTGGACAGCCGCTGGAAGGCGGTCGGCGGCAAGGGTCCGTGGTGGCGGGGGGACACCTCCGAGGTCCACGAGCTCGACAACGTCCCGCCGGGGGACCCGGTCGCCTACCCGTCCGGCGCCCCGCGACCGCGGGTCAAGCTCCCCAGGCAGGCGCGGGCCGTGGGCAACGGCCCGAACGGCAACGTCACGTCGATCCCGAACGCGGTGTGGAACCAGATGACCGGACGCAGCTGGCACTCCGGCTGCCCGGTCGGTCGCAGCGAGCTGCGGTTGGTGCGGATCAACTACTGGGGCTACGACGGCTACCGCTACCGCGGGGAGCTGGTCGTCCGTGACGACATCGCCCGGCAGACCGTCGGGGCGTTCTCCGCGCTCTACCGCGCGCGGCTGCCGATCCGCTCGATGTACCGCGTCGACCGGTTCGGCTGGTCGTCGTACCTCGAGGGCGGCAACAACTACGAGTCGATGGCCGCCGGGAACACCTCGGGCTTCAACTGCCGGGGCGTCGTCGGCAACCCCTCGGTGCCGTCGCCGCACTCCTACGGCCGGTCGATCGACATCAACACGTGGGAGAACCCGTACCACTCACGGCGCGGCTGGGTCCCCAACACCTGGTGGGTCTCGCGGTCGCACCCGCGGATCGCCTGGCGGTCCGGTGAGCACCCCGTCGTGAGGACCATGCGCGCCCACGGGTTCAGCTGGACCTACGGGACGCAGGACGCGCACCACTTCGACGGCTGACGGTCCGGCGGATGGAACGGCCGACGGTCCGGCCGATGGAACGGCGGACGGCGCAGGGCCGCGAGCCGTCGGCGTCCGCGGCGCGCCTCCGGTCTAGGCTGGCTCACCAGTAGGACGTCACCAGGCAGACCACGACGGGAGCGACTGTGGCCGCGATCGAAGCAGTTGGAGCACGCGAGATCCTCGACTCGAGGGGCAACCCGACCGTGGAGGTCGAGGTCGCCCTCGACGACGGCACGGTCAGCCGGGCCGCGGTTCCCTCCGGCGCCTCCACCGGAGCCTTCGAGGCGGTCGAGCTGCGCGACGGCGGCGACCGGTACGGCGGCAAGGGCGTGACCAGCGCCGTCGACGCCGTGCTCGACGTGATCGGCCCCGAGCTCGTCGGGTTCGAGGCCTCCGAGCAGCGGGCCGTCGACCAGACCCTGCTCAACCTCGACGGCACCAGCAACAAGGCGAAGCTCGGCGCCAACGCGATCCTCGGCGTCTCGCTCGCGGTGGCCAGGGCCGCGGCGGACTCCGCCGACCTCCCGCTCTTCCGCTACGTCGGCGGGCCGAACGCGCACCTGCTCCCGGTGCCGATGATGAACATCCTCAACGGCGGCGCGCACGCCGACACCGGTGTCGACGTCCAGGAGTTCATGGTCGCCCCGATCGGCGCCGGCTCGTTCCGCGAGGCGCTGCGGCAGGGCACGGAGGTCTACCACGCACTCAAGTCGGTGCTCAAGCAGAAGGGCTTCGCCACCGGCCTGGGCGACGAGGGCGGCTTCGCCCCGGACCTGTCCTCGAACCGGGCGGCCCTCGACCTCATCGCCGAGGCAGTCGCCCAGACCGGCCTCCGGCTCGGGGAGGACATCGCCCTGGCGCTGGACGTCGCGGCGACCGAGTTCCACGCGGACGGCGTCTACCAGTTCGAGGGTCAGTCGCTCTCGGCGGAACAGATGCAGAGCTACTACGCCGACCTCGTCGACTCCTACCCGATCGTGTCGATCGAGGACCCCATGTCCGAGGAGGACTGGGAGGGTTGGCAGCACATCACCGCCGCGCTCGGCGACCGCACCCAGATCGTCGGCGACGACCTGTTCGTCACCAACGTCGAGCGGCTGGCGCGCGGCATCAACGAGCGCTCCGCGAACGCCCTGCTGGTCAAGGTGAACCAGATCGGCTCGCTGACCGAGACCCTCGACTCGGTCGACCTCGCGCACCGCAGCGGCTTCCGCTGCATGATGAGCCACCGCTCCGGTGAGACCGAGGACACCACGATCGCCGATCTCGCCGTGGCGACGAACTGCGGGCAGATCAAGACCGGCGCCCCGGCGCGCTCGGAGCGGGTCGCGAAGTACAACCAGCTGCTGCGGATCGAGGAGGAGCTCGACGACTCGGCCCGCTACGCCGGTCGGTCCGCCTTCCCTCGGTCCGGCTTCTGAGCTCGCCGAGCTGATGGCACAGGGTCGAGGTTCGACACCCCGGGGTTCGGGTCCCCGGGGCGGAGGGGCGCGCGGCAACGTCCGCCAGCCGCGCCGTACCCCCGGTCGAGGGCCTCGCTCCTCCGGCGCCACCCGGGTCCGCCGACCGGCCGGAACGGCCCCGCGGCCCAGGCTGACCGGTCGCGCCGCTGTCCTCGTGCTGGTCGTCGCAGCACTGGTGGCGTCCTACGGCTCGAGCCTGCGCGCCTACCTCGAGCAGCGGACCCACATCGCGTCGGTGCGCGCGAACATCGCGGAGTCCGAGGCGCACATCGCCGCGCTCGAGCGCGAGAAGGCGCGGTGGAACGACGACAACTACGTCATCTCGCAGGCGCGGGCACGGTTCGCCTTCGGCTTCCCCGGCGAGATCGGCTACCGGGTCCTCGACGAGGACGGCGAGCCGCTGGACCACCAGGACACGTTGTCGGACCCCAAGAGCCTCGACGAGTCGCCGCCGGAGTGGTGGGAGACGACGCTGGACAGCGTCGAGACGGCCGGCAACCCTCCCAAGGACACCGACCCCGCCGAGCAGATCGCACCGCCGCCGTCACCCAAGCCCGACCGGTGACCGGGCCGTCGTCCGGACCGACCATCGGCGCCGAGGACGAGGCTGTCGTCGCGGCGCAGCTCGGTCGTGCTCCGCGTGCGATCCACGCCGTCGGCCACCGGTGCCCGTGCGGCAACCCCGACGTGGTGACCACCGAGCCGCGGCTGCCCGACGGGACACCGTTCCCGACGACGTTCTACCTCACCTGTCCCCGCGCGGCGTCGCTGATCGGCACGCTGGAAGGAGAGGGACTGATGGCGGAGATGACCGGGCGCCTCGGGTCCGACCCGGAGCTCGCTGCTGCCTACGCCGCGGCGCACGAGCGGTACCTCCAGGCGCGGGAGGCCATCGGTCACGTCGAGGAGATCGCCGGCGTCTCCGCCGGGGGGATGCCCACACGGGTCAAGTGCCTGCACGTGCTGGCCGGTCAGGCGCTGGCTCAGGGGCCCGGGGTCAACCCGCTCGGCGACGAGGTGCTCGAGCTGCTCGGGGACTACTGGGCGTCCGGGCCGTGCGTGACCGTGGCGCCCCCGGGGAAATGACTCCCAGGTGACCCGCGTGGCGGCCGTCGACTGCGGCACCAACACGATCAAGCTCCTCGTCGCCGACCTCGACCCCGCGACCGGTGAGGAGGTCGAGCACGTCCGCGAGACCCGCATGGTCCGGCTGGGGCAGGGAGTCGACCGGACCGGCCGGCTCGCCGACGAGGCGCTGGCCCGCGTCTTCGCCGCCGTCGAGGAGTACGCCGCGATCGTGGAGGAGCACCACGTCGACGCGATCCGGTTCTGCGCGACCTCGGCGGCCCGGGACGCCTCCAACGCCGGGGTGTTCACCGCCGGGGTGGCCCAGCGGCTGGGCGTCGAGCCCGAGGTCGTGTCCGGGGCGGAGGAGGCGCAGCTGTCGTTCGCCGGTGCGACCCGGGGCCTCGGCGAGGCCCCGGCCCCGGTGCTGGTCGTCGACATCGGCGGCGGCTCCACCGAGCTGGTCCTCGGCGGCCGGCACGGCGACGTCCAGGCCGGGCACTCCCTCGACATCGGCTCGGTGCGGATGACCGAGCGCCACCTCCACGGCGACCCGCCGGCGGGCGCCGAGGTGGCGGCGGCGATGGCGGAGATCGATCAGGCTCTCGACACGCTCCCGTCGTACGCCGTCGACCTGGCCGCACCCCGCACCGTCGTCGCCGTCTCCGGCACCGGGCTGACCGTCGCCGCGGCCGTGCTCGACCTGCCGGCGCTCGATCGTGAAGCGGTCGACCGGGCCGCGGTGCCCGTGCAGGGCGTGCACGAAGCTGCAGCCCGGTTGCTGGCGATGACGGTCGAGGAGCGTCGTGCGCTGCCCTACATGCAGCCGGGGCGCGCGGACGTCATCGGGGCGGGTGCGCTCATCCTCGACCGGGTCCTGCGCCGGACGCCCGCGACCGAGCTGCGCACCTCGGTCAGCGACATCCTCGACGGCATCGCCTGGTCCCGGGCGTGAGGATCGGACATGGCTGACACGGGGCCGCTCCCGCTGCCGCACCCGCTCACCGGACAGCTGTTCGCCTCACCGGTCCCCGCCGGCACCGGCTGGCCGGGCGACCCCGCAGAGCGGGGCACCCCGGTCGCGCACACCGCCGACGACGTGGCAGCGCTGGCCGCCGGCTCCTCGCTCGAGGCGGTCACCGCGTGCAGCAGCGTGTGCCGGGCCTGCGACCGGCTGGTCCGCTGGCGCGAGGACGTCGCACTGGCCAAACGCGCCTCGTTCGCCGCCCAGCCCTACTGGGGACGGCCCATCGCGGGGTGGGGGGCGGCGCAGCCTAAGGTGCTGGTCGTCGGGCTCGCGCCGGCCGCCAACGGCGGCAACCGCACCGGCCGGATCTTCACCGGTGACCGCTCCGGGGACTGGCTGTTCGCCTCGCTGCACCGGGCCGGGCTGGCTCGTCAGGCGACCTCGGAGCACGCCGGTGACGGGCAGGAGCTCATCGACACCCGGATGGTGGCCGCGGTCCGGTGCGCCCCGCCGGCCAACAAGCCCACCGTCGAGGAGCGGGACACCTGCTCGCCGTGGCTGCGCCGTGAGCTGCAGCTGGTGACCCCGTCGGTGCAGGCGGTGGTGTGCCTCGGCTCTTTCGGCTGGACGGCGGCACTGCGGGCGCTGCAGGACGTCGGGTACGCCGTCCCGCGGCCCCGTCCCCGGTTCGGCCACGCTGCCGAGGTGCGGCTGGAGGGACCGGGAGGCGACGACCTCACCGGCCTGACCGTCCTCGGCTGCTACCACCCGAGCCAGCAGAACACCTTCACCGGGGTCCTCACCGAGGACATGCTGGACGGGGTTCTGCGCCGGGCACGGGCGCTGGCAGACTCGCCCTCGTGACTCTGCAGGCAATCACCGTGATCGGCCACGACCGGCCGGGGATCATCGCGGAGGCGACCGCTGCCCTTGCCGACCTCGGGCTCAACCTCGAGGACTCGACGATGACGCTCCTGCGCGGCCACTTCGCGATGATGCTGCTCTGCGCCGGTGACGTCCCGTCGGGTCGCATCGAGGAGGCACTGGGTTCCCTCACCGCCGGCGGGAGCCTCGACGTCGCGGTGCGCGAGGTCCCCGAGGAGGCGCAGGCCGAGCCCGTCGCGTCGTCGTACGTCGTGACCGTGCACGGTGCGGACCGTCCCGGGATCGTCAGCGCCGTCGCCGCCCAGGTGGCGGCGGTCGGCGGCAACATCACCGACCTGACCACCCGGCTCGCCGGAGGGCTCTACATCCTCGGGGCCGAGGTGGACCTGCCCGACGGGACCGACGTCGAGAGCCTCGAGTCTTCGCTGCACGCGACGGCCGAGCGGCTCGGGGTCGGCGCCTCGCTGCGACGGATGGAGAGCGACGAGCTGTGACGGCGGACGGGAGCGGCGGGGCGGCCGTCGACGACGTCGTCGGCCGCTGGTCGGAGACCGACCTCGGGGTCGACGGGCACGTGCTCGACGTCGTGACCGCGCCGGCAGAGGTGCTGACCACCGACGGCACCAAGGTCGACCCGTCGTCCCCCGAGGTCGTCCAGCTCGCGGCCGACCTCGTCGCCACCATGCGCGTCTCGCCCGGGTGCGTCGGGCTGGCGGCACCCCAGGTCGGCGTGGGCGCGAAGGTGTTCACCGTCGACGTCAGCGCCCATCCCAAGACGCGCAGCCACCACGGCACCTTCGTGCTGTGCAACGCCGTGGTGGTGGAGTCCTCCCGCAACGAGAAGGCCCGCGAGGGCTGCATGTCGGTGCCTGACTTCACCGGTGACGTCAAGCGGGCGAGCAGGCTGCTCGTCCGTGGCCAGCTCCCCGGCAGCGGCGAGGACGTCGAGGTCGCCGCCGAGGCTTTCGAGGCGCGAGCCCTCCAGCACGAGATCGACCACTGCGACGGTCTGCTGTTCCTCGACCGGGTCGCCGGAGCCCATGCCGTCCACGCGAGGAAGACCTACCTGTGAGCAAGCAGATGTACCTCCACATCGGAGCGATGAAGACCGGGACGTCGTTCCTGCAGGGCATGCTCACCTACAACGCGGAGCCGCTGAAGGAAGCGGGGTTGTACGTCGTCCCCGGCCGCGGCCCGGCCGTCGCGGACCTGGTGGCCGGGCGCGCCGAGGACCTGGCGAAACGGGAACCCGGCAGCGGCGCCTGGGGCGAGCTCGTCGAGGCGGCGCACGCGTTCGACGGTCGCGCCTCGGTGCTCTCCCACGAGTTCCTGAGCCTCCAGGGACCGCTCCGAGCCGACAAGATCATGAAGGACTTCGCGGACCTGGACCTCCACGTCGTGATCACGGTCCGCGACGCCACCGGCGTGCTGCCCGCGCAGTGGCAGACCGCTGCCCGCAACCGTGGCTCCCAGACCTGGCCCGAGTACGTCGCCACGGCCCGCGACCCGGACACCAAGCCGCGGTCGCACACGTTCCTGCTCTCCCAGCGCATCGGCACGCTGGTCCGCATGTGGCGCAACCGCCTGGGTCCCGAGCACGTCCACGTCGTGACCGTGCCGGGCGCCGGGGCACCGCGCGAGGCGCTGTGGGAGAGGTTCGCCTCCGTGCTGGAGGTCGACCCCACGACGGCGACGGAGACCCAGGTCGAGTCCAACCCCTCGACGGGCTACGCCACCGCCCATCTCCTCTGCCTCGTCCACGCGGAGGCCGACCGACGCGGGCTGCCCGACTACGAGACCCAGCGGCTCGCCGGATTCGTCGCAGCCCAGGCGGCGGTGCGAGGCGACGACGACACCAGGCCGCCTCTGGACCGCGCGACGCTGAAGTTCACCGCCGGCTGGAACCGCGAGGTCATCAGGGTCCTGCGGCGGAGCCGGGTCGACGTGGTCGGTGACGAGGACGACCTGCCGGTGAGGCCGGACCTCGCCCAGGAGCGGCCGCTGCTCCCGCCCGACGACGAGAGGCTCGTCAGGGCGGCGCAGGGTGCCCTCGGGTCACTGACCGCGCTCGCCGAGCACGGGCAGGCGTCCGGGTCGTGGTCCTCGGTGGAGCAGGCGGTCGGAGCCGTGACCGACGCGGTGGCTGCCGTCATCGCCGCGGACGGGCCGGCCCGGTTGAACCGTCGGGGCACTGCCCCCCTCGAGGACACGTAAGTTGCTGGCGCACGGCCCCCGTATCCCAATGGCAGAGGACGAGGTCTTAAAAACCTTTCAGTGTGGGTTCGAGTCCCACCGGGGGCACTTCGCCGGAGTCCCTGCATGACGCTGGGCGGCCTCAGCACGCAGTGTCCGTGCGGGACCGGAGCGGACTACGACAGCTGCTGCGGCCCGCTGCACCGCGGGGAGCGGCAGGCGACCACCGCGGTGGAGCTGATGCGGTCCCGGTACACGGCGTACGCCCGCGGCGAGCTCGGCCACCTCTTCCGGAGCTGGCACCCACACACCCGCCCGGCGGACGTGTCGCCCGACCCGGCGACGACGTGGACGGGGCTGGAGGTGCTCGCCACCAGTCTCGGCGGCCCCGCCGACGACGAGGGCACGGTGGAATTCCGGGCGAGCTTCCGGACCCCCTCCGGAGCCGGCTCGCTCCACGAGCTGAGCCGGTTCGCCCGGCGTGCCGGCCGGTGGGTCTACGTGGACGGCGACGTCCGCTGACCCTCCGCCGCCGGCTCGGCGGCGACTGGTGGCCGACTAGTGGCAAGGTTGCGCCATGGGCCTTGCAGTAGGAGTGGACGTCGGCGGCACCAAGATCGCGGCCGGCGTCGTGGACGAGTCCGGGGTCATCATCGACCAGACCCGGGTGCCGACGCCGGCGGACGACCCGAAGGAGCTCCGGGCGAAGATCGCCGAGCTCGCCGGTGAGCTGGCCGGCCGTCACGACGTCGTCGCAGTCGGCGTCGGCGCGGCCGGCTTCGTCAACGCCGAGCGGACAGCGCTGTACTTCTCCGCGCACGTCGGGTGGGGCACCGAGCCCGTCACCGACATCCTGCAGGACTCGCTCGGCATGCCGGTCACCCTCGAGAACGACGGCAACGCCGCAGCCTGGGCCGAGTACGTCTACGGCGCGGGTCAGGGGGTGCCGGACCAGCTGATGGTCGCGATCGGCACCGGCATCGGCGGCGGGCTGCTCCTCGGTGGCGAGATCTACCGCGGCGGGCACGGGGTGGCGGGCGAGATCGGGCACCTCGGCCTCGTGCCGCAGGGCCGGCTCTGCGAGTGCGGGCGTCACGGCTGCTTCGAGGAGTACGCCTCGGGGAGCTCGTTGCAGAGGATGGCCCGCGAGGCCGCAGCCGACGGCTCCGCACCCGCCCTGCTGGCCGCTGCAGGCGGGGACCCGACCGCGGTCACCGGGGCGCAGGTCACCGAGCTGGCCGAGGCCGGCGAAGCGGAGGCGATCGAGCTCTTCGACAAGCTGGCCGAGCCGCTCGGGATCGGCATCTCGACGCTCGTGTCGATCCTCGACCCCACGGTCGTCGTCCTCGGCGGGGGCGTCAGCGAGGCGGGGGAGCTGCTCCTCGGGCCGACCCGCGCAGCGGTCGAGCGGGAGCTGAGCGGCCGTGGTCGCCGTCCCTCACCGGAGCTGCGGCTGGCGGCGCTCGGCAACGATGCCGGGCTCATCGGGGCTGCTGACCTCGCAAGACGCGCCACGTCGTGACCTGCATGTTCAGGTTCGCTTCAGGTGCTGCTCCTACTATGAAGGGGTAGCAGCCAGCAACGGCGCCCGCCCGGGCGCCGCCCGGTCTTCTTCGGAGGAGTGACCACACACATGCAGAGCAGCAACCCCGTCTTCCGGCGGTCCGAAGGATTCAACGGCCGTGGCGGGAACGGCAACCAGCGGTACGCCGGCAACGGCATCAGCTACCCCGCGTACGGAGCGCCCACGAGCCCGCCCCCCGCCTACGGCAACCCCTCTGCCTGGGGCGCCGGAGGCAGCGGAGCACCCGCTGACCCCTACGCCGACCCGTACGCCGGCGCGCCGGTCGACCAGGGCCGGATGACGATCGACTCGGTCGTGCAGAAGACCGGGATCACCCTGATGGTCGTGGCCGTCGTCGCGACCGTCACCTGGTTCCTCACCCCCGCCATCGACGACGCGGAGGCCGCCGGCACGCTCTACCTGCTGGCGATGGTCGGCGCGCTCGTCGGCTTCGGGCTCGCGATGGTCAACTCGTTCAAGAAGGTCGTCAGCCCGGCGCTCGTGCTGGCCTACGCCGCCTTCGAGGGGCTCTTCGTCGGTGCGTTCAGCAAGGTGATCGAAGGGACCTTCGGCGGCGGCAACGACATGCCCGGTCTGGTCATCGGCGCCGTGGTCGGCACCGTCGGCGCCGTGGCCGGCACGCTCGCGGCGTACAAGTTCTTCGACATCCAGGTCGGCACGAAGTTCCGCAAGTGGGTCGTCGCCGCGATGTTCGGCTTCGTCGCCGTCTCGCTGCTCGACTTCGTCCTGGCGATGTTCGACACCAGCTTCGGCTTCAACGGGTACGGCACGATGGGGCTGATCTCCAGCTTCATCGGTCTCGGCCTCGGCGTGCTGATGCTGATCCTCGACTTCGACTTCGTCGAGCGCGGCATCGCTGCCGGCCTGCCGGAGCGCGAGTCGTGGCGCGCGGCCTTCGGCCTCGCCGTGACGATCATCTGGATCTACATCGAGCTGCTCCGGATCCTCGCGATCCTCCGCGGCAACGACTGACGCTCACCGCAGACACGAGGCGGCCGCACCCGGTGACGGGTGCGGCCGCCTTTGCGTTCCCCGGCTACTCCGGGTGGTTCGCGGCGTCCCCGCCGATCCGGTACGGCGTGCTGACGCCCTCGTACATGAGGTGCGCGACGAGCCCGTCCACGGCGTGCTGGAGGTTGTGGCAGTGGTCCATCCACACACCGGGGTTGTCGGCCACGAACGCCACCTCGTAGCTCTCGCCGTCCTGGACGTCGAGGGAGTCGAACCAGATCGGGCTCCCGGTGGCCTCCTCGCCGTCGCGCGACAGGACGACCGCGTGGTGGCCGTGCAGGTGCATGGGGTGGACGTCGCCGCTGTGGTTGTCGATCGTCATCCGCACGACGTCGCCCTCGGCGACCATGAACATCGGGACGTTCGGCCACATGTGGCCGTTGATCGTCCACCACAGCCCGGGCTTGCCCTGGACGAAGCCCGGGCGCCGGCCGATGGAGTACTCGAAGTCCCGGTCCGCCTCGTCGGGGTCGAAGCCGAGGTCCGCGGGGGAGCCGTAGGAGAGCAGGTCGAGCCCGTCGTCGGGCTCCGGCACCGGCGGCGCCTCGGCGCCCTCAGGGCCGATGACGAGCGCGGTGGCTGCGCCGACCTGCACCCGCAGGGCGGAGCCGTCCTCCGGCACGTCGAGCATCAGGTCCGCCCGGCCGCCGGCGGTGACCGTGAGCCAGCGGTCCGCGACAGGCGTCGGCTCGTTGAGGTCCCGCGCGTCGACCGCCGCGACGGTGTACGGCGCGCTCGCCCACGTCCGCACCGGGCCGTTGTCGGTGTTGATCACCCGGACGCGGACGCGGCTGCCGGCCTCCACGGTCACCGGGACGTCACCGTCGTCGCCGTTGATCGTCCGGCCACCGGCGTACGTGTGCGCCAGTGCAGGCACGTCGACGACCCCGGCCTCCGGCTTGCGGGGCTCGACGACGAGCGGCCCCAGCAGACCGCGGATCACCTGCTCGTGCGAGATCTGGTGGGAGTGGTACCAGTACGTGCCGGCCGCGTCGGCCACCCACCGGTAGGTGTGCTCCTCGCCGATCCCGACGGCGTCCTGGGTGACGCCCGCGACGCCGTCCTCGGCGTTCGGGACGTCCACGCCGTGCCAGTGCAGGGTGACGCCGCCCTCGACGGACTCGTTGCGCAGCTGCACCTCGAGCAGCTGGCCCTCGCGGACCCGGATCATCGGCCCGGGGGAGACGTCGTTGAGCGTGTAGCCCTCGACCTCGCGGCCCGAGGCCAGCGTGATCTCGGCCGCCTCGGCGACCAGCTCGACCTCGACGTCGGCGTCGCGGTCCGGGTCGTCGACGAGGTCGGCGACGCTCGTCGGACCTCCGTGGTGGCCCTCCTGCCCGCCCTCACCGCCACCGGCGGAGACGGGGCCGCCGCCGTGGTCGACGTACCCCATCTCCATGACGCTGTACTCGCCCGGCATCCGGCTCGCCTGCCAGAGCCAGGCGAGCGGCGCGACGACTGCGAGTGTTGCCGCGACGGCGACGAGGAGCCGCCATCGCTCCTTGGTCATCCTCAGACGTGGGTCTTGTGCTCAGCGCCGTACGGCGAGGTGGTCTCGACCGCCGGCTGCTTGGCGCGGACCCCGGCCATCGTTGCGGCGCCGAACAGGAGCAGCGCGTTGAGGCCGTGCAGCGCGCCGAGACCGGGGATGTCCTGGCCGAAGATTCCGAGGGCCACCTGGACCACCACGAGCAGCAGGATGGTCGCGGCCTGCGCCACCCCGCCGGACACCTTGGCGAAGAAGGCCACGATCAGCAGGATCAGGGCGACGAGAGGGATGAGCATGGTCCCGTTGATCGCATGGATCGGGAACCCGAGGACGCCGTCGAAGCTCGTGTCCCGGGACTCGATCGCAGCCTTGTCCAGCACGCCCCCGTCGTCCTCCACCCACTTGGTGAGCCCAAAGACGGCGTAGGCGATCGCCGCGGCCTGGACGACGACCAGGCCGGCAATGACGAAGGCAAGAACGCGGTAGGCAGATCTCATGGTTTCCTCCGGAGCGCACCGGGGACCCGGATGTCCCCTGAAGGAAGTGTGCTCGCTCCGTTCGGGTTTTGTCGTCCTCAAATCGGGGTACACCGACTTGTTGCGGATCATTGGGGCCGAAGGTCCTACGTGACCCCACCCGGGGTGGCCTCGTTCATGAGGTGGGTTCACGTTCCAAGGGGAGGTACGAAAGTGCGCGCACTGACCAGCCGGCTCGTCCCGGCACTCGCTCTGCTCACGACGGCGGCAGTGGGAGGAAGCCTGCTCGCGACGCCCGCGACCGCAGATGAGGACCGTCGCTCAGTCGAGCTGACCGAGCTCCGATCCAAGAAGCCCGCGAAGCGGTCGGTGATGGTGGTCGGCAACAACTGGGAGGGCACGGTCACGCTCGTCGACGCCCGGACCCGGAAGCCGCTCCAGACCATCAACGTGGTGCCGGACCGTGAGGAGGAGCTCCAGCAGGTCAAGACGCCGTCGGAGAGCCACCCGGGTGGCCCGGCGTACTACTACGCCATCCAGCAGGTCGTCGCCGAGGGTCACGACCAGTTCGTCGACGACATCTTCACCACCCGCAACGGCAGGTTCCTCGCGGTGTCGCGGCCGAGCCTCCATGACGTCGTCTGGGTCGACATCGCCAAGGCCGCCGCGGGTGCTCCTGCGGACCAGGTGATCGTGGCCGAGCAGGAGATGGACGGCTACCGCACCGACCACATGGGCGTGTCCCCGGACCGTCGGCGGCTGCTGGTGTCGGACTCCACCGCCAAGCAGGTCATCGAGTACAGCATGGTCGGCAGGAGCATGGGCAAGCGGCTGCGCACCTTCCCGTCGGGCGAGACCCCGCACGAGAACAACTACTCCAAGGACGGCAGCCGGATCTTCCACGCCTCCATCGGCCGGGTCTACTCCCCGGGTGACTACCCGGACTTCGGAGTCGTGACCGTCGGCGACCTCAACGGCGAGTTCGTGCACGACAACGTCAAGGCCGACCGCTGGTTGCAGATCGTGGACAACGCCACGTTCGACGTGACCCACCGCTGGGACATGGGTCTCGAGCTCGGTGAGGCGGGCTACCCGAACATGTCGAGCGCGGTCCGGCCCGTGGCGATCACCCCCAACGAGAAGATCATGTACGCGCAGGTGTCGTTCTTCCACGGCCTGGTCGAGTTCAACATGGTCAAGCCCGACGTCGAGGGCAGCCCCGACTACGCCCTCGGCGGCCTCGCCGAGCCGGAGGTCGGCCGGGTGACCCGCAAGATCCGGCTGCCGAAGAGCGACGAGGTCAAGGACATGCGGCGCGAGGACTACGTCCTCGACTCCGCCCACCACGGGCTCGCGATCAACGAGAGCGGCAGGAAGCTCTGCGTGGCCGGGACGATGTCCGACTACGCCGCGATCGTCGACCGCAAGACGTTCACCCCGAAGGTGTTCAAGGGGCAGGGACGGTTCCTCGAGAAGCGGACCTACTCCAAGCCCTACTGGGCCACCGAGGGACCGGGCAACACGTGCTGGATGTCGATGAGCGGCAGCGACCTGGTCACGGTGATCTCGTTCCGCACCGAGAAGGTCGTCGCCGAGGTCAAGGTCGGCAACCACCCGCAGCGCGTCCGGGAGGGCCACGTCCGCGAGTCGATCATCGCCGGGTTCTGACTCGCGGGCGGTCTCGCTGACGGTCTCGCCGCCGGCGGGAGCCTCGCTAGGCCGACGAGGGCTCGGCGGGGTCCTCGTCCTCGTGCAGGGCCGGTGCCTCGACGTCGGTCTCCGCCTGGCGGCGCCGGCGGCGCAGCAGCACGAACCCGCCGCGGGACTGCGTGGCCGGCGCGTTCTCGGCGTCGACCGGCTCGATCGACGCACCGGGATGCCGGGCGGCCTCGAGCACGGCCACGTCGATCGGCAGCAGTGCCTCGCCCCGGGCGTACTCCGGCCGGACGTCCTCCTCCGGCGCCAGGTCCAGCGCGGCCAGCACCGTCGGCAGGATCACCGACGCCATCCGCGCGTACCCCGCGGCGGAGGGGTGGAAGCGGTCGGGACCGAAGAGCAGGTCGGAGAACTTCACGAACTCGTGCCCGAGCACCGAAGCCATGGCGACTGCCCGGCCGCCGCACTCGAGCGTGGTCGTCGCCTGCGCGGCGGCCAGTCGGCGCGACCACGCGCGGGCGACCTGCTTGAGCGGGGGAGCGATCGGCTCGATCGTGCCGAGGTCGGGGCAGGTGGCGATGACCACCTCGACGCCGGCCGCGCGGAGTCGCCGGATCGCGTCCCCGAGCAACCGCTGGGAGGTGCGGATCGGCACGGTGTGGGTGACGTCGTTGGCGCCGATGAAGATGACGGCGACGTGCGGCTCCACGGGCAGGACCTTGTCGATCTGGCCCTGGAGGTCCTTGGACTGGGCGCCGACCTTGGCCACCGCCGTCAGGTAGACCCGTCGGTCGGCCGCCTCGGCCAGCCCGGAGGCGAGGATCGCGCCCGGCGTCTCCTCGACCTCGTCCACGCCGTACCCCGCCGCCGACGAGTCGCCGATCAGCGCGATCTTGAGAGCCGGACCCCCGCGGCCCTGGCCGTACCAGCCCGAGGGTGCCGGCGGGTCCCCCTCGGCGTTGCCGATCGTCCGGCGGGCCAGCTGCGCCTCGGCGACCAGGATGCCCCACAGGGATCCGCCCAGCACGGATATGCCGCCCCCGCCGTACGCAGCGAGGGCAGCAGCTCTCCGAGCGACGCCACCCCTGGTCACGGGAGCCACCATACAAACCGCGGTCGCCGGGCGGGCCCGAAGGCGGTCGGCTCGATTAACGCTCCGGCCGTGTTGTCGCATAGACTCGTGCGTCGGCCCAACGTGGGTCCGTTTCGTGCTGCCTCGCGGCTGCCCGGCCGAGCTGGTCGGGAAGAGGTGACGAAGCTGCTTCACGAGGTCCACCCGGACGCTACCCCAGCAGGGGACGTTCCGGGGCGGTTCGCGGGCCACCCGGCAGACACAGACGAGTCCTGGAACCATCCGGGGCGAGACAGATTGCGGAGGACATGCCGAAGAAGGAAGGCGTCATCGAGATCGAGGGCACGATTGTCGAGGCTCTCCCGAACGCGATGTTCCGGGTCGAGCTGAGCAACGGGCACAAGGTCCTCGCCCACATCAGCGGCAAGATGCGGCAGCACTACATCCGCATCCTTCCTCAGGACCGCGTTGTGGTGGAGCTCTCGCCGTACGACCTGACTCGCGGCCGCATCGTCTACCGGTACAAGTAACCAGCCGAATCCCACAAGGAAGGCCTCTGATGAAGGTCAACCCGAGCGTCAAGCCGATCTGTGACAAGTGCAAGGTGATCCGTCGCCACGGCCGCGTCATGGTGATCTGCGAGAACCCTCGCCACAAGCAGCGTCAAGGCTAGCTAGCTCCATTGGCTCGGAGCCTCGCGGTCCGGGGAGTCCCTACGCTTCGCTTCGGGCACGCCGGACCACGAACTCCGAGCTTCACAACTGAATAACCCACAGAAATCGTGATCGCTCGTCGGCCCTACGGGGTCGGCGTCACCCCTGGTCTGGAGGCCGGGGCCCGGGTCGCAGGCTCCACCGCCTGCGGCAGGGACGCGACACGACACGAAACCTCCAGAAGATCGAAGGGACACCGCCTTTCATGGCACGCCTCGTCGGTGTCGACCTCCCGCGCGACAAGCGCATCGAGGTCGCACTTACCTACATCTACGGCATCGGCCGTACCCGCGCCCAGAAGCTGCTCGCCGACACCGGGGTCAGCCCCGACCTCCGCGTGCACCAGCTGGGCGACGAGGAGCTGGTGAAGCTCCGCGACGCGATCGAGGGTGAGTACAAGATCGAAGGTGACCTCCGTCGTGAGGTCCAGGCCGACATCCGTCGCAAGATCGAGATCGGCAGCTACCAGGGTCGCCGGCACCGGATGAACCTCCCGGTCCGCGGTCAGCGCACCAAGACCAACGCGCGCACCCGCAAGGGCCCCAAGCGCACCGTCGCCGGCAAGAAGAAGGCCAAGTGACCCCGGCGTCCGCCGCCGCTCACTGCCTGCTTCCTCGAATCGCTTCCACCCCAGATCCTCAGGAGAACTGAATGCCTCCCAAGAGCCGTCAGGCCGGCGCCAAGAAGGTGCGCCGCAAGGAGAAGAAGAACATCGCCCAGGGCGAGGCTCACATCAAGAGCACGTTCAACAACACGATCGTCACGATCACCGACCCGACCGGCGCGGTCGTCGCGTGGGCCTCGGCCGGCACCGTCGGCTTCAAGGGCTCGCGCAAGTCCACCCCGTTCGCGGCGCAGATGGCTGCCGAGGCCGCTGGTCGACGGGCGCAGGAGCACGGCATGAAGAAGATCGACGTGTTCGTGAAGGGCCCGGGGTCGGGCCGCGAGACCGCGATCCGCTCGCTGGGTGCGATCGGCCTCGAGGTCGGCACCATCCAGGACGTCACGCCCACCCCCCACAACGGATGCCGGCCGCCCAAGCGCCGCCGCGTCTGACCCGTCGACAAGTTCAAGGAGACTCTGACCCATGGCCCGTTACACCGGCCCCATGACCAAGAAGTCGCGTCGACTGGGTGTTGACCTCGTCGGCGGCGACATGGCGTTCGAGCGCCGCCCCTTCCCGCCCGGCCAGCACGGCCGTGGCCGTCCGAAGGAGTCGGAGTACCTGCTCCAGCTCCGCGAGAAGCAGAAGGCCCGCTACACCTACGGCATCCTGGAGAAGCAGTTCGTCCGCTACTACCACGAGGCCTCGCGGCGTCCTGGCAAGACCGGTGACAACCTGCTGCAGCTGCTCGAGTGCCGCCTGGACAACGTGGTCTACCGCGCCGGCTTCGCCCGGACGCGTCGCCACGCCCGCCAGCTGGTCAACCACGGCCACTTCCTGGTCAACGGCAAGAAGGTCGACATCCCGTCGTTCCAGATCACGCAGTACGACGTGGTCGACGTGCGCGAGAAGTCGCTGGAGATGACGCCGTTCATCGTGGCCCGCGAGACCTTCGGCGAGCGGATCGTCCCGGCCTGGATGGACGTGCTGCCCGACCGCATGCGGGTCCTGATCCACTCGCTGCCGGTCCGCCAGCAGATCGAGATCCCGGTCCAGGAGCAGCTCATCGTCGAGTACTACTCCAAGAAGTGACCCCGGGGGCCGTGCTCGCACGCCCCGGACCCAGCACCGAAACCCCGCGTGGCCGGTGGTCCTCCGGGACCACCGTCCACACACCACATGTCAGGGCTTCAAATAGCGGAAGTCCCTGGGAAGGAAACACACAGTGCTCATTGCACAGCGCCCCACCCTCTCCGAAGACGTCGTCGACGACTTCCGCTCCCGGTTCGTCATCGAGCCGCTCGAGCCCGGTTTCGGCTACACGCTCGGCAACTCGCTCCGCCGTACGCTGCTGAGCTCGATCCCCGGCGCCTCGGTCACCAGCATCAAGATCGAGAGCGTCCTCCACGAGTTCTCCACGATCGAGGGGGTCAAGGAGGACGTCACCGAGATCATCCTCAACCTGAAGGACCTCGTCGTCTCCTCCGAGCACGACGAGCCGGTCACGATGTACCTGCGCAAGCAGGGCCCCGGTGACGTCACGGGGGCCGACATCGCGCCCCCGGCCGGCGTGGAGATCCACACCCCGGACCTGAAGATCGCGACCCTGAACGACTCGGGTCGGCTCGAGATGGAGCTCGTCGTCGAGCGTGGTCGTGGCTACGTCAGCGCCGCCCAGAACAAGGGCGCCGACAACGAGATCGGCAGGGTCCCGGTCGACTCGATCTACTCGCCGGTCCTCAAGGTGACCTACAAGGTCGAGGCCACCCGAGTCGAGCAGCGCACCGACTTCGACAAGTTGATCATCGACGTCGAGACCAAGCGGTCGATGCGTCCCCGTGACGCGCTCGCCTCGGCCGGCAAGACCCTGGTCGAGCTGTTCGGGCTGGCTCGCGAGCTCAACGTCGAGGCCGAGGGCATCGACATCGGTCCGTCGCCGGTCGACGAGCAGCTCGCTGCCGACCTGGCGCTGCCGGTGGAGGACCTCAACCTCACCGTCCGCTCGTACAACTGCCTCAAGCGTGAGGGCATCCACACCGTGGGTGAGCTGATCTCCCGCTCGGAGCAGGACCTGCTCGACATCCGCAACTTCGGCGCCAAGTCGATCGACGAGGTCAAGCTGAAGCTGCACGAGATGGGTCTGTCGCTCAAGGACAGCGCGCCGGGCTTCGACCCGTCGCTGGCCCTGGCGGCGTACGACGACGACGACGACTCGTTCGTCGAGGACGAGCAGTACTGAGTCGATTTGCTGGGGGCCTCGCGGTCCTAGGAGTCCCTACGGTCGCTTCGCTCCCTTCGGGCACGTAGGACCGCGAACCCCCAGCTCTGCACAACACCTACACAGCGGTCGAGTCGGCGCGTCCTGCCGGCCAACACCGGTCGAGTCGGCGCAACCTGGTCGGCTCGGCACCACATCAACTACCTGGGTACCTGGTACGGCCTGGGAGGAACGAGAGACACGATGCCCACTCCGAAGAAGGGCGCCCGCCTCGGCGGCAGCCCCGCCCACCAGCGGCTGATCCTGAGCAACCTGGCCACCGCGCTCTTCGAGCACGGGCGGATCACCACCACCGAGGCCAAGGCGCGCACGCTGCGTCCGGTCGCGGAGCGGCTGATCACCAAGGCCAAGAAGGGTGACCTGCACAACCGTCGCCTCGTGCTGCGCACGATCCGGGACAAGGGTGTCGTGCACACCCTCTTCACCGAGATCGCCCCGCAGTTCGCGGAGCGTCCGGGCGGCTACACCCGGATCACCAAGGTCGGCCCCCGCAAGGGCGACAACGCCCCCATGGCGGTCATCGAGCTGGTGACCGAGCCCTACGCGCCGAAGGCGAAGTCCGGCAAGGGCTCCACGACCGGCACGGCTGCCACGGCAGCTCCCGCGGCCGAGGTGACGCCGAAGGAGAACGAGGCCGCACCGGCCGAGGTCGAGGCGCCCGCCGTCGGTGGCGAGGACACCGAGGTCCTCGAGGTCGAGCCGACCGAGGCCGACGTCCAGGCCCCGCCGGCCGAGGACGCCACTGCGGACGCCCCTGCGGACGCCCCCGAGGCGGCCGCTGAGGCGGAGCCGACCGAGGCTGAGCCCGCGGAGGACTCCGACAAGAGCTGACACTCGTCAGAACGACGAAGGGCCGGTCGAGAGACCGGTCCTTCGCTGTTTTGAGCGCCGGTACGCCCCGCCGGCCAGCCCGTCGGCTCGTCGGATCACGCACATGCGCGGTTGGAGTGCGGAAGAGCGTTCCGGCAGCGCTCCCATCGTGCACGTGCGCGATCCGAGCCCGACGGGCGTCAGTCCTGCTCCTGGTGGATGTCGAGCCGCAGCAGCTTGCCCGCGAGCGCCACGACGGGACCCAGCAGGAAGATCACCGCGAGCGTGCCGGGGCCGATCGCGGCGCCGAGCTGCCAGCCGACGAGCGCGCCACCGCCCTGGACCACGCTGTAGCTCCACGCGAACGGCACGGGCGGGTCCCACGCGAGCGCAGCGGCCTCCGCGGGACCGGCGCCGAGGTGGCTGCCGAGATACAGGGCGATGCCTGTGGCAAGCACCGGGAAGGCCAGCACCAGCACGAGCAGCCGGGCCCACATCTCGTCGGGCTCCTGGATCACCGGCAGCAGGAGCGACACCGTGCCGCCCACGACGAGCACCTGCACCAGCGTGCCGATGCCGGGCTTGAGCCCGCCGACCATCGCGATCGCCAGGAAGCCGATGCTCACCAGGAGGTTCGCGACCACGAACGGCATGCCGGTGGCCAGCGAGATCCCGTTGACCAGGCTCGAGAACCCGTCCGAGCCGAGGGACGGCGCGAGGAGCATGGTCACCCCGATGCCGAGGATCGTGCAACCGGCGAACAGCTGGAGCAGTCGGCGTGGCACGAGCAGACCCTATGTGGTCGCACTGGGAGCGAGCAGGCGGCCCGGCCGCTGATCCTAGGGCCTGGGAAGATGGCTCGGTGCGGCTCCGACTCGACCTCGCCTACGACGGCGGCGCCTTCCACGGGTGGGCCGCGCAGCCGGGGTTGCGCACGGTCCAGGGGGAGCTCGAGTCCGCGCTGGCGACGGTGCTCCGGGTCGACCGCGTCGCGGTGACCTGCGCGGGACGCACCGACACCGGGGTGCATGCGCGGGGCCAGGTCGCCCACGTGGACGTGGACGAGCCGGTGCTCCTGGCGTCCGCGGGCCGGAGCACCCAGCCTCCCGCCGCAGCGCTCGCCCGGAGGCTCAACGGTGTGCTGCAGCCCGACGTCCGGATCCGGGACGCACGGCAGGCGTCGGACGCCTTCGACGCACGGTTCGGCGCGCTGTGGCGCCGGTACGCCTACCGGCTGGTCGATCGCGCCGAGGCGGTCGACCCCCTGACCCGGAACCAGGTCGTGACGTGGGGGCGCACGCTCGACGACGCCGTGATGAACGCCGCCTCCGAGCGGCTGCTCGGCGAGCACGACTTCGCGGCGTACTGCAAGCAGCGCGAAGGGGCGACCACCGTGCGTCGCCTGCTGGAGCTGAGGTGGGAGCGCACCCCCAGGGGTGTCCTCGAGGGCACGGTGCGTGCCGACGCGTTCTGCCACTCGATGGTCCGGTCGCTCGTGGGCGCGCTCGTCGGCGTGGGCGAGGGACGTCGCGGTGTCGAGTGGCCGGGGGAGGTGCTGGCCCGCGAGGTCCGCGACCCCCGGGTGCTCGTCATGCCGCCGCACGGGCTGACCCTCGAGGAGGTGGCCTATCCCGCTGACGACGAGCTGGCGGCGCAGGCCGCCCGGACCCGGACGGTGCGGACCCGGACGGGTGAGACCCATGGATGACCACTACTTCTCCGCGGACCCGACGGTGCCGTTCACGCGGGCGCCGGTGCGGGCGGAGGTCTGGGGCCAGGCGCTGGAGCTGGTGTCCGGCTCCGGTGTCTTCGCCCAGGGGCGGCTCGACGTGGGCACCGCGGTGCTCTTCCGCGAGACCGAGCCGCCGGCGCAGGGCCGCGTCTACCTCGACCTCGGCTGCGGGTACGGCGTCATCGCCGCCGCCCTTGCGACGACCCGACCCGAGGCCGACGTGTGGGCGCTCGACGTCAACGAACGCGCAGTGGCGCTGACCAACGAGAACGCCGCGAGCCTCGGGGTGGCCGACCGGTTGCGGGCCGTGACCCCGGACGGCGTCCCGGGCGACCTGCGCTTCGACGAGATCTGGTCCAACCCGCCGATCCGGATCGGGAAGCAGGCGCTGCACGAGCTGCTGCTGACCTGGCTGCCACGGCTGGCCGAGGGCGGCCGGGCGGTGCTGGTCGTCGGCAAGAACCTGGGCGCCGACTCGTTGCAACGGTGGCTGGACGAGCAGGGCTACCCGACCACGAGGCTGGCGAGCGCGAAGGGTTTCCGCGTGCTCGAGGTCCGGAGGGGTGACTGACGCCGAGCCGGGGGAGTCTGGGCCCATGTCGACCTTCGAAGCCGCCCCTGACCGCTACGACTCGATGGAGTACCGCTTCTGCGGACGCAGCGGGCTCAAGCTCCCCGCGCTGTCCCTGGGGTTGTGGCAGAACTTCGGCGACGACCGGCCGGAGGACGTCCAGCGGGCGATCCTCCGTCGGGCGTTCGACCGCGGTGTGACCCACTTCGACCTCGCCAACAACTACGGGCCGCCCTACGGGCGGGCCGAGGAGAACTTCGGCCGCTACCTCCGCGACGACTTCGCGGCCCACCGGGACGAGCTCGTCATCTCCACCAAGGCCGGCTGGGACATGTGGCCGGGCCCCTACGGCCAGGGAGGGGGGTCACGGAAGTACGTGCTCGCCTCGCTCGACCAGTCCCTGAGCCGGTTGGGGCTCGACTACGTCGACGTCTTCTACAGCCACCGCTTCGACCCCGAGACGCCGATCGAGGAGACGATGATGGCGCTCGACCACGCCGTCCGGTCGGGGCGCGCGCTGTACGCCGGCATCTCGTCGTACTCCGCCAAGCGGACCAGCGAGGCGGCGCTGATCGCCCGCGACCTGGGCACCCCGCTGCTCATCCACCAGCCGTCGTACTCGATGCTCAACCGCTGGATCGAGCAGGACCTCCTCGACACCCTGGAGGCCGAGGGGATGGGCTGCATCGTCTTCACGGCCCTCGCACAAGGGCTGCTCACCGACCGGTACCTCGACGGCGTGCCCGCCGACTCACGTGCTGCGCGGGAGGGCAGCACCGTGGGGGCCGACCACCTGTCGGAGGCTGTCCTGGGTCACGTCCGTCGCTTGAACGAGATCGCCGGTGGACGCGGTCAGAAGCTCGCCCAGATGGCGCTGCAGTGGGCGTTGCGGGACCCGCGCGTCACCTCGGCGGTCATCGGCGCCTCGTCGGTGGAGCAGCTGGACACCAACCTCGACGCGCTCGCCGGACCGCCGTTCACCGACGAGGAGCTCCGGACGATCGACGAGCACGCCGTGGAGTCCGGCATCAACTTGTGGGCCGCGCAGACCCAGGACTGAGACATAGGCGACCCTTTGCGCACCAGCACGCTGTCGTCGGGTACAAGATGAGCCATGACGAAGTTCGTGTACGCGTTCTCCGAGGGCAGCAAGGACCAGAAGGACCTGCTCGGCGGCAAGGGCGCCAACCTGGCAGAGATGACCAACCTGGGGCTGCCGGTCCCGCCGGGGTTCACGATCAGCACCGAGGCGTGCCGGCAGTTCCTGGCGTCCGCGACCGACACCGGCACCGCCAGCAGCGGCCGCATGCCCGACGGGCTCGAGGACGAGATCGCTGAGCACCTGGAGCAGCTCGAGAAGGCGATGGGCAAGCGGCTCGGCCAGGCCGACGACCCGCTGCTGGTCTCGGTGCGGTCCGGTGCCAAGTTCTCCATGCCCGGGATGATGGAGACCGTCCTCAACGTCGGGCTCAACGACGACTCGGTGCACGGCCTGGCCGCGCAGGCCGACGACGAGCGCTTCGCGTGGGACTCCTACCGCCGGTTGCTGGCGATGTTCGGCAAGACCGTGCTCGACATCGACGGTGACCTGTTCGAGGACGCACTCGACAAGCTGAAGCAGGACGCCGGCGCCGAGAGCGACCTCGACCTGACCGCCGACCACATCCGCGACCTGGTGGGCACCTACAAGGAGATCGTGGCTGAGCACAGCGGGCGGCCGTTCCCCCAGGAGCCGAAGGAGCAGCTGCTGATGGCGGTGGAGGCGGTCTTCGCCTCCTGGAACACCGAGCGCGCGCGCCTCTACCGCCGCCAGGAGCGGATCCCCTCCGACCTCGGCACCGCCGTCAACGTGCAGACGATGGTGTTCGGCAACTGCGGCATGGACTCGGGCACCGGCGTCGCCTTCACGCGCGACCCTGCGTCGGGAGCCCAGGGGGTCTACGGCGACTACCTGCAGAACGCGCAGGGCGAGGACGTCGTGGCGGGCATCCGCAACACCGTCCCCCTGAAGGACCTGGAGAGGCTCGACAAGCAGTCGTACGACGAGCTCATGGACATCATGAGCCGGCTCGAGGGGCACTACCGCGACCTGTGCGACATCGAGTTCACTGTCGAGCGCGAGAAGCTCTGGATGCTCCAGACCCGGGTCGGCAAGCGGACCGCGGCCGCGGCCTTCCGGATCGCCGTGCAGCTGGTGGACCAGGGGCTCATCACCATGGACGAGGCGCTGGACCGCGTCACCGGGGCGCAGCTGGCGATGCTGATGTTCCCGCAGTTCGACCGCGACGGCGCCCGCCGGCTGATCACCAAGGGGATGAACGCCTCGCCCGGTGCCGCCGTGGGCCGGGCGGTCTTCGACTCGCCCACCGCCGTCGAGTGGGCCGAGCGCGGCGAGCAGGTCGTGCTCGTCCGCCGGGAGACCAACCCCGACGACCTGCGCGGCATGGTCGCCGCGGCCGGCATCCTCACCTCGCGTGGCGGCAAGACGTCCCACGCGGC
>CADCUK010000074.1 GCA_902805865.1 uncultured Nocardioidaceae bacterium | reverse complement strand
CGGCAGTCCGGGGAAGACGACCGGCCGCGAGGTCATCAGCTCCTGGAGCTTGGCGAACGTGATGAGCGAGCCGGAGAACGACACCGAGCCCACGAAGATCGTGAATGCGGTCGCGGCCAGCGCGAAGCCCTCGGCCCCGTCGACCATGTGCTCGAGCTCGAGCAGCGCGACCAGCGCCGCGGCGCCACCACCGACGCCGTTGAACAGCGCCACCATCTGCGGCATCTGCGTCATCTGGACGCGCTGGGCCCCGAGGACGCCACCGGCGGTGCCGATCGCGATCGCGACGAGCATGAGCGGGATGTTCTTGAGGCCGTCGATGTAGAAGAACGGCACGGCGCAGGCCACGACAGCAGCCGCTGCGCCGATGAGGTTGCCGGCGCGGGCGGTCTTCGGCCCGGAGAGCCCCTTGAGCGCCAGGATGAATCCAACGGCGCAGAGCAGGTAGACGATCTGTACCCAGGTAGGCATCAGCGCGTGCCCTCCGTGCTCGACGCCGCAGGCTTCTTCTTGCGGGTGAACATCTGCAGCATCCGGTCGGTCACCACGAAGCCGCCGACCATGTTGACCGCTGCCAGCACGATCGCGACCAGCCCGACGATCAGCGCGAGCGTGGAGTCGGTGGTTCCGGTCACGAGGATCGCCCCGAGCAGGATGACGCCGTGGATCGCGTTGGCGCCGGACATCAGCGGGGTGTGCAGCGTCGAGGAGACCTTGGCGATCACCTCGATGCCGACGAACACGCTGAGGATGAAGATCGTCAGCCAGACGATGCCCTCGTTCACTGGGAGTCCCCCTCGAATCTTGTCGACCCACCGGTCCGGTCACTTGTCTGGGTCGGGTCCTCGACGACCGGCGACGCTGCCGGCTCGGCGAGGGGGTCGGGCTCCGGCGCCGGTCCCTCGATCGTCTCGCGGGTCGGCTCGTGCAGGATCGCCCCTCCGCGCGTGACGCAGGAGCCGATCACGATCTCGTCCTCGAAGTCGGGGTCGAACGCCCCGTCGCGGGTCATCAGCGTCACGAGGTTGACGATGTTCTGGGCGTAGAGCTTCGACGCCGGCTGCGGCAGCTGCGACGGGACGTTCGCGCCGCCCCAGACCTGCGCGTGGCCGATCCGCACGACCTCGCCGGGGCTCGCGCCCTCGACGTTGCCTCCGCTCTCGGCTGCGAGGTCGACGACCACCGAGCCCGGCTTCATCTGCTCGACCATGGCGGCGGTCACCAGCAGCGGCGCCTGCCGACCGGGGACGGCGGCAGTGGTGATGAGCGCGTCCGCCGCCGCGATGTACGGCGTGAGCAGCTCCATCTGGCGGCGGGCCCGGTCCTCGGTCATCTCACGGGCGTAGCCGCCGGACCCCTCGAGCGTCTCGAGCTCGAGCTCGATCGCCTGGGCACCCACCGACCTGATCTCCTCGGCGGCGGCGGCGCGAACGTCGTAGGCCTTGACGACGGCACCGAGCCGCTTCGCGGTGGCGATGGCCTGCAGCCCGGCCACGCCGGCACCGAGCACGACCACCTCGGCGGGCGGGACCGTGCCGGCGGCGGTCATGTTCAGCGGGAAGAACCGGCGCAGCATGCCGGCCGCGACGATCGCGCAGCGGTAGCCGGAGACCAGCGCCTGCGACGACAGGGCGTCCATCGACTGCGCCCGGCTGATCCGCGGGACGAGCTCCATCGCAAAGGACGTCACGCCGGCGTCGCGCAGGTCGGCGACGAGGTCGAGGCTCTGGCGCGTCGGCAGGAACGACATCACGCTCGTCCCGGGCGCGAGCGTGCGCACCTGGTAGCTGTCCAGGGGGTTCACCGAGACCACCAGGTCGGCGCCGTCGAACGCGTCCTCGGTCACCTCGGCCCCGGCCTCGAGGTAGTCCTGGTCGGCGTACTGGGCGTTGACGCCGGCCTCGGGCTGCACGGCGACGGTGTATCCCTGAGCGGTCAGCTTGCCGACCAGCTCCGGGACCAGCGCCACACGTGACTCGCCCTGGCGGGTCTCCCTGGCTACAGCGATCTTCACGCGGCTGAACCTATTGCACCTGGCTGCCTGCGCCCGAATTTTGAGACTGGTGTCTCACTGCGTCGCTCAGCCGGCTGCCGCAATCGTCACCGCGAGCGCCGCGAGGTGGCCCACGCGGAAGAGCTCGGAGTCGAGGATCGCCGGGCCTCCCCGGCGGCCGATCACGACGATCTCGTTGGCGTCGAGCGGCGCACCGGCGACCTCGGTGTCGTTCAGCTGCGGCCACAGCTCCTCGGTCGGCAACCGCGCCGCCCGCTCGAGAGCCAGCCAGCCGCCGGAGTCCGTGCCGAGGTCGGGGGCCGCCGAGGTGCCGTGCACCTGCTTGCAGCCGTCACCGGACCGGCACAGCCGCACCGCCCAGTCCGCACGGAAGGCCACCGGGAGCATGTCCACGAGCTGGTCGCGGGCGAGGGCGGGGTTCTGGGTGAGCTGCTCGACGACCTCGAGGTCGAGGAAGAGCTGGCCGCCGGCGGCGTACCGGGAGACCCACAGCACCCGCACCCCGTCGAGGATGTTGCAGGCCGAGACGACCGAGTCCGGCATCATGCCCGGGGCCATCTCGAGAAGCACGTCGTCGACCGCGGTGCCGTCGGAGCGGTGCTCGACGATCTCGATCGCCTCGATGTCCCCGCCGGCCTCACCGATGGCGCTCGCGACGCGCCCCAGGGATCCGGGGACGTCCGGGAGCTCCACCCTCAGCAGGAACGGCACTCGATCGACCCTTCCACTGCTCGACGCGGGTTGACCCTCCGACCATAACGCCTGACTGTCACGCCGGGGGGTCGTCCGCAGGGCTCCCGACCGGCTTCCCGAGCTCGAAGGACCGGACGATCTCGTAGCGTGGACGGTTGCCCGGCCCCTGCCCGAGGTGGGACTGGACCAGGGAGAAGTCGGTGACGGTGAACTCCCTGCTGCGGTACGTCGACAGCACGCGCAGCCACCGGGTGGCCTCGACGGGCCGCCTCATCCGGGCCAGCGTGAGGTGCGGCCGGAAGGTGGCCCCGTCGGCGGGTGCTCCGCTCTTGCCCGCAGCCGCGCGGGCGCCCGTGGAGAGCCGTCGCAGCTCCTCGAGGTCGTCCGGACCGGCCTCGACGCCGGCGTAGAGCACCTTCGCCCGGGCCGGGTTCGGGAACGCTCCCCCGCCGGCGAGCCGCAGCGTGAACGGGTCGCGGCGCCGTCCGGCGCGGCTGAGCCGCTCGAGGAGGTCGTCGAGGCTGCGCTCCGGCACCTGCGCCATGAAGGCCAGCGTCAGGTGCCATCCCTCGGGCCGGGTCCAGCGGAACGGCGCCGACTCCGGGCCGGCTTCCTGCCGGGGGCCGAGGAACTCCTCCAGGTCCTCGAGGACGTCCTGGGGAGGGACGACGGCGGCGAACATGCGCATGGCCACGGCCAGGGCCTTCCTAGACGGCGTCCGGAGCGGGTGCCGAGGCCGTGGCGGCCGCCGGGCCCCTGTTCGGCACAGCGGGGACGCGCCCGGACTCCTGGAAGCCGTACCGCTCCCACCACCGGCGCAGCGGACCCGGCGCCCACCAGTTGGCGTTGCCGAGCAGCTTCATCGTGGCGGGGACGAGCAGCGCCCGGACGACGGTCGCGTCGACGAGCAGCGCGACCAGCATGCCGATCCCGAGGATCTTCATCAGCACGATGCCCGAGGTGCTGAACGCGCCGATCACCACGGCGAGCAGCAGCGCCGCGCTGGTGATGATCCGGCCGGTCCGCTGCAGACCGACCGCCACCGCCTTGGTGTTGTCGCCCGAGGCGTCCCACTCCTCGCGGACCCGGGACAGGAGGAACACCTCGTAGTCCATGGACAGGCCGAACAGGATCGCCAGCATCAGGATCGGCTGGGTGCCGTCGAGGAACCCCTGGGACTCGAAGCCGAGCAGCCCCTCGAGGTGCCCGTCGGCGAAGATCCAGCTCACGACCCCGAACGACGCCGTGAGCGAGACGACGTTCATCAGCACCGCCTTGATCGGCAGCACCAGCGAGCCGAACGCGATGAAGAGCAGCACGAGCATGACCACCAGGACGATCAGTCCCATCCAGGGCAGGTGCGCCGCGAGCGAGTCGACGAGGTCGACGGTCTCGGCGGTGAGGCCGCCCACCAGGACGGTGCCCTCCGCAGGCTCGATCGACCGGATCCGCTCGACGAGCTCCTGGGATGCCGGGCTCTGGCTGGCGCCTTCCCAGGTCGCGCGCAGCAGCGTGGCCTTCTCGTTCTGCGCGACCGGGGCGACCGACTCGATCCGGCGCAGCCCCTCGAGCTTCTCGGTGAACTCCCGGACGACATCCGGGCCCGCCCCGCGGAGCAGCACCTGGGCCGTCGCCTGCTCGGAGCCGAAGTCGGACGCGAGCTTCTCGGCCGCGATCCGCGAGGGGGCGTCCTCAGGCAGCACCCGGTGGTCGACGCTCCCCCACTTCGTGCCGAGGAACGGCGACGCGACGAGCAGCAGCACCGCGGTGACCACCACCGCCACGGCCACCGGTCGCCTCATCACCCAGTGCGCGAGCCGTGCCCAGCCACCCTTCTCCGGGTCCTGGTCCGGGCCCGCCTTGTGCGCGGGCTGCCTGCGGCGGTGCAGCAGCGGGATGCGGCCGGAGTCGATGCGCCGGCCGATCAGCCGCAGGGACGCCGGCAGGACCGTCAGCGCACACGTCATCGCGACCACGACGGCGGCCATGCCGCCGTACGCCATGGACTTGAAGAAGGGCTGCGGGAACACCAGCAGGGAGGCGAGCGAGGCGGCGACGGTCAGCCCGGAGAACAGGACCGTCCGGCCGGCGGTGGCCATCGTGGCGCGGATCGCGGCCGGTACGGCGTCGGGGTCCGCGGCCGGGAGGGGGGCGAGCTCCTCGCGGAACCGGCTGATGATGAACAGCGCGTAGTCGACCGCCAGGCCGAGCCCGATCAGCGTGATGACGTTGACCGAGAAGACGGAGACCTCGGTGAACTGGCTGAGCACGCGCACGACCGCGATCGCACCGACGACGGTGAAGACACCGACGAGCACCGGCATCCCGGCAGCCACCACGCTGCCGAAGATCAGCAGGGACAGCAGCAGGAGCACCGGCAGCGACACGAGCTCGGCCTGCTGGAGGTCGCTCTCGCTGATCTCGTTGACGTCGGCGTAGACCGCGAACGTGCCGGCGACGTCGGTGCGCAGACCGTCGGCCTCGAGAGCGGGCTGCAGCTCCTCCCAGCTGTCGAGCAGCTGGTCCTGGTTCTTGCCCTTGAGCGAGATCAGCACCTGCGTGGCGTGCTCGTCCCGGCTGAGCAGCGACGGCTGGTCGGTGTCGTAGTAGGTGACCGCGGACGAGTACGCCGCCTTCGGGAGACCCTCGAGGGTCTTCTCGACGTCGGCGCGGAACGACGGCTCCGTGGCCAGGCGGTCCTCGTCGGAGTAGACCGCGACGATGTCGACGTTCCGGTTGCCGAACTGCTTGCGCTCTGCGGCGAGCTCCCGCTTGGACTCGCTGCCCGGGTCCTCGAAGCCGCCCTGCGACAGGGAGTCGAACACCCCGGCGCCGAAGACACCGGCGGCCACGAGGGCGACCAGCCCGACCACGACGACGAGCCTCGACCGGCGCACGAGGACGCGTGCCCACCGCTCGATCACGACGACCCTCCTCGTCCCGTCCCTGTCACCTGCCAGAAGTACCCAGACTCAGAGGATCGATCCTGGGCGGTAGGTCACGTCGTCGGGGTACCGCTCGGCGAGCTGCTCGACGCGGCGTACGACGGCCTGCACCTGCTGCACGGCTGCGCCGGTGAACTCGATCGGCTCCGCGACCAGCGCCTGCAGCTGGTCCGCGGAGAGGCCGAGGCGCGGGTCCGCGCCGAGCCGCTCGAAGACGTCGTTGGTGGCCTGCCCCTGACGCATGTCCAGGGCCGTGCCGACCGCAGCCTCCTTGATCGCCTCGTGGGCGGCCTCGCGGCCGACGCCGTTGCGCACCGCAGCCATCAGCACCTTCGTGGTGGCCAGGAACGGCAGGTAGCGCTCGAGCTCCCGCTGGACGACTGCCGGGAATGCGCCGAACTCGTCGAGCACGGTGAGGAAGGTCTGGAAGAGCCCGTCGACGGCGAAGAACGCGTCGGGCAGGGCGACCCGGCGGACGACCGAGTCGGAGACGTCACCCTCGTTCCACTGGTCGCCGGCGAGCTCGCCGACCATGGACAGATGGCCGCGCAGCACGACGGCCAGGCCGTTGACCCGCTCGCAGGAGCGGCTGTTCATCTTGTGGGGCATCGCGCTGGAGCCGACCTGACCCTCCTTGAACCCCTCGGTGACCAGCTCGTTGCCGGCCATCAGCCGGATCGTCGTGGCGAGGTTCGACGGGGCTGCGGACAGCTGCACGAGGGCGGAGACGACGTCGAAGTCGAGGCTGCGGGGATAGACCTGACCCACGCTCGTCAGCACCCGCTCGAAGCCCAGGTGCGCGGCGACCCGCTCCTCCAGCGCGGCCAGCCGGTCGGTGTCACCGTCGAGGAGGTCGAGCATGTCCTGCGCGGTGCCGACGGGACCCTTGACGCCGCGGAGGGGGTACCGCTCGATGAGGTTCTCGAGCCGCTCGACGGCGACGAGCATCTCGTCGGCGACCGTGGCGAACCGCTTGCCGAGCGTGGTGGCCTGGGCGGCGACGTTGTGGGAGCGGCCGGCCATCACGCGCGTCTCGTGCTCGGTCGCGAGGCGTGCCAGCCGTGCCAGCGTGGCCACGGTGCGGCCCCTCACGAGGCGGAGGCTCGACAGCACCTGCAGCTGCTCGACGTTCTCGGTGAGGTCGCGGCTCGTCATCCCCTTGTGGATGTGCTCGTGACCGGCGAGCGCGCAGAACTCCTCGATCCGCGCCTTCACGTCGTGGCGGGTGACCCGCTCGCGCGCCGCGATGCTGGCGAGGTCGACCTGGTCGACGACCTTCTCGTAGGCCTCGACCACGCCGTCGGGGACCTCGATCCCGAGGTCCCGCTGGGCCTTGAGCACCGCGATCCACAGCTGCCGCTCGAGCACGATCTTGTGCTCCGGCGACCAGATCGCGGCGAGGTCCGCCCCGGCGTACCGGTTGGCGAGGACGTTGGGGATGGGTCTCGAGACGGTCACTTCGTTCCCTCCTCGACCACCGCGGCGGCGATGTCCGTGCGGTGGTGGGCGCCGTCGATGTGGATGAGGTCGACCCCGGCGTACGCCCGCTCCCGGGCGTCCGCGACGTCGGCGCCGACGGCGGTCACCGCCAGCACCCGCCCGCCGTTGGTCACCAGCGCGTCGTCGTTGCGCGCGGTGCCGGCGTGGATGACGTCGACGCCCTCGAGCGCGTCCGCCTCCTCGATGCCGGTCACCGGGTCGCCCTTGCGTGGGCTCTCGGGGTAGCCCTGCGCGGCGACCACGACGGTCACCGCCGCTCCCCCTCGCCACCGAGGCCGGTCGACCTCGTCGAGCCGGCCCGTTGCCGCAGCCAGCAGGAGCACGCCGAGCGGCGACTCGAGCCGCTGCAGCAGCACCTGCGTCTCGGGGTCGCCGAACCGGGCGTTGAACTCGATGACCCGGATCC
>CADCUK010000073.1 GCA_902805865.1 uncultured Nocardioidaceae bacterium | reverse complement strand
CGAGCGGTGGCTCCGGCGGTGGCGACAGCACCCCGGTGACGCTGCCCGCGCTGGGCGAGTCGGTCACCGAGGGCACCGTGACGCGCTGGCTGAAGTCCGTCGGCGACGAGGTCGCCGTCGACGAGCCGCTCCTCGAGGTCTCCACCGACAAGGTCGACACCGAGATCCCCTCCCCGGTCGCCGGGACGCTGCTGGAGATCAAGGTCGAGGAGGACGAGACGGTCGAGGTCGGCGCCGAGCTCGCGATCGTCGGTTCCGGTTCGCCGTCCGGCGACGGCGACAGCGCAGACAGCGGAGACAGCGGAGAAAGCGAGCCGGAGCCCGAGCCCGAGCCCGAGCCGGAGCCGGAGCCGGAGGCGAAGGAAGAGCCCAAGGACGAGTCGAAGGACGAGCCCGAGGACGCGCCGAAGCCGGACCCCGAGCCCGAGACCCAGCGGCAGGACCCCGGCACGACGCGCGAGCCGGCACCGGCCCAGGAGGGCAAGAAGGAGCAGCCCGCCGAGAAGTCGAGTGGGGACTCCGGCGGGGACTCCGGCGGGGACTCCGGTGACAGCCAGGCCTACGTGACCCCGTTGGTCCGCAAGCTCGCGAGCGAGCACAAGGTCGACCTGTCGAAGGTCGAGGGCACCGGCGTGGGGGGGAGGATCCGCAAGCAGGACGTCCTGGACGCGGCGAAGTCGACCAAGGACGCCGACACCGGGAAGGCCGAGTCCGCGGACGCCAAGCCCGGACCCGAGCCGGAGAAGGCCGAGAAGGGCGCACCCGCGTCCGCACCGAGCCCGCTGCGCGGCAAGACCGAGAAGATGACTCGACTGCGCAAGGTCATCGCGAAGCGCATGGTCGAGTCGCTGCAGGTCGCGGCTCAGCTCACCACCGTGGTCGAGGTCGACGTCACCAACGTCTCCCGGCTCCGCGACGCGCAGAAGGCCGACTTCGCCGCCCGCGAGGGCGTCAAGCTGTCCTACTTCCCGTTCTTCGTGAAGGCGTCGATCGACGCGTTGAAGGCCCACCCGTCGCTCAACGCCGGCATCGACACCGAGAAGGGTGAGGTCACCTACTACGACCACGAGAACGTCGCGATCGCGGTGGACACCGAGAAGGGGCTGCTGACGCCGGTGATCAAGAACGCCGGTGACCTCAACGTCGCCGGGCTCGCCCGGAAGATCGCCGACCTGGCCGAGCGCACCCGTGGCGGCAAGATCGGTCCCGACGAGCTGTCCGGCGGCACCTTCACGGTGACCAACACCGGCAGCCGGGGCGCCCTGTTCGACACCCCGATCATCAACCAGCCGCAGGTGGCGATCCTCGGCACCGGCTCGGTCGTCAAGCGTGCGGTGGTGATCGACGACCCGAACCTCGGCGAGACGATCGCCGTCCGGCAGATGGTCTACCTGGCGCTGACCTACGACCACCGGCTCGTCGACGGCGCGGACGCCGCGCGATTCCTCTCCGACGTCAAGCAGCGGCTCGAGTCCGGTCAGTTCGAAGTCTGAACAAAGGGTGGCCAAAGTCTGCACGGTTCGGCTTACGCACTAAGGTCGACCCGTGCAGATCGTTATCGCCGGCGCGTCCGGCTTCCTCGGGCAGGCGTGGGCCAAGGCCTTGTCGGCACACGGCCACACGGTGGTCCGGCTGGTGCGCGGTGAGCCGTCGTCGAGCGACGAGGTTCGCTGGGACCCGTCGAACGGCAGCGTCGACCAGACCACCGTGGACTCCGCCGACGTGGTCGCGAACCTCGCCGGCGCCCCGCTGGTGCACGTCCCGTGGAACGACTCCTACCGGGAGACCTTCATGGCGTCGCGGGTGGACACCACGCGCACGCTGGCCGAGGCGATCGCCCGCTCCGAACGGAAGCCCGTGCTGCTCGCCCAGAGCGGGATCGCAGGGTACGGCGACCGTGGCACCGAGGTCATCACCGAGGACACCCCGGTCGACGCCGACTCGTTCATGGGCGACGTCGTCCGCCGGTGGGAGGCAGCAAGCCAGCCCGCAGCGGACGCGGGTGCCCGGGTGGTCCAGATGCGCACCAGCGTGGTCCTCGACAAGAGTGGCGGTGCCCTGCAGGCGATGCTCATCCCGTTCAAGCTCGGACTGGGTGGGAAGATCGCCAGCGGCAAGCAGTACTTCGCGACGATCTCGCTCCAGGACTGGATCGGGGCGGCGACCTACCTCGCGCTCAACGACGAGCTCTCCGGTCCCTTCAACCTGACCGGCCCGGACCCCTCGACCAATGCCGAGTTCACCGACGAGCTCGCGCGCCAGCTGGGCCGTCGGGCGTTCCTCAAGGCTCCTGGCCTGCCGCTGAAGCTCGCCGGCCCGATGGGTGGGGAGCTGCTCGCCTCCCAGCGCGTCGAGCCGCACCGGCTGCTCGACGCGGGCTACGCGTTCGCCCACAACGACATCACCGACCGGTTGGCAGCGGCGCTGCGCTGATCGTCAGCCGCGGCGGACCGATCGGACGACCCAGCCGCCACCGTGCTCGACCATCGTGACGACCCTGGACTCCGGTCGGCCTGCCGGCAGCCACGTCTCCTCCCCCGGCTCCGAGTCCGCCCCCGTCGTCCACCCCTCCGCGAGGGCGACCCTGCCGCCGGCCATCCGGTCCAGCACCTGCAGCCGCACCAACGACGGTGAGGCGCTGACGAGCCGGACGTCGAGCACCTGCACGGCCAGCTCCTCCACGACGAGTCCCCGGTCGGCGTACGAACGCAGGAGTCGGACGTCCCTCGCACCCGCACGTGAGCCGGGCGCGTAGAGCTGCCGCAGGCGGCGCGGCTCACCGGAGGCGTACGCCGCTGCGCGCCGTGCGTCCCAGCGCCGCAGCAGGTCGAGTGCCTGCACCGCCGGCCGCTCCCGGTCGTTGACTACGACCCCAGACGCCATCGCACCGGACACCACCTGGTCCGGCGCCGCACCGCGCGCCGCACCCCACACCGCACCGCGCGCCGCACCACAGCCCAGGAGCACCGTCAGGGCCAGGCACAGCGACAGGACGCGAGGCGGCATCCACCCATCGTCGCCGAGACGGCGCGAGGCGTGCCGCGGCTCTCCACAGGCGCCCTCCCCCACCACCGGGCTAGGCTCCCGGTGTGAGCGAGCTGCGTTTCGAGCACCCCGGCTTCGGCGCCGAGGCCGTCGACTACCTCGACGCCTGGGAGCTGCAGAGGCAGGTGCACCAGCGGGTCGTGGACGGCGGCCCCGACACCGTGCTGCTCCTCGAGCACCCCCCGGTCTTCACCGCCGGCAAGCGCACCGAGCCGCACGAGCGCCCCCGCCCCGAACAACGCGGGGTCGACGGGACCCCCGTGGTCGACGTCGACCGCGGCGGCAAGATCACCTTCCACGGTCCCGGCCAGCTGGTCGGCTACCCGATCGTCCGGCTCCCGGACCACGTCAAGGTCGTCGACTACGTCCGCCGGCTCGAGGAGGCGCTGATCCAGGCCTGCCGCGACTTCGGGCTGGAGACGGCTCGGGTGCCCGGTCGGACCGGCGTGTGGCTGCGCGCCGAGGGTCCGCTGCCGGAGCGGAAGATCGCTGCGATCGGCATCCGGGTGACCCGCGGGGTGACCATGCACGGGTTCGCGTTGAACTGCGACGTCGACCTCGGTTGGTACGACAGGTTCGTCCCCTGCGGGATCTCGGACGCCGGGGTCACCTCGCTCAGCAGCGAGCTCGGCCGGGACGTCCCGGTCAGCGAGGTCGTGCCGGTGATGAGCCGGCACCTGGAGGAGCTGCTGGCCTGGGCGCCGTACACCCCGACCCCGGACTACGACCCTCGCCCCGAGCCGGGCCGCGTCCCGAGGGAGCTGCGTGTCCCGGTGTTCAATCCGCTGAGCTGAGCCTCGGCTGCGGCAAGGTGGTCGGGTCCGGACTCCGACCGCCTGCGGGGGAACATGAGCGAGCTCGTCATCGAGACGCACGACCTCCGCAAGGAGTTCCGCACCCGCCGCGGACGTCACGTGGTCGCGGTCGACGGCCTGGACCTCGCCGTGCCCCGTGGCGGCGTCCACGGGTTCCTCGGTCCGAACGGGTCCGGCAAGACCACCACGATCAGGATGCTGCTCGGGCTGGCCTCGGCAACGACGGGACAGATGCGGCTGTTCGGCGAGCCGGTGCCGCACCGCCTTCCGTCGGTCGCGAACCGGATCGGAGCGGTCGTCGAGCAGCCCAAGTTCCTGCCCTCGTTCATCGCCCGCCGCAACCTCAGCCTGCTGGCAGGATCGATCGGGGCTTCACGCTCGGAGGTGGACCGGGCCCTCGAGCAGGTCGGGCTCGCCGGCCGCGACCGCGACCGCTTCAAGACCTTCTCGCTCGGGATGAAGCAGCGGCTCGCGATCGCCGCGACGCTGCTCAAGCGCCCTGACCTGCTGATCCTCGACGAGCCGAGCAACGGACTCGATCCGGCCGGCATCCGCGAGATCCGAGAGCTCATCCGCGACCTCGCCGAGACCGGCGTCACGGTGCTGCTCAGCTCGCACATCCTCGCCGAGGTGCAGCAGGTCTGCGACTCGGTCTCGATCATCGGCAACGGCCGGTTGCTCGCCTCGGGCACGGTGCACGAGCTGGTCGGGCGCGAGGGGATCGCCGGCGTCCGGGTGGGCGTCCAGGACCTCGAGGCAGCGCGGCGCCACCTGGCGGCAGCAGGGCTGACGGTGACCCGCAACGAGCACGAGCTGTACGTCGAGGGGGTCAGCGACCCCGCCCGGATCACCCGGATCCTCGCCGGTCACGACCTCTATGTGCGCGAGCTGACCCCGGACCGCAAGGACCTGGAGTCGGTGTTCCTCGACCTCACCCGTGACGACTCCCTGCCGAGCCGCGGGGCCACCGAGCCGGAGGCGCAGTCATGAGGCTGCTCGGTGTCGAGCTCACCCGCTTCCGGTCCAGGCGCGCCATCGTGCTGACCCTGCTCGCCACGGTCGCCCTGGCCGCCGTGCTCATCGGGACCACCCTGTACGAGACCCGCGCCGTCAGCGAGGCCGACCTGGCCAGGGCGGAGCAGCTGGCTGCCCAGGAAGCCGATGCGAGGTACACGACCCGAGAGCTCGAGCGCTGCGAGGAGGCCCCGGAGCAGTACTTCGGTCCCGGCGCGACCACCGAGGACTGTCAGGGGATCCTCCCCCAGGCGGAGTGGTTCCTCGACCGGTCCGCCCTGTCGCTGGCCGCCGAGCTGGAGGAGACCGGGACGGCTCTGGTGTTCCTGCTGCTGGGGGTGGCGACGATCGTCGGGACGACCTTCGCGGGTGCCGACTGGGCCAGCGGCTCCATCGGCAACCAGCTGCTGTTCGAGCCGCGGCGCGCCAAGGTGTGGCTGGCCAAGGCCGCGGCGGTGGTGCTGGGCGTCGCGGTCTTCGCGGCACTCCTGCTGGCTGCGTTCTGGGGCGCGCTCGCCGCCGGCGCCGCGATGCGGGACATCACCACCCCGGACGCCGTGGTGACCGACATCCTGCAGACCTCCGGCCGCGGAGTCGCTCTCGCGTCCCTGGCCGCGCTCGGTGCCTACGCGCTGACGATGTTGTTCCGCAACACCGTCGGCACGCTCGGGCTGCTGCTCGGCTACGCCGTGGCGGGCGAGGCTCTTGCAGCGACCCTGCCGTTCACCAAGATGAGCCAGTGGGCGCTGTCGTCGAACATCCAGGCGTGGTTGTCGGACGGCGCCGAGCTCTACGACGACTCGTTGTGCGAGGAGCAGGCGCTGGAGGGTGGGGAGTGCATCCCGACGTACATCCTGAGCTTCGAGCACGCCGCGACCTACCTGGGCATCCTGGTCGCGATCACCCTGCTGACGTCGCTGATCGCCTTCCGCCGCCGTGACGTCCCGTGACCTGCCGCGACGTACGATGACCAGGTGACTGCTGAGCCTGAAGGACGCAAGCTTCTCCGCCTGGAGGTGCGCAACGCGCAGACCCCCATCGAGCGGAAGCCGTCGTGGATCAAGACCCGCGCCCGGATGGGACCGGAGTACACCGAGCTGCAGAAGCTGGTGAAGTCCGAGGGGCTGCACACGGTCTGCCAGGAGGCGGGCTGCCCCAACATCTACGAGTGCTGGGAGGACCGGGAGGCCACGTTCCTCATCGGTGGCGACCAGTGCACCCGGCGCTGCGACTTCTGCCAGATCGACACCGGCAAGCCCCAGCCCCTCGACCGCGACGAGCCGCGGCGGGTCGCCGAGAGCGTGCAGACCATGGGGCTCCGCTACGCCACGATCACCGGGGTCGCGCGTGACGACCTCGCCGACGGCGGTGCCTGGCTGTACGCCGAGACCGTCCGGGCGATCCACGAGCTCAACCCGGACACCGGTGTCGAGAACCTGATCCCCGACTTCAACGGTCGACCGGAGCTGCTGACCGAGGTCTTCGAGTCGCGCCCCGAGGTGCTGGCGCACAACGTCGAGACGGTCCCCCGCATCTTCAAGCGGATCCGGCCGGCGTTCCGCTACGACCGCTCGCTCGACGTGCTCACCCAGGCGCGCGCGTTCGGGCTGGTGACGAAGTCGAACCTGATCCTCGGGATGGGCGAGACCCGCGACGAGGTGTCCCAGGCCCTGCGCGACCTGCACGAGGCCGGGTGCGAGCTGGTGACGATCACCCAGTACCTCCGCCCCTCGCCGCGGCACCACCCGGTCGAGCGGTGGGTCCGGCCGGAGGAGTTCGTCGAGCTCGCCGCCGAGGCCGAGGAGATCGGCTTCGCGGGGGTCCTGTCCGGGCCGCTGGTGCGCTCGTCGTACCGTGCGGGACGCCTGTACAAGCAGGCGATGGAGCGGCGCGGTTCCCAGGCGCAGGCCGTCGCCGGCGTCTGAGAGAATCACCCGCATGCCCAGTTCGCCAGCCAAGCCGTCCAAGCCTGCCAAGCCTCCCAAGCAGAACCGCTTCAAGCAGCTGGGCCAGGCCTACCGGATCACCAAGCAGGCTGACCCCAAGATCGGGTGGATCCTGCTCGGCACGTTCATCTTCTCGGCCGCCGTCGGCTACGCACTGTTCTGGCTGCTTCCCCCCGACTGGCTGATCTTCGACGTGATCTCCGGGCTCCTCATCGGCGTGCTCGGGGCGCTCATCGTGTTCGGCAAGAGGGCGACGAAGTCGCAGCTGACGCAGATGGAGGGGCAGCCTGGAGCCGCGGTCGCCGTGCTCGGGATGCTCAAGCGGGGCTGGAAGACCGACCAGGTCATCGCCTTCAACCGCCAGCAGGACGTCGTCCACCGGGTCGTCGGACCGCCCGGGATCGTGCTCGTCGGCGAGGGCAACCCCAACCGGCTCAAGGGGCTGATGGCCGCCGAGCGGACCAAGCACCAGCGCGTCGCGCGTGAGGCACCGATCCACGACGTCGTCATCGGGTACGGCGAGGGCGAGGTGCCGCTCAGCAAGCTGGCCCGGCACGTCACGAAGATGAAGCGCGAGGTCCAGCCGGCGCAGATCACCGACCTGCTGGCCCGTCTCCGGGCGCTGGACGCGTCGCGGCCCAACATCCCGCTCCCGAAGGGTCCGGTGCCGACCAGCATGAAGGGCCAGCGCGGCAACCTACGAGGGCGCTGAACCACCCATCATCGGCGGCGCGTAGACGATGTCGCTCGGCTCCGGCGCCTCGATCGAGAC
>CADCUK010000072.1 GCA_902805865.1 uncultured Nocardioidaceae bacterium | reverse complement strand
GCGACCCTCGGCAACCGGTCCGAGGCCGGCCGGCTCGCGGACCACGCCCTGGAGCAGGCCGGGGCGTGGCAGCTGCCGCGCTACGTCGACTGGTTCCTGCAACGGCGTACGGCGATAGGGTTCTGACCCTTTCGGACTGGCGACGTTTTCGAGCCCACCCGAAGGGGTAGGCGTCGACGAGACCCTTCGAGGCTAGGCGGCCGCGATGACCGATGTGACAGCGGCGACGACATGCACGTGATCGTGGCGACCGACGGATCGAAGCAGTCGCTGACCGCGGCGAAGTACCTCATGACGATGGCCGACCCGGCGCGCGTCTCCGACGTCTCGGTGATCGCGGTCGTCAGGCCGCTGGCCGCAGTCGGGTTCGCCGACGACCTCAGCGACATCCGGACGCGGTCCGACGACCCACAGTTCGGGTCGTTCCGGGAAGCCGCGCAGCACGCGGTGCAGGTCATTGCGGACGCCCTGGCGGACTGGGGACCGAAGGTGCACAAGCGGGTGCGCAGCGGCTCGCCGGCCAACGAGATCGTCAAGGCCGCGACGCAGCTCGACGCCGGCCTGGTCGTGGTGGCCAGCGGCAGCCGCGGCATCAGCGAGACGGTCCTGCTCGGCAGCACCGCTCAGCGCGTGCAGCAGTACGCGCCCTGCCCCGTGCTCGTCGTCCGTCCCAAGCCCCGCAAGAAGCGGTCGGTCAAGAAGGGCTGAGCCTCAGCGCTTCTTCGTGGGCGGGATGACCTCGGTCCGGTTGTTCGCCTCGGTCTTGGCGTGCTTGTCGGCGCGCTTCTCCTTGAGGGACTTCCCGGCCTTCTTGGACATGTGCTGCCTGGGCGACTTGTCGGCCATGGTGGCTCCTCAGTTGGGAAGCCGGAACCGGCTTCGACCTCGACCGTACGCCTGTGCCGCCCGGCTGGCACCCCCGCGGTGACGAAGCAGCATCACTGGACGGGCCAAGCGCCCTCCACCAGCCGCACCGCCTCGGCGCGAGTGAGCCCGTGGGCCCGGGCCGCGGCGACGAATCGACCCGCGAGCTCGTCGACGGCCGAGGGCGCCGCCGCCCCCGAGCGCACGAACGTGCCGCGCCGTCCCTCGGTGACGATCACGCCGTCGGACTCCAGCTCCCGGTAGGCCCGCGCGACGGTGTTGACAGCGAGCCCCAGGTCACCGGCGAGCTGCCGCACGGTCGGCAGGCGGGTGCCCGCCGGGAGCCTGCCGTCGGTCACCTGGCTCGCGACCTGCGTCCTCACCTGTTCGTACGGCGGGACGGTCGAGTCGTCGTCGAGGGAGATGAGGACCATGACGACGAGGGTGCCTCACCAGCGCCCTCCTAGGCTTGCGGCATGACCGAGGACCCGACTGCGGCGATGTTCGCCAGCCGTTCGGTGACCGAGCACCTGGTCCGCGGCGTCGTCGGCCTGGTGCTGGTGGTGCTGTCGCTGGCGTACGCCGGCGCGCACCCGGCAGCGCTGCTGGGGCTGGTCCCGGCAGCGGTCGCCTGGCGTGGCTGCCCGACGTGCTGGGCCCTCGGCCTGGCGGCCACGGTGAGCAGGGGCAGGGTGTCCGGCTGCGACGGGACCTGCTAGTCCTGTCGGGGTGAGCCACTCCCACTCAGCAGCAGGCACCGGGCTCGGCCCGTCGAGCAAGCGCGTGCGCATGGTCGTCGCGCTCGTGCTCGCGCCGTTCATCGCCGCCACCGTCGTCGGCCTGGTGCTCCTCTGGCCCGACGAGGAACCGAAGACCCCGAGCGCCTTCACGGCCGCCGAGCGGGCCCGCGGGACCGTCACCGAGGTGCATCCCTGCAACAACGAGGCACCGGGTTGCCTGGCTGCCACCGTCGAGGTGACCAAGGGCATCGGTGCGCCAGGCAGCGTGGAGGCGAGCATCCCCTACGGCGAGCAGGCGCCGGAGGTCGAGGTCGGCGACAAGATCCTGCTCAGCTACGTCGCCGAGGCGCCGGAGGACCAGCGCTACGTGTTCCAGGACTTCGACCGGGGACGACCGCTGACGACGCTGCTGGTGCTCTTCGTGGTCGGTGTCCTGGTGCTGTCCCGGTGGCGCGGGCTCGGGAGCCTGTTGAGCCTGGGACTGTCCCTCGGGCTGCTGGTGGTCTTCACGCTGCCGGCGCTCTCCGAGGGCTCCTCGTCGCTGCTCGTGGCGATCGTGACGGCGGGGACGATCATGATCGTGACGTTGTGGCTGTCCCACGGGTTCACCGTCCGCACCAGCGTCGCGATGCTGGGGACGTTGCTGGCGCTGATCTGCACCGGGCTGCTGGGCAGCCTGTTCACCTCGGTCGGCCGGTTCACCGGGCTCAGCGACGAGGGCAGCCAGTACATCGCCGCGATCAACACCGAGATCGACGTGAGCGGCCTGCTGCTGGCCGGGCTCGTGATCGGGGCCCTCGGCGTGCTCGATGACGTCACCGTGACCCAGGCAGCGGTGGTCTGGGAGCTGGCCGAGGCGGACCCGCAGGCTTCTCGCGCATCGCTGTTCGCCAGCGCGATGCGGGTCGGCCGGGCGCACGTCGCGTCGACGGTCAACACCCTCGCGCTCGCCTACGTCGGCGCGACACTGCCGCTGCTGCTGGTGTTCTCCGCGCTCGAGCTGCCGTTCAGCACCGCGGTCAGCCAGGAGCTGGTCGCCCAGGAGATCGTGCGCGGTCTCGTCGGCGGGCTGGGCATCATCGCCGCCGTGCCCCTGACCACGGCGCTCGCCGCAGCGGTGGCCGGCAGCATGGCGGACCGCCGTCGTGGAACGGCCGGCGACCCGGTGGTCGGAGCGCGCTAGCTGTCGAAGATGCCGCTGTAGGCGTTGAGCGCCGGCTGGCCGCCCAGGTGGGCGTAGAGGACCGTGGAGTCCTTGCTGATCTCACCGGACGTGACGAGGTCGACCAGCCCGGCCATCGACTTGCCCTCGTAGACAGGGTCGATGATCATCCCCTCGAGCCGGCCGGAGAGCTTGATCGCCTCGATCGTCGACTCGACCGGGATGCCGTAGAGGTCACCCGCCCACCCCTCGAGCACCGTGATCTCGTCGTCCCGCAGCTCCCGGCCGAGCCCGATCAGCTCAGCAGTGTTGCGGGCGATCCGGGCGACCTGGTCCCGCGTCTTCTCGATCGTCGCGGAGGCGTCGATGCCCAGCACCCGCCGGGGACGGCCACCGGCGTCCTCGAGCGCTGCGAAGCCGGCGATCATCCCCGCATGCGTGGAGCCGGTCACCGTGCAGACGACGATGGTGTCGAAGAAGACCCCGAGCTGCTGCTCCTGCTCCGCCACCTCGTAGGCCCAGTTGGCGAACCCCAGCCCGCCGAGCCGGTGCTCGGAGGCACCCGCCGGGATCGGGTACGGCGTCCCGCCACCGGCCTCGACCTCGTCGATCGCCTCCTGCCACGACCGTCGGATGCCGATGTCGAAGCCCGACGGGTCGAGCCGGGTGTCGGCGCCCATTATGCGCGAGAGCAGGATGTTGCCGACCTTGTCGTTGACGGGGTCGTCCCAGTCGACCCACCGTTCCTGCACGAGCTTGACCTTGAGCCCGAGCTTGGCGCCGACCGCCGCCACCTGACGGGTGTGGTTGGACTGGTAGCCGCCGATGGACACCAACGTGTCGGCGCCCGAGGCGAGCACGTCGGGGACGATGTACTCGAGCTTGCGCGTCTTGTTGCCGCCGTACGCGAGCCCTGAGCTGACGTCCTCGCGCTTGGCCCAGACCTGCGCGCCGCCGAGGTGCGCGGTCAGCCGGTCGAGGTGGTGGACGGGGCTGGGCCCGAAGGTGAGCGGGTAGCGCTCGAAGTCGTGGATGGACACCTGTCGATCCTAGGTCCGCGAACCCGCGGGTGAGGGAGGCCACCGCATGGGACTCGACCCGGTGGGCACGATGGGAGTCGTGAGCAACCAGCTGACCCACTGGCCCGCGGTCACCGACACCACCCTCGACGTCGCCGGCCGCCCGTTGCGGATCCTGCGCGCGGAGAGCACCCACCCCTCCGGCGGCGTGCCGCAGCTGCTCGTGCACGGGCTCGGTGGCTCGTCGGCCGGGTGGGTCGGCGTCATGGAGGGCCTCGCCGAGCACGGCCCGACCGTCGCGGTCGACCTGCCGGGTTTCGGTCGTTCACCGGTCGGCGACGACCCGCTCACCGTGGAGGGCTACCTGGAGCTGCTCCTGGAGGTCGTCGAGGCCCTCGGCTGGGAGCGGTTCACGCTGCACGGGAACTCGATGGGCGGGCTGATCGGCACCATGATCGCTGCCGACCACCCCGGGCGCATCGAGCGCCTCGTGCTGGTGTCGCCGGCCTTCCCGCCGCGATCACCGTTGGAGCTCCTCGTCCCGACACGGGCGACCATCGACGGGATGCTGCCGGTCGCGCTGTCGTCGCTGAGCGCAGTGGCTCTCGGGGTGCTCGGGATCGCGGGACCCGACCTCGACGAGCGACGCAACCGCGCGATGCTGAAGCTGATCTTCCCCGACCCCGACGCCCTCGACCCGGCCGTGCTGGAGCTGATGGCCCAGGACTTCGCCGACGACGACGGCGTGGACCGCCGACGCGCCCTGCTGTCGGTCACGCGCTCGATCACGGCGCTGTGGACGGACCCGCGGAGCACCTGGCGCGCTATCCACGACGTGCAGGCACCGACGCTGCTGCTCGGCGGCACCTCCGACGCGCTGGTGCCGGCCCGGGTGCTGCACGCCGTCCTGGCCGAGCGCCCCGACTGGGAGGGCCACGTCCTCGACGACCGGCGGCACGCGCTGATGCTCGAGGACCCCGAGGGCTACCTCGACCTCGTCAACCGCTGGCAGTCCTCGGGGCGCGCCGCCTGAGCGTCAGCCGGGGTTCACGGGGCTGCTACTGCTCCGGCAGTGCGTCGGGGTCCTCCTGCCTCTGGGCCTCCCGGGCCTGGTCGCGCACCTTGCCACCGACCACCCGGGTGAAGACCAGGCTCGTCACGATGCCGCCGATCACGACCGCTGCACCGATCGTCCCCATCAGCGCCACGCCTTCAGGGCTCTTCAGGACCAGCCCGCTCAGGTACAGGACGAGTCCGATGGTCAGGAGCAGGAAGCCGATCCGCTTCTCGGCGAGCAGCTGGGAGTGGGTGGACAGCGCGTCGGGCTCTCCTACCGCGGCGCCCTCGTCGTCGCCGACGTCCTGGCGCAGCTCGACGATCGACTCGGCGTTGTGGGCGTGCGAGAGGACCCCGGCACCGACCAAGTCCAGGGCCACACCGCTCACCAACAGCACCTCGGTGACCAGTGACATCAGCGGCCACTCGGAAACGTTGTCATGCCGGTGACTGTCTCACGCTTCGGTCGCAGACGGCGCTGAAGCGGACAGGCGTCCTCTGCACAGTGGACAGCGTCGCAGGCAGACTCGGTGCCATGACTGCCACCGACGAGTTCCTGGCCGACGTCCTCCCGCGTCTGCACGCGGCCGAGGTCGCCCTCCACGAGGGCGACCACGCGCCTCGCTCGGCGTTCTGGTCCCACCGGGACCCGGTCACGCTTTTCGGCGCCGAGGTCAACCGCAGCGGCTGGACGGAGGTGGAGGAGGCCTTCGCCTGGGTCGCCGGCCGGTTCTCGTCCTGCACGTCGATCGACTACGAGGTGGTCGCGGCGGGCGCGAGTGGTGACCTCGGCTACCTCGTCGCGATCGAGCGGATCGTCGCCGAGGTCGGTGGCGCGGAGGTGACCTACGCGCTCCGCGCCACGACGGTGTTCCGTCGCGAGGACGGCGCGTGGAAGGCAGTACACCGGCACGGGGACCGGTACGAGTGACCACCGGATCCTGGCCGCTGCGTGTTCGCCCACGACGAACGGCGGAAGAGAGCAGGGCACGGGCGGGTTGAGTCGGAGACGCTCGACTCCTCCGAAAGTGAGGCGACACCATGTCCGCCACGCATCTGCCCGTGCTCTTCGTCTCCGACCTCGTGGTGCTGCCCGGCATGGTGGTGCCGATCGAGCTCGACGAGGCCGCCCGCTCGGCCATCGACGCCGCGCGCAGCAGCGGCGACGAGCGGGTGCTCGTCGCTCCTCGCCTCGAGGACCGCTACGCGGCGTACGGCGTGGTGGCCGACATCGAGCGCGTCGGCCGCTTCTCCGGAGGTGCACCGGCGGCCGTGCTGCGTGCGCAGAAGCGCGCGCGCATCGGCAGCGGTGTCAGCGGTCCCGGCGCCGCGCTGTGGGTCGAGGTCGACCCGGTCGAGGACGTGGTGTCCCCGCGCGCTGCGGAGCTGGCCGAGGAGTACAAGCGACTCGTCGTCGCCGTCCTGCAGCGCCGCGAGGCCTGGCAGGTCATCGACCAGGTGCACCGCATGACGGACCCGTCGGCCATCGCGGACGCGGCCGGCTACGCGCCGTACCTCGCCGTCGAGCGCAAGCGCGAGCTGCTCGAGGAGCCGGACGTCGAGCGCCGGCTGACCCGGCTGGTGGAGTGGACCAAGGAGCACCTCGCCGAGGCCGAGCTGACCGACAAGATCGGCCAGGACGTCAGGGACGGCTTGGAGAAGACCCAGCGGGAGTACCTGCTCCGCCAGCAGCTCGCGGCGATCCGCAAGGAGCTCGGTGAGGGAGAGCCCGAGGGGTCCGAGGACTACCGGGCCCGGGTGGAGGCCGCGGACGTGCCGGAGCCCGTGCGGGAGGCGCTGCTGCGTGAGGTCGACAAGCTCGAGCGGTCCAGCGAGCAGAGCCCGGAGGTGTCCTGGATCCGCACCTGGCTCGACACCGTGCTGGACCTGCCGTGGAACGTCACGACCCAGGACTCCACCGACGTCGTGTCCGCCCGCGCGGTCCTGGACGCCGACCACCACGGCCTCGACGAGGTCAAGGACCGGATCGTCGAGTACCTCGCCGTGCGCGCGCGTCGCGCCGAACGCGGCCTGCAGGTCGTGGGCGGGCGCGGCTCGGGCGCGGTGATCCTGCTCGCCGGCCCTCCCGGTGTCGGCAAGACCTCGCTGGGCGAGTCCGTCGCCCGCGCACTCGGACGGGAGTTCGTCCGGGTCGCCCTCGGCGGCGTCCGTGACGAGGCCGAGATCCGCGGGCACCGGCGCACGTACGTCGGTGCGCTGCCGGGCCGGATCGTCCGCGCGGTCAAGGAGGCCGGCTCGATGAACCCGGTCGTGCTGCTCGACGAGGTCGACAAGGTGGGTGCCGACTACCGCGGCGACCCTGCCGCGGCCCTGCTCGAGGTCCTCGACCCGGCGCAGAACCACACCTTCCGCGACCACTACCTCGAGCTGGACCTCGACCTGTCCGACGTCCTGTTCATCGCCACCGCCAACGTGGTCGAGCAGATCCCGAGCGCCCTGCTGGACCGCATGGAGCTGGTGACTCTCGACGGCTACACCGAGGAGGAGAAGGTGGCGATCGCCCGCGACTTCCTGCTCCCGCGACAGCTGGAGCGCACGGCGGTGTCGGCCGACGAGTTCACGATCAGCGACGCCGCACTGCGCGAGCTGGCCGCCGACCACACCCGCGAGGCCGGCGTACGGCAGATGGAGCGGCTGCTCGCCAAGGCGCTGCGGAAGGCAGCGACCCGCCTGGCCGGCGGCGCCGAGCGGGTCGACGTCGACGTGCCGGACCTCAAGGAGCTCGTCGGGCGACCGCGGTTCACGCCGGAGTCCGCCGAGCGGACCTCGACGCCGGGGGTCGCCACCGGCCTGGCGGTGACGGGGCTCGGCGGTGACGTGCTGTTCATCGAGGCCTCGGCCCACCCCGGCACCGCCGGTCTCACGATCACCGGCCAGCTCGGCGAGGTGATGAAGGAGTCGGCGCAGATCGCGCTGTCGTACGTCCGGGCGCACGCCGACGTCCTCGGCATCGACGCGGGATTCTTCGAGCAGGCGATCCACGTGCACGTCCCTGCGGGTGCGGTGCCCAAGGACGGTCCGTCCGCCGGCATCAC
>CADCUK010000071.1 GCA_902805865.1 uncultured Nocardioidaceae bacterium | reverse complement strand
CCCCACCAGAGGAGAAGATCGCGCCCAGGGTCTGCGCGTAGGCGTTGGCCAGGGCACGTCCGGTGACGTCGCGCCGGTCGTAGGAGTAGCCGCGCATGTCGGCGAGCCGGACGCCGGCGATCCGCAGGTTCTCGAACTCGTTGTAGCGGCCGACCGCGGCGAACGCGATGCGGTCGTAGATCTCGCTGATCTTGTGCAGCGCCGCGGACGGGTTCTCCGAGACGAAGAGGATCCCGTCGGCGTACTGCAGGACGACCACGCTGCGGCCGCGCGAGATGCCCTTGCGGGCGAAGTCCGCCCGGTCCTTCATCAGCTGCTCGGGCGAGACGTAGAACGGCATGTTCATGGGGTCGCTACCTCAGGGTTCGGGTTCGGCTCAGGTGAGCGGGGCGGCGGGACCGTCGGGGCGTTGCATCCGGGCTCCGATGACGCGGTCGGCGATGGCAGCCACCTCGTCGTCTGGCAGCCGTCGGTAGCCCCGCGCGGTGATGACCCCGACGACCGGGAAGATCCGCCGGGTCATGTCGGGTCCGCCGGTGGCCGAGTCGTCGTCGGCGGCGTCGTACAGCGCCTGGACGAGCGCGGTGACCACGCCCTCCTCGTCGAGGTCCTCGCGGTAGAGCTTCTTCAGCGCCCCGCGGGCGAACAGCGAGCCGGAGCCGACCGAGTGGAACGCGGTCTCCTCGTAGCGGCCACCGGTGACGTCGTAGGAGAAGATCCGGCCGTGCTGCGAGATGAGGTCGAAGCCGGCGAACAGCGGCACGACCGCGAGCCCCTGCATGGCCATGCCGAGGTTCGACCGGATCAGCGTCGCGAGCCGGTTGGCCTTGCCGTCCATCGAGAGCGGGCTGCCCTCGATCTTCTCGTAGTGCTCCAGCTCGAGCTGGAAGAGGCGGACCATCTCGACCGCCAGCCCCGCGGTGCCGGCGATGCCGACGCACGAGAACTCGTCCGCGGGGAACACTTTCTCGATGTCGCGCTGGGCGATGATGTTGCCCATCGTCGCCCGCCGGTCGCCGGCCATCACCACTCCCCCGGGGAAGGTCGCTGCGACGATCGTGGTGCCGTGGGGTGCGAGTTCGGACTGGGCGGCCGACGGCAGCGTGCGCCGCGACGGCAGCAGCTCGGGGGCCTGGTCCGCGAGGAAGTCGATGAACGAGGACGACCCCGGCGTGAGGTACGCCGCCGGCAGCCGCTGACCACCCGTGGTGCTCATTCGCCGCCCTTCTGGATGAACGACTTCACGAAGTCCTCGGCGTTGCTCTCGAGGACCTCGTCGATCTCGTCGAGGATCGCGTCGATGTCCTCGTCGAGCTGCTCCTTGCGCTCGGCCGCCTCGGCGTCGGCCGAGTGCTCGATCTCGGTTTCTTCCTGGCTGCCCTTCTTGGGCTGCTTGTGCTCCTGTGCCATGGTGCGCCTCCGGTGCTCGCCTGCAGGCAAACCTAGCGCGTCACCTGTCGGGCCGGGCGCTCAACACCGCACAGTTCCACCCGGGTCTGCGTGCTGCGCATCGCCGCATTCCCACCTGGGCCGAGGGCAAACTCGCGTAGGTTAAGGGCTTGACCACTCATGGAACCAGTGCCAATCGTCCTGGGCTCGGCCTGGTGATCCGACGGGTCTCCGCGAGCCTGCTCATCGCGACGGTCATTCCCGCGACACTCTTCTACGTCGTCCTCATCGCCTTCGACGTGTGGTCGGCGATCGTCGCGGCGGTCGTGTGGTCGTACGGCGCGATCGCCTGGCGCCGGCTGACCGGGCGACGTGCCTCGGGACTGCTCATGCTCACCGCCGTGGTGATGACCGGGCGGACCCTGATCGCGCTCGTCGCGGACAGCACGTTCCTGTACTTCCTCCAGCCGATCATCAGCGACGGCGTGGTCGCCGCGACGTTCCTGCTGTCGCTGGCCACAGCGCGGCCCATGGTCGCGCGCCTGGCCGGGGACTTCTACCCGATGGACCACGAGCTGGCCCTGCGGCCGCGCATCCGTCGGCTCTTCTGGCACCTGACGGTGATGTGGGCGCTGCTCTGCGCGGGCAAGGCCGGGGGGACGTTGTGGCTGCTCGGGTCGCAGTCGCTGGAGAGCTTCGTGCTCATCAAGAGCGTGCTGGTCCTCGCGCTCAACGCGATCGCGGTCGCGGTGACGATCGGCGCAGCCGTCCTCGTGGCCCGCAAGGAGGGGCTGCTCGGCCCCAACGCGGGGCTCGCTCCGGTCGCTGCCTGAGAGCTCCTGGTCAGGGCCCGGCCAGCGCTGGTCAGCGTCGGGTGAGCGCCTCGAAGAGCTGCTCGGCGGTCTTGCACCGGTCCAGCAGCTCTCCCACGTGGCTGCGGCTGCCACGGAGCGGGTCGATGGTCGGGACGCGCTGCAGCGACTCGCGGCCGGGCAGGTCGAAGATGACCGAGTCCCACGACGCGGCGGCGATCTGCTCGGAGTACTGCTCCAGGCACCGGCCACGGAAGTAGGCGCGCGTGTCGGTGGGCGGGCGGTGCACGGCCTCGGCGACCTCCTCGTCGGTGAGGAGCCGGTCGACCTGTCCCATGGCCACGAGCTTGTTGTAGAGCCCCTTGCCGGGCCGGATGTCGGCGTACTGCAGGTCGACGAGGTGCAGCTTGGCGTCGCTCCACTCCAGCCCGTCGCGGTCGCGGTAGCGGTTGAGCAGCTTGAGCTTCGCGACCCAGTCGAGCTCGCGGGCGCAGAGCATCGGGTCGGTCTCCAGCCGGCCGAGCACCGACTCCCAGCGGGCGAGCACGTCGGTGGTCTGCTCGTCGGCGTCGGAGCCGAGCCGGTCCTCGACGTACTTCCGGGCGAGCTCGAGGTACTCCATCTGCAGCTGTACGGCGGTCAACGTGCGCCCGTCGGCGAGCCGGAGCAGGTGCTTCAGCGTCGGGTCGTGGGAGACCGCCCGCAGGCTCCGCACCGGTTGGTCGACGCTGAGCTCACGGGTGATGAACCCTGCCTCGATCATCGCCAGCACGAGGGAGGTCGTGCCGACCTTGAGGTAGGTGGAGATCTCCGAGAGGTTCGCGTCGCCGATGATCACGTGCAGGCGGCGGTACTTGTCGGGGTCGGCGTGCGGCTCGTCGCGGGTGTTGATGATCGGCCGCTTGAGCGTCGTCTCGAGCCCGACCTCGACCTCGAAGTAGTCGGCCCGCTGGCTGAGCTGGAAGCCCTCGCCGCGGCCGTCCTGCCCGATGCCGACCCGGCCCGCACCGGTGACGACCTGCCGGCTCACGAAGAACGGCGTCAGGTGCCGGACGATGTCGCCGAAGGGCGTGGAGCGGCGCATCAGGTAGTTCTCGTGGGCGCCGTACGACGCTCCCTTGTTGTCGGTGTTGTTCTTGTAGAGCACGATCGGCACAGAGGCCGGCACCGACGCGGCGAAGCGGCAGGCGTCCTGCATGACGAGCTCGCCGGCCTTGTCCCACAGCACGATGTCGCGCGGGTTGGTGCACTCCGGTGTGGAGTACTCCGGGTGCGCGTGGTCGACGTAGAGCCGGGCGCCGTTGGTGAGGATGACGTTGGCCAGCCCGAGGTCCTCGTCGGTCAGCTGCGACGCGTCAGCGACCTCGCGGCTCATGTCGAAGCCACGCGCGTCGCGCAGCGGGGACTCCTCCTCGAAGTCCCAGCGGGCTCGTCGCGCCTTCAGCGTCGACATCGCGTAGGCGTTGACGACCTGCGACGACGCCACCATCGGGTTGGCAGTCGGCTGGCCCTGGACCGAGATGCCGAACTCGGTCTCGGTGCCCATCACCCTGCGAACGCTCATGATCCGAGCCTACGCGGGCGTTCCCCCGAAGGGGCGTGCCGCGCTCAGCGGGTGCGCGCCATCAGCATCCGCGCCAAGAAGATCACGGCGACGACGACGAGGATGATCAGCAGAATCTTGCCCATGGAACGCACCTTCCCTCAGGGGCCGGAGCCCGGTCGCTCATGCGAGCTGCCTGGATCGTGCCCGCTGGTCGTCCGACCAAACAACGGCCGGCAGCGGTAGCGTCCTGGAGGTGGGTTCCCCCGACGAGACCGCCAGCCTGGTCGACGACACCGGGGCCGAGATCGGCGCGGCGCCGCGGCACGAGGTCCGCCGGGACAACCTCCTCCATGCCGCCACGGCGGTGCTCGTGCGCCACCCCGACGGGCGGATCTACGTGTCGCGTCGGGCAGCCGACAAGGACTGGTCCCCGTCGGCCCACGACGCCGCCGCCGGTGGGATCGTCCAGCACGGGGAGCCGGTCGAGCAGTCGGCCTGCCGCGAGCTCGCCGAGGAGCTCGGCATCGAAGGTGCGCCGCTCCGCTTCCTGATCACCGGCCGGTACGACGACGACACCGTCCGCTGCTTCCTCCACTGCTTCGAGACGACGTACGACGGTGTGGTGACCCACGCGGACGGCGAGGTGGTCTGGGGCGAGTGGATGACGCTCCCCCGGCTCGGTCGGCTCCTGATGGACAGTGACTGGCCCTTCGTCCCCGACACTCGTACGTTGTTGGAACGACTCTGCCGCAGTGGCATCGGCGACTACGCGTCGCTCGGCCTCCCGGCAGCGGACTGAAGGAGCGTGGCGGTGGGCTGGTGGGAACGCAACATGGTGCCGCGCATCGTCGACAAGTCCTGCGGCACCGAGGAGGCCCACGAGCTGCGAGAGCGCACGTGCGGCCCGCTGGCCGGCCGGGTGCTGGAGGTCGGGTTCGGCTCCGGGCTCAACGTGCAGCACTACCCCGAGGCGGTCACTGAGGTCGCCGCGGTCGAGCCCAACGACCGGGCGTGGCGGATGGCCGAGCCCCGGATCGCGAAGTCAGCGGTCCCCGTGGTGCGCTCGGGTCTCGACGGTCAACGGCTCGACGAGCCCGACGACGTCTTCGACCACGTCCTGCTGACCTTCGTGCTGTGCACGATCCCGGACCAGGTCGCGGCTCTCGCCGAGGCGCAACGGGTGCTCAAGCCGGGTGGCAGCGTCCACTTCGTGGAGCACGGGCGGGCACCGGACGCCTCGGTCCAGCGTTGGCAGCGTCGCTTGGAGCCGGTGCAGCGGCGGATCGGTGGCGGCTGCCACCTGACCCGCGACCCGGTGCAGGACCTCACCGCCGCCGGGTTCGCACCACCCGACGTCGAGACGTTCTACCTTCCCGGGCCGGCGGTCGCGAAGCCGTTCACGTTCGTCTACCAGGGCTCGGCGAGCTCCCTGTCGTGAGCGCGTCGGAGAGCCGGGCGGCCGCTGCGGCCGAGGAGCTCGGGCTGGCCCACGACGTCGTGCGGCACGGTCCGGTCCGCTCCCTCGAGGAGGCGGCCGCAGCCAGGGGCGTCGCCCCGCGACAGGTCATCAAGACGCTGGTGGTCCGGGTCACCGACGACGACTACCGCTTCGTGATGGTGCCCGGTGACCGCGAGATCGCGTGGCCGAAGCTGCGTGCCCTGCTCGGGGTCAACCGGCTCTCCATGCCGAGCGCTGACGTCGCCCTCGAGGTCACCGGCTACGTCCGCGGCACGATCACGCCGCTGGGCAGCACCCACGCCTGGCCCGTCGTCGCCGACGCCTCCATGACCGGCCCCGTGTCGATCGGCGGGGGCGACCACGGCGTGGCGCTGACCGTCGACGCCGACGAGCTGGTGGCGGCGCTCGGGGCGACCGTCGCCGACGTCACCGACCCCGCTGACTGAGGAGCAAGCTCAGCCAGCGGCGACGATCAGAGGTACTGGCCCGTGTTCGACACCGTGTCGATCGACCTGCCCGGCTCGGTGCCCTGCTTGCCGGTGATGAGCGTGCGGATGAAGACGATCCGCTCGCCCTTCTTGCCGGAGATGCGTGCCCAGTCGTCGGGGTTGGTCGTGTTCGGCAGGTCCTCGTTCTCCTTGAACTCGTCCACGCAGGCCTGCAGCATGTGCTGCACCCGGATGCCCTTCTGGTCGTGGTCGAGCAGGTCCTTGATCGCCATCTTCTTGGCCCGGTCGACGATGTTCTGGATCATCGCGCCCGAGTTGAAGTCCTTGAAGTACAGGACCTCCTTGTCGCCGTTGGCGTAGGTCACCTCGAGGAACCGGTTCTCCTCGCTCTCGGTGTACATCCGCTCGACGGTGGCCTGGATCATCCCGGCCACGCAGGCGTCGCGGTCCCCGCCGAACTCACGGAGGTCGTCGGGGTGCAGCGGCAGGTTGGCGGTGAGGTACTTGCTGAAGATGTCGCGCGCCGACTCCGCGTCCGGACGCTCGATCTTGATCTTCACGTCGAGCCGGCCGGGTCGCAGGATCGCCGGGTCGATCATGTCCTCGCGGTTCGAGGCGCCGATGACCAGCACGTTCTCCAGCGTCTCGACGCCGTCGATCTCGCTGAGCAGCTGCGGGACGATCGTGTTCTCCACGTCGGAGGAGACACCTGAGCCACGGGTGCGGAAGAGCGAGTCCATCTCGTCGAAGAAGACGATGACCGGGGTGCCCTGCGACGCCTTCTCACGGGCGCGCTGGAACACCAGCCTGATGTGACGCTCGGTCTCGCCGACGTACTTGTTGAGCAGCTCGGGGCCCTTGATGTTGAGGAAGTAGCTGCGCCCCTCCTGCCCGGTGCGCTCGGCGACCTTCTTGGCCAGCGAGTTCGCCACGGCCTTGGCGATCAGCGTCTTGCCGCAGCCGGGAGGACCGTAGAGCAGGACGCCCTTCGGCGGCTTCAGCTCGTGCTCGAGGAACATGTCGGGGTGCAGGTACGGCAGCTCCACGGCGTCCCGGATCGCGTCGATCTGGCCCTTGAGACCGCCGATGCTCTCGTAGGCGATGTCGGGGACCTCCTCGAGCACGAGCTCCTCGACCTCGGACTTCGGGATCCGCTCGTAGACGTAGCCGGACCGGGCGTCGTACAGCAGCGTGTCGCCGGCGCGGATCGGCTGGTCCTTGAGCGGGTCGGCGATGCGGGCGATCCGCTCCTCGTCGGCGTTCGCGATGCAGAGCACCCGGTCGCCGTCGGCGAGAATCTCCTTGAGCATCACGGTCTCGCCGACCTCTTCGAACTTCAGGGCAGCGACGACGTTCATCGCCTCGTTGAGCATGACCTCCTGGCCCTTGCGGAGGTCGTCGAGGTCGACCGAGGGGCTGACCTGCACCCGCAGCTTGCGGCCGCCGGTGAAGACGTCGATCGAGTCGTCCTCGTTGCGCTGGAGGAAGACGCCGAAGCCGGACGGCGGCTGGGCGAGCCGGTCGACCTCCTCCTTCAGCGTGAGGATCTGGTCGCGGGCCTCACGCAGCGTCTGGGCGAGCCGCTCGTTCTGCGAGGTCACCGCGGCCAGGGAGCGCTGGGTGTCAGCCAGCCGCTGCTCGACCATCCGCGACGACCCTGGCGACTCCAGGAGGCGGCGCCGGAGCTCCTCGACCTCGTCCTGCAGGTACCCGACCTGGGCCTGCCAGTCCTCGGGAGCTCGTCCGGACCCGCCGGAACCGCTTGCTGACATGGACATGGCGTTCACCTCCGCCGGTGCGCTGCACTGGATTTTCAACCTACTCGCCCGCGGAAAGGACGGCACAGTCTTTGGTCATGTGTCGCGACTGGATCGTTACGAGTTCTTGGCGGCGACGAGCCGGCTACTCGTCGTACGGCTCCTCGACGACCGTCGGCGGCAGCCCGGCCGGACGGGGACCGTCGTAGTCGACGCCGTACGCGCCGGGCGCCGGGCGCCGCTTCTTGACCGGTGGCCGCTGACCCGGCGACATGCGGCGGGCGGTGACCAGGAAGCCGGTGTGCCCGATCATCTTGTGGCCCGGCCGGATCGCCAGCCCCTCGACGTGCCAGTCCCGCTGCAGCGTCTCCCACGGCTGCGGCTCGGTGAAGCCGCCGTGGGCCCGGAGCGTCTCCACGACGCGTCCGAGCTGGGTGGTCGTCGCGACGTAGGCGCAGACGAGCCCGCCGGGGACCAGCGCCCCGGCGACCGCGT